>JABHHN010000022.1 GCA_018671515.1 archaeon | reverse complement strand
TTATTTTTTCATAAATTGATTTTTGATCGAAAAATATCTTTGGTTCAATTCCTAATTTAGAATGTGCTTCACCACCTATTTTTAGATTAAAAGGTAATATGTCTGTAAGTGTTCCAATTTCTTTTAGAAACATTGTCCAACCAGTTATTGCATGCTGTTGTACTGGGACTCCTGTAACATAACTTGTTGCGCATGCCGCAGTTGTTGAGGGGAAAATTGAAGTTATTTTTCCTTTAAGATGCTTATACATCAATGTTCTTTTTCCATATTTTTCTAAATAATCATACCCTAATCCGTCTAAAAAAAAGAAAATTATATTTTTATATTTGGAAATTTCTTTTGGATTTAATTGCTTTAATGGTTTATATTTAGGTTTATCTCCCATTGAAGCAGTAATTGAACTCATTAAATTTACAATAGAGTTCTTATAATCAGGAATTATCATCTATTTTGTTTAGTTTATATAGTATAAAAAGTTTTCTTCAATATACAGGTTTCAAACCACTTTGAAAATGCCTCAGATGTAATTCTTTTCCACGTACAACTTCTACTTTTGGAATTTGATCTTTATTTTTATATAATTCAGTAATCGCTGCCACCGTATAATCAATATGTTCTGGACCATACATATTTCTTGGCACCGCAAATCTTACAAAATTAAGTATTCCTTTTCTTTGTTCTTCTGTTTTTTGATCCCATTCAAAAGCAAAAGGCCCCAATTCACACCCTCTTATTCCATAATGTTTAATTAGTTCCAAGGTAAAACCTACTCCTTTAAAATCATCTATTTTTGTATCTGTCCCTTCAAAAAATTTATCCATGTTAATATAAATTGCATGTCCACCTGGTGGAAGTATTACAGGAACTCCATTTTTTGCTAATTTATATGCAAAATCTCTTACTTGGCCAATTCTGTCTTTAAGATAGCTCTTTTCAACAACTTCATATAAACCAATGGTAAGTGCCATAATGTCTCTTCCACTAAGTCCACCATAAGAATCATTTCCATAGACCAGAATCTGCATTTCTTTTAGCATTATGCCAATATCAATAGATTTAGAAAATCTTTTTTGGAAAATTCCTTCATCTTTGAAAAATAACCCTCCGCCAATATTTGCTAGTCCATCTTTTTTGAAACTTACAGTAAATCCATCTGCATATGAAAACATTTCTTTTATTATTTCTGGAATTGAATTGTTAGAATATTCTTCTTCAAATTCTTGAATAAATCGTGCATTTTCTGCAAACCTACAAGCATCAAAAAATAAAGGAAGTTCATATTTGACAGCTATTTCTTTTACTTCTTTTATATTTTTTAGGGATACTGGTTGACCTGCAGCAGTATTATTTGTAATAGTTAAATAGATCATAGGAATAGAATCTGCGCCTTTCTCTTCAATAAATTTAATCAATCTAGCTATGTCCATATTTCCTTTAAATGGATTTTCTGAATTTAATTTTTCAACATCAAACTCTGAAAATATTTCTGGAGAAAATAAATTTACAGGATTTATTCTATTGGTGTGAATATTTGCTTCGGTTGTATCAAAATGACCATTACTAGGTATCCAGTATTTATTATCTGGATTTTCATCATGAAGTATTTTTGTAATTGTTGAAAATAATAAATGTTCAGCACATCTTCCTTGGGGTAAAATAAATGCATTTGGTCTTTTTAATTGATTTACTCCACCATTGACAAAACCACCTTCATAGTTTTTTAGGAAATGTTCCATTAATTTTTCTTCGTCTTTTTCTCCACGTAATATTAAATCGATTATTTTCTTTTGATTATCTCCTCTTTCAAAAATGTCTCTTATTGCATCAAGTAAGACATAATACCCTGTATTTCGTCCATAACTTTCATCTCCGAGCATCAATGCAGCCCATTGTTTATCAGTCATAGAAGTCGTACCAGAATCAGATAAATAATCTACTAATAGAAATTGTGCAGGAAATGAAAAAACATTATATTCAGTTTCTTTTTGTATTTTTTCTCTTTGTTCTACAGAAATATTTTTTAAGTTTCTAGTAACAAGAGTTTTTTTTGTTGGAACACTTACATCTAAATTATTTATTGATTTGTACATATAAACACCCTAGAAAAATAAATAATTGTCAAAATTATAAATCTTTTGACTAAAAATTTTAATATGGGCTCTCAATTCACTTTTATTTATGTCAACACCTGTATATTTACCACGTGAAGATTCATTCATGTTATTAGAGCAAGTTAAAAAGTATTCTAAAGGTAATGTTTTAGATATGGGTACTGGTTCAGGAATACAAGGTGTAGGTGCTGCAAAAACAGCAAAACAAGTCTATGCAATAGATATCAACCCACAAGCTTTAGTTGCTGCAAAACTGGAAGCTGATATTGAGAAAATAAAAAATATTGAATTTATAGAATCAGACTTGTTTGAAAATATCCCAAAAATAAAATTTGATTTGATAATCTTTAATCCACCTTATCTTCCTGATGAAGATTTCGAAGATCCAGCATTATTTGGTGGGAAAAGAGGTTATGAAGTCTTAGGTAAATTTTTGGATTCATCAGCAGATTTCTTAAATGATGAAGGACATATACTAATAACTTCTTCTTCTTTAACAAAAAGACATAAAGTATTAGAGATAGTAAAAAATAATTTATTAGAATTAGAAACAATAGAAACACAACATATTTTTTTTGAAGATTTATACATAGACTTAATAAAAAAATCTGAACTTTTAAAAGAATTCCACAAAAACAAAATATCTGATTTGAAATACTTCAATCATGGAAAAAGAGGCATGATTTTTACAGGAATTCATAAAGATAAAAAAATAGCAATAAAGGCAAAAAAAGACACATCCAAAGCACCATTGTCAATTATAAAAGAAATTCAATTCTTAAAAAAATTAAATAAATATGATATTGGACCAAAATTAGTATTTACAAAAGAAAATTATTTTGCTTATGAATTCGTAGTTGGCAAATTCATTATGGAATTTTTAGAAATATCTAGTAAAAAAAATATTAAACAAATTATATTAAAAATATTTGATCAAATGAAAAAACTAGATGATTTAAAAATAAACAAATATGAAATGCACCATCCACTAAAACATGTATTGATTGATAACAAAAACAAAGTTACATTATTAGATTTCGAAAGAGCAAAATATTCTGAAAATCCTAAAAATGTTACTCAATTTAGTGATTTTATTATAAGTGATAATTTGAAAAATATTTTCCAAGAAAAAAATTTAATTATTGACAATCGAACTATAATGGATTATGCAAGGAAATATAAAAAAGAATTTTCAGAAAATATATATGGTGATTTAATAAAATATATCAAATCTTTGTAGGCTTTAATCTTCTAATCATAATTATACTTGAAAATAATATTAAAGATCCTATTACTATGTAAATATTCAAAACTTCTTCTAAAAATATAATCCCATAGGTTGTTGCAAAGACAGGTATAAATAATTTGAATATAGAAGCATTTGTTGTAGGTATATATAATAGACTCATATTAAAAACATAAACAACTAGTGCTGATGTAAAAATACCCATATAACTTGCTAATAAAACTTGTTTTAAACTTAGCGAAAATAATTGTACGATATCACCATTTATAATATTCATTAAAAGTATTCCAATAAATCCTATTGTAGTCAAATAAAAAGTTGTCTTAAAGCTCCCATATTTTTTAATTATTTGTACACTTAATACTGTACCTAATGCAATAGATAATGCAGAAATAAACAAATATAATATACCTATGTATGAAACATCTAATGATGAACTTTTACCACCTATTACGACAAATGTCATACTTATGAATCCTAAAATTATTAATCCTAATTTTTTTAAATCTAATTTTTCAATGCCAAATAACATAACTAATAATGCAACAAATATAGGGTTTGTATTAACAATAATTGATCCTACCATGGATGAAGTTTTTTGAATGCCAAGATTAATAATTACTCCAGGCAACATTGCTAAAAGAATACCTATTACAAAAATTTTAGAAAAATCTTTTTTATCAATATTTAATTTTGTTTTTGAAAATATTGAAAATATCAAAAGAATAATAAACCCTGATGTTAAATTTATTAAAGCAACATTAAATTGAGATATATCTTTAAGACTTCTAATAATGGGGGGTTGAGTTCCCCAAATCATCATTGTAAAAAATAGTATTATATACCATTTTTTATCAGTCTTTTTATTCATACGATGTTATTATGTTTTGCCCAATTTAGCGCATCTTTATTCCATTTTAAAACAAGATCTTTATCTGCAGAATCAATAATGCCATCGTCTGATGCCATCTCAATTAATGATGTAAAATCAGTTAAAGTATATATGTTACATTTAGTTTCAGAAAAGGCAGTTTTTGCTTTTTCAAATTCATAAGTAGTTATTGCAATACAATCATTAACTACGCAGTTTGCGTCTCTTATTGCATCAACTGCAATAATTGCACTACCTCCTGTACTTATGTGGTCTTCAATTACTAAAACTTTTTGTCCTGGTTCAAGTTTTCCTTCAACTTGATTCTGTCTACCATGACCTTTTGTTTTTCCTCTGATGTAAATCATTGGTTTATTACATCTTGCAGCAAGCCATGCAGCCCAATGAATACCAGCAGTTGCTACACCTGCAATGACATCGAATTCTAGATTCTTTTCATCAATTAATTGCATTAAATAATCTACAATTTGTTTTCTTTCTTTTGGAAATGAAATGACATATCTATTATCAATATAAATAGGACTAATCATCCCAGATGTAAATTTGAATGGATTCCAAGGTCTGATTTTTACAGCTTCTAATTTTAATAATATTTTTGCTACTTCTTCTTTCATACATAATCACCTAAATTCTATTTTTTTACCTTTATTTTCTTCAAATATTTTTTCATTGTCATAAACAATTTTTCCATTTACAATTGTTGTAATAACTTTTCCTTTAGTCTTCATTTGTTCATAAGGTGACCAACCAGCTTTGGAGAATAATTTTTCTACATTTATGATATCTTCTTTTGCCATATCAACAACAATCAAATCAGCATCATTTTGTAATTTTATTTCTCCTTTATTTTTTATTTTTAAAATTTCACTAGGTTTTTTTGCTAAAAGACTAATTACTTTTTTTAGTGATATTTTATCTTCATTTACAGCATTAAGCATCAATTGAGATGTTGTCTGTACTCCTGGAAAGCCAGCAGCACAATTTTCATAATCTCCAGATTTTTCATCGATAGTATGTGGTGCATGGTCACTACACATACAATCAATCCAATCGTTATTAATGTGTGACCAAAGAGCTTCTTGATCTTTTTTTGTTTTTAATGCAGGATTTACTTTTGCAAAATTTCCTGCCTTTTCATATAATGATTCATCAAAAAACAAATAATGTGGACAAGTGTCACATGTAATTTTTAATCCTTTCTTTTTAGCTTCAATAATTAATTGCATAGATTCATCACAACTAATATGAGTTAAGTGAATATTTCTATCATATTTTTCTGATAATTCAATCATGTAAGTCACTGCAGTTGATTCAGCTCTTGCATCCCGTACTAATGAATGATATTTTAGTTTATTTTTATTAGTCATCTGTTTATTTTCTTCAATTATATTATTATCTTCTGCGTGCGCAATAATCAGTATATCTTTTCTTAAGTTTTTAAATATTTTTTCAGTATCATCAACTTTTATTTTCCCTGTTGTTTCACCATAATACAATTTAACATTTTTAAGGTCAGAATTATTTATTTCTTCTACATTATCATTTGTGGCTGCAATATATGCTCCAAAATTAACTATTGATTTTTCAGATGCTACTTTAAATTTTTCATTCAATCTATCTACAGTAACAAAAGGAATTTTATTATTTGGCATATCAAGCATTGTTGTTATTCCTCCTGCAGCTGCAGCTTTAGATCCACTTAACCAATCTTCTTTATAGGATAATTCAAAATCTCTTATGTGGACGTGAATGTCAATAAATCCAGGTAAAACATAATTATTTGTTGCATCAATAGTCTTGCAATCTAATTTAATTGTTGGTGCAATTTTGACAATTTTAGTTTCGCCAATTAGAACATCAACTTTTTGAAATTTATCTTCAAAGAACACATTTCCGTTTTTAATTAGTAATGCCATGAAAAAAGAAAATCTTTTTGATTATTAAAATATGATGGTTATGGAATGGATTTAAATATAAGATTAAAATCTTCACTATATAATGGTTAGAAGAAGAAATAGGGAAATAGATACACCCATAGGTTTTACTATGGATAATATTAATGTTGTTTATGAACATTATGAACGAGATAAAAAATCCTATTCTCAAAAATTAGATGAAAAACTTGAATTATCAGATGACGATATTTACATATACCATGCTGGTGCAAATGATCATTTAAGAGGAACAGAAATTAAAGGAAGAGATTTACTCTTAGAAGATCTAATTATGGATAAAGAACAAAATGGAAAATCAGAAGAACAAGAAATAGCTAAGAGATTAGCAACATTAACACCTTATACAGATGCAAATAACTTCATTGTTGGTTTAATGGCTGATTTAGATTTATTGAGTCCAGAATTTGAATTTGTACCTAATGCGATGTATGATCTTAGAATTCCAAATTTCAAAAAAGACCAAGCACCTATAGAAGATGGGAATTTATTACCAACATGGACTCAAATGGATGAAACACATACTAAAATGAGAAAATTATTTTGGGATTTTGATAAATTATTACTGAAAAGATCACAAATTGCATTATATGATTTATATACAACAAATACTACTGGAACTTATATAGAAATTATTGATGGTTTAACAGATCCAAATGGATTAAAGCATGCTTTTTATTTATTATCTGATCTTTCAATAGTAGATGGACGTGACCCAGATCCTTTTTTAAAATATTTATACGAAAAACATAGTGATAGATTCATACATACACCAAATGACACAACAGCATACCCAATAGCAATGGATAAAATTATTACATATGTAAGTAATGGAAAATTAAAAGAAGACCAAGAACGACTTGAATATGAAGAATTAATGGAATATTTAGGTGATGAAAAAACAAATCCTCATTTTAAAGATCACGTATTTATTGAAGGGGAAGGCACCCAAGATAAAATGACATATGTTGTTACAGAAGCAATAGTGAGTCAAGGTAAAGGTCAACATGTTCAAACGTTCCCTTGGGCTACAGTATATCTAAATGGTCTTCAACAAGCAGGTAAAAAAGTAACTGCAATAGTTTCAAAACCTGAAGGGTCGAATACTTATTTAAGAGCACATGACGTACCTAGAATTGGATTTGATTCTAAAAAATCATTAGAACTAATAACAAAAAATAATGCAGGTCGTTAATTTAAAAATAAACCTTTTTACCCGATGCATCTCTGTGATATTTGCCGAATTCAGTAATTTTTTTGACAATTTCTTTTGAAATGTTAGGTCCTTCTTTGCACATTCTAATTCCTATTGGATCAACACAACAAACACCACAAACACCTATGCCGCATTTCATATATCTTTCCAGACTCAAATCACAATCAACATTATATTCATCAGATAATTCAACAACTGCTTTCATCATCATTTCTGGGCCAACTGTGAATATTTTATCCATTTTGTTTTCTTCCAAAATTTTTTTTAATGCTGTAGTTACAAATCCTTTGGTACCAAATGAACCATCGTCCGTTGTATAATAAAGATTATAACCACTATTTGCTAGTTTTTCTCTATAAATTAGAATATTTTCTGTTCTTGCTCCAGTTATAAAATGAATTTCATTATTATTTTTAGCAAGTTCTGCTGCTAAATAAGATAATGGTGCTGCACCATATCCTCCACCTACCAAAGCAATTTTTTTATTTTCCAATCCTTCAATATTAAATGGTTTTCCATATGGTCCTCTAACTCCTATTTTATCCCCTACTTTATATTCAAATAATTTGGAAGTAAATTCACCTACTTTTGCAATAGTCAATCTAAGTTCTTTTTCATTATCAAAACCAATTGAGAATGGTTTTTCATCTAGTCTTGGAATCCATAATATTACAAATTGTCCAGGTTTGGATTTTAAACCTACATCTAAATAGAAAGTCTTTATATTTTCTGCTTCATCTTCTATTTTTGTAATTTCAACCATCATGGGTTGTTCTTTAATATGATCAGTTTTCATGAGCTATCCCCACTATATCTTTAATACTTGAATAATTATTTTTTTCCATGAATTCTTTTATTTCATCATTTACTTTTTTAAAAACATCATTTCCTCTATAATAAATAGCACTTCCAAGTTGAACTGCACTTGCACCTGCCATAATCATTTGAATTGCATCATTACCATATGTAATTCCACCAATACCTAAAATAGGTATATCAACAGCTTCGTATATGTCCCACACAGCTTTTACAGCTAAAGGTCTTATTGCTGGACCTGATACACCACCTACTTTGTTTTGCAATATAGGTTTAGCAGTTACAGTGTCAATTACTAAACCAGGACCTGCTGTATTTATTGCTGAAATTGCATTTGCTCCTGCATCTTGACATGCTTTTGCAATTGCTCCTATATTTGGAACATTTGGACTTAATTTAACTGAAATTGGAATATTTGTATTTTCTTTTACAACTTTTGTTACTTGTGCAGCTGATTCGCATTGCATTGAAAATGGTTTTCCAAATTCATCTTCAACATTAGGACATGAAATATTTACTTCTATCAAATCAGGTTCTGCTACAGTAATTTTTTTTGCCATTTCTGCATATTCTTTGACAGTTTTTCCAAAAATAGAAGCTATTATTGGTTCATTGCACATCTTCTTATATTCTCTAATCTCATCAATAGTATCAACAACTCCTGAGTTTGATAATCCAACAGCATTCATCATAAAAGACTCTTCTGTTATGATTATTGGGCTTTTATGACCAAATCTTGGTTCAAGACTTATTGATTTTGTAACAACAGCACCTGCACCACAATCAATGCAAAAACGCATTGCAGATGCAGATATATCCATTATACCTGATGCCAGAATTACTGGATTTTTTAAATCCATATGTAGAAATTTTGTATTTAGTGACATAAAACAAAAGAAAAAGAAATAAGATATTTAAAATTATAGGAAATATTAAATTATTCCAGAACCAATAATTGAATTAATATTTTTAAAACCATCAGTATTTATATGACGATAAGTAGTATCTTCATAGTCACTTATCTTTATGTTCTTTTTTACTAAATCATTGACACTATAATCTTTAACCTTATTATTTAATTCTTCAGGTAATAAATATTCATTATTTTCATAAATTAAATAGTATTTTCCATTTTCAAATTGTATTATATTTTCATCATTAATTTGTAATTCTAATAAAAAAGGCATAAAAAAATCTACCAATACTTTCTTGCTATCATTATCATTTAATTTATTATAATAAATAACCATATATGAATAAAATTTATAATAAAAATAATTTATATGTTCCTCATACTCATCAGAAATTTTCAAATTATTTTCATCATTATATTTGAATTGATTATAGTAAGCATAAATTTCATTATATATTTTAAATCTAAAGTCAGATTTATCAATAAATTCATAACTTGCAAATTTTAATGCTATTTCATCAGACATATAATTATCGATAAATTTTACGTGACTTAATTCATGACCCATGGATGATTTAGCATTGTCTTCAAGCTCGTGCAATATACTATCAAAAAAATTAGGATAAATAATGATGTCTGATTTTATTTCAGTCTTTGTGGAATCAATTATGTAATCTATATGTTCTCTTACTAAATCAGAAGGGCTTACAAAGACTTTATTTGTGTCATCTAAATAATAAAAAGTACTAGCAATCTTCTTATTTATATTTTCACAACTAAACCCGGACGGTGAATAATAAATATTACATGCATCGTCAATATTTAGATAAATTAAGTTATTTAATGATTCCATTTCTGGTTTTATAAAATCTAAATATTCTTGTCTTTCTTGTGCATCTCCTTCTATCGCTAATTTAAATAACGAATTTCCTTCATTTTTTGAAGAACAACCACAAATAATAATTAAAAATAATAGAATTAAAAAAGCATATCTTTTATTCATTCTCGCCAAACTCTCTATCAACTTCCTTCATATAATTTTTTAACCTTTCAATTATACTAGGAATTAAATATCTTTCAATTTTATCTTCAAATGTTGATAAACAAGTATCAAATTCAGTAATTATATAATCATTTTTTACTTTTTCAACTAAAAATAATTCTCTTAATCTCTTTAATTGTCGTCTTATATTCGAAGATGCAGTCCCATTATAGTCTAATTTATGTTCTTTTCTAAATTCGATTACTTTTCCCCTAATTGTTTCTGATGAAAGTTTAATTTTATTTTTTCTTGCATCAAGTAAAATACATAGAATATCCACAATTACATCTCTAGAATCTCCAGGATTTAGCAAACCCATCCCTAATGTCAATTTTCTTACCAAATCTCTCCTCTTTAAATTATATGGTTTTTCATATCTCCTTAAAGTGATTTCAGAAAGAGGAGTATCTATTGATTTAATCTTGGACATGACAACAATAAGAATTTACTTGATTAAATAAGTTTCGGTAGTATAAAAATATCATGAAAGCACCTAGGTTTTGTGTCATTAATTATAAAATAAGTTTCATCATACTTAACTTTATCTTTTGTACAAATTTTACATTGCCCCATGAATGATGTGATAAGTTATCTTAAATATAAATCGTATTTATTTATTTTTTGCATAAATGGGAAATATTTATTATTTTATTACCTAAATTTATTTTTTTTGATAAATTTTTGTAAAATAATGTTAAATTTATGATTTTATGATTAATTCAATACAATATCAATTAAAAAAACTTTAAATAGAAGATATTACTCCAAAAGAATAAAATGATAATTACAATTTCAGGTGTAGCAGGATCAGGAAAAAGCAGTGTTGCAAAAATACTTGCAAAAGAGTTAGAATATACACATTACTCCACAGGAGACATGCAAAGAGAAATTGCTAAAGAAAAAGGTTTGACTATTGTTGAACTAGGAGAGCTTGAAAAAAAAGACCCTTCAATTGACAACATGATAGATGCAAAGGTTGAAAAACTAGGGAAAGAAAAAGACAATTTTGTTTTTGATTCATGGCTTGCACCATTATTCATACCTAATTCCTTTAAAATATTCCTAGATACAGACATAGAGACTAGAGCAAAAAGAATATGTATGAAAAGAGAAGCTGAAAGTTATACCAATATCGAAGATGCAAAATTAAATATAGTAAAAAGAGAAAATTCAAATAGAGAAAGATGGATGAGATATTACAACTATGATTTTAAGGATTTGAATAATTATGATGCCATAATTGATTGTAGTAAAATCAGTATTGAAGAGACTGTAAAATTAATAAAAGAAAAGTTACCAAAGAATTTATAAAAGTAATATGAATCCAAAGAAAACGTAGGTGTTTTATAATGATTTTAAAAGAAAAAGATTTTATTGAAGTTGAATACACAGGTACAATTGTTGATGATAATGTAGTTTTTGATACTACCGATGAAAAAATTGCAAAAGACAATGAAATATTTGCTGAAAATGCAAAATATGGCCCTATTGTAGTTTGTTTAGGGATGGGACATTTATTAAAAGGACTTGATGCATACCTTATAGGAAAAAAAGAAGGAAAATATTCTGTTGATATCAAAGACGTAGATGCTTTTGGTAAAAAATCCGCGAAATTACTTAAATTAATTCCTATGAAATTCTTTATAAAAGAAAAAATTAGACCTTATCCAGGTCTTGAAGTTGAAATCGATGGTAAAAGAGGATTAGTAAGAAATGTGAGTGGCGGAAGAATAATTGTAGATTTCAATCACCCATTATCAAGCAAGGATCTTAAATATGATGTAGAAGTCAAAAGAATTGTAACTGATATGGATGAAAAAGTAAAATCTATTTTTAAATTAGAACTAAATTTTGCAGACATTGTTACAAAATATGATGAAAAGGCAAAAGTAATTACTATTACTTCAGTTCTGCCAGAGCAAATACACCCTCAGCTTGAAAAAAGAGTACTTGATTTAATTCCTGAAATAAAATCTGTTAAATTCATTGTTAAAAAACAAGAACAACCTAAGGAAAAAACTGAAAAAGCTGTTTCTAAAAAAGTAGAAAATGTCGAATCAAAAAAAGAAGCAATTCCACCAGTTAAAGAAGAAACAGACAAGAAAGAATAATTTCTTTTTTAATTTAATTTTTTATTTTCATACGTGATTTTTGGTTTATATTTTTAAAATTTGTAAGCGACAAAGGAGCTTACTATGTATTTAAATAATCATTAATTATTATTTCAAATTTATCAAAAAGAATAAAAAAATTATAAAATCCTTTTTTTTAAATATCTCAACAAAGAGAAAAGCTTAAATATAAAGTACAATATTTATCTACTTAAAAAAGAGGGAGAATTATCAACAAACCTAGGTGGGGGAGATTTAATTATGGAAGAATACGTTAATAGTATACCAAACAATTTTAATAGACAAGAAAAAAAAGAAACACCTTTTTCTCCAAAAGTAATAAGTAATCCGAGAAAGGAAAATGTTCTAGATGCTGAACTTGAAGAATTATTATCTAAACAAAGAGCTACAATTAAAGTTGTAGGTTGTGGTGGTGCAGGTAATAACACAATCAATAGAATCGTCGAAGTAGGTGTAGTAGGTGCAGAAACAGTTGCTATAAATACTGATGCTCAGGATTTATTATACACTTCTGCTGATAAAAAAATACTTATTGGTAGAGATTTGACTAAAGGTCTCGGTGCAGGTTCAATCCCTAAAATAGGTGAAGAAGCTGCAAGAGAAAGCGAACATGAATTAAAAACAGCAGTAGCTGGAGCAGATATGGTATTCATTACATGTGGTCTTGGTGGTGGAACAGGTACAGGTAGTGCACCAGTAGTTGCTGAAATGGCAAAAAAACAAGGAGCATTAGTTGTTGGAATCGTCACAACTCCTTTTAGTATGGAAGGACAAAGAAGATATGAAAATGCTATGCTTGGACTTGAAAAATTAGAAGCAAGTGTAGATACATTAATTGTTATTCCAAACGATAAATTATTAGAATTAGCACCAGATTTACCACTTCATACTGCTTTTAAAGTAGCTGATGAAATTTTAACAAATGCAGTAAAAGGAATTGCTGAACTAGTTACAAAAGCAGGATTAGTAAACCTTGACTTTGCTGACATAAGAGCAATTATGGGTGGAGGAGGAGTCGCACTTATAGGTGTTGGTGAATCAGATACTGAAAATAGAGCATTTGAAGCAGTAGAAAAAGCTTTGACTAATCCATTATTAGATGTTGATGTAGGTGGAGCAAATGGCGCTCTAATCAATGTTGCAGGTGGAACAGATATGACGCTTGAAGAAGCAAGAAAAGTTGTTGAAACTGTTTCTGATAAATTAGATCAAGAAGCAAGAATAATTTGGGGAGCTCAAATTTCACCAGATCTTGAAGGATCAATAAGAGTAATACTTATAGTAACAGGTGTAAATAGTACACAGATTTTCGGACAAAAAAGACAATTAGGAAAAGTAAAGAAGAAGGAAATTGAAACTGAATTAGGAATAGAATTTGTAGATTAAAATTTTATATCCAAACAGCAAAATATAAAAATAAACTTCGAAACCAAAGAAAAGAGGTATCTACATGGGTAAATTAGGAAATTTCATATTGGAAAGTAAAAGAGTACTAAAAGTAACTAAAAAGCCATCACAAAAAGAATTTATGGCTACACTAAAAGTTGCAGCTCTAGGGATGCTAGTTATTGGATTGATTGGTTTTGTAATCAATTTAACAACACACATGTTTTAGGAGAGGATCATTAATGACAGAAGCACAACAAACCACACAAGAAGTCGAACCTAACATTTTTGCAATTAGGACAACGGCAAATAGAGAAGACCAAGTAATGGAATTTCTTACAAGTAATGCTAAAAAGAAGAAATTAGGAGTATATTCTGTCATAAAAGCTCATGGTATGAGAGGTTATATTTTTGTTGAAGCAGAAACAAGAGCTGATGCAGAACAGGCAGCTTTCAATATTCCTTATGCAAGAGGAGTATTACCTAAACAAGTTCAATATAATGAAATTGAACACATGCTTGAACAAGTTAAAAGAGAAATCAACATCCAAAAAGGAGATATTGTTGAAATAATCTCTGGACCATTCAAACGTGAAAAATGTAAAGTCACAAGAGTTGATAAATCAAAAGAAGAAGCAGTAGTAGAACTTCTTCAAGCAGTAGTTCTAATTCCAATCACAGTTAAATTAGACACTATAAAAGTTATCAGACGAGAAGCTGACGAATAATTTTCTTTATTTTTTTAAACTTTAATTTTATATATAACCTATTTTTAGAACTTTTTTAATGTCGATAACTGATTTAGTAGAAACATTTGAAGAGAAAATAAAACATATAAATTACAATTCATTGTTATATCAATTAGATTCTTTAAATTCCCATTATAATATGAATTCTCAAACATTAACAACTAAAATAGGGTTTGCAAATTTTTATGAAAGATTAGGTACTCTAATTGAGTTATCAGAAAAATTCGAAGATTTTTATTTAACATTTAGAGAAAATGTAACTGATGTTGAGGAAAATATAGATTTTGTTAAATTCATATATGAATCAAGAGATTTAAAAAAAGATGATGGAAATACTTGGAATTCTATTTTTGATCATTTTTATGATGCCCACGAAGCAAAGTCTTTAGCTGTTGAAGGGTATATTAAATTTGCTCAAAATATTATACATGTTACAAATTTAGAAAATTTTCGATATGATAAAAAATCATATCTATTCGAAGCAAAACAATATTTAGATTGGGGGTTAAGATATATTGATAGTGATAATGTAGGTTTAATTTATCATAGAGGTTTAATAAATTTGGAACTTGCACATTATTTCACAACAAACAGAAATAAAAATGGAAGTGATTCATTTTTCAAAGAAGCTGAACACGATTTAAAAAAAGTACTCGAAATGGACCAAAAATCAGGAAAATATGAGCGAACTGCTGAAATTTATAGACATCTTATACAAATAGACACAAGAAAAGCTCATTATAATTAAACATTTAAATCCGCGATTTTTTCAAACTAACAACTGGTCGCTTGTCAGATACGTTTGACAGGTATCCAACGTAATATATATACGGAGAGTGAATAAACATGGGAAACGAAGTAGTAGAAGCATTAGTTAATGGTGGAAAAGCAACAGCAGGTCCGCCAATTGGTCCAGCATTAGGTCCTTTAGGAGTTAATATTGGAGAAGTTATTTCTCAAATAAATAGTAAAACAAAAGATTTTGTAGGTATGAGTGTACCTGTAAAAATAATTGTAAATACAGATGATAAATCATTTAAAATAACAGTAGGAACACCACCTACATCACAACTTCTTATAAAAGAAGCAAAAATTAAGAAAGGTTCTTCAAATCCAAAAACAGATTTTGTTGCTGATCTAAAAATAGAACAAGTAATAAAAGTTTCAAAGATGAAAGAAGATGCACTTTTAGGAAAAGAGAACTATCATAGAGTAAGAGAAGTTTTAGGCACATGTCAATCAATGGGATTGATGGTCGAAGGAAAAACTGCAGCTGAAACACTAGTAGATGTTAAAAATGGTGCTTTCAAAAACAAAATCGATTCTGGAAAAACTGAACTTACAGCTGAAGAAATAAAAGAACAGGCAGCAGAACAAGTAAAAATGCAAGAAGAACTTAAGGAAAGAAGAGATGAATTCCTTGCTAGTGCAAAAGAAATCTTAGCTCAGAATGGAAGTATGTCAAATAAAGAACTCAGAACTACAATGACTGAAGCTGGAATTCCAATGGAAATTGTTAATGAAATAGCTCCAGAAGAAGAGAAGAAAGCTGAAGGAGAAGAAGGAAAACCAGCAGAAGAAAAGAAAGAATAATTTTTTTCTAATTTTTTTATTTTTTTTAAATTTATTTTGACATAATAATAAATTCTTCAGTATTAGAAATTTGTTGAAATTTCATAGTCATTATGTCATAAATCATACCTACATTAAGATCTTTAAAAATTAATTTAATCTCTTCATTATTATTTTGTGAACTATAAATTGCAAAAACTTTTTCATTATTAAAGTGAAATAATACATTTTTTAATGACTCTTCTTCGTTTGTTGATTCGAAAATAGAAATTCTTGTAAAACCAAGAGTCTTCAAATATGAAGACGTCTCTGCAAAAAGATTTTTTAAACTATCTTTTTGTCCTTTTACGGACCTAAGTGAAATTTGTTTTGACATAATAGTAGTAACATACCACCACTATATAAATCTTTTGTTTATTATGTCACTAAACAGTAATAACTACTAAATATTGAGAAATCTAAACTTTTAAATATTCAGTCTATTTTTGACTAGAAATGCACTTAATTAGCCCAGTGTATGTGCCTTGGTAGCTCAGTGGTAGAGCGTGTGCTTGGTAAGCACAAGGTCGTGGATTCAACTTCCATCCAAGGCTTATTATATAACTTATCAATTAATCTAATTAAAGGTGGTTTTAATGGCAAAGAAAGATCAAAATAAACAAACAACTGTACAGAAAGGGGTAAAATTTGACATAGATAATGGGCCAGTATTTGCTGCAGATGAAGTAGGTGTAATGCATAACCCTTTAAAAATGATAATGGATTTCAGAAATGTAACCCCCAGAGTAGATATTAGAAACAGAAATTTTCAACCAATTGCAATTAAACATAGTGTAATAACAATGGATCCTTGGACTGCAAAAAATCTTCTTGATATATTAAAAACAAATTTAAATAATTATGAAAAAAAATTTGGAAAGATAAAAAAACCAAAAGCATTAGAGATTATGGAAAAAGAGATGAAAAACAATTCCAAAAAATCTCCAAACATAACTAATTTATCCTCTAAAGAAATAAAAGATATGCCAAATTATTTTGGTTAATTTTTTACTTAAAACAAAATATTTATAAATAACAGTATTTGGATTACTCTAACCTGATGGTAAAATTGATAAATAAACTGGTAAAGGCAATAAAAGGAAAGCCTAAAAATAGAAAGGCGACACCTATTAAGAAACCAGTTTCCTCCTCTAAAAATGTTAAAAAAACAGTTTCTAAAAACAAAGAAAATAAGAAAAAAGTTGTCAAAAAAACATCTATCAAAAATACTAAAGTAAAAAAAGCTAAAATGATAAAAAAAGACAATAAAATGAAAATTACTAAGAAAAAAGAAACTAAATCTACAAAGAAAATAACTATTAAAAAGACTAAACCAATAAAGAAAAAAATATCAGTTTCGAAAACTAAAACTAAAAAAAAAGAAGTTAAACCTACTATAAAAAAGGCAGAAAAAACTATTGCTAAAAAAACAGAAGTTGTAAAAAAAACAAACACTAAAAAAGCAAAAGTTGAAAAAGTACCAGAAGTCGAAGAAAAGAAAAAAAGACCTAAATTTTCTGTTAAATTATTAGAAGAAGTTGTTGGGGAATTATTTGGAGAAGAAGTAATACCATTAATATTTAGGTTAAAAGATGGAGAAAACATATCTGAATTCATACTAGCAAATGATCTTAAATGGGACATACATCAAACAAGAGCAATTTTATATAAATTGTATGAATATGGTCTTGCATCATTTTTTAGAAAAAAAGACAAAGTTAAAGGTTGGTATGTATGTTATTGGGATTTAGATGTTACAAAACTTGACCACATAAATGCTAAATTACAACAAGAGAAAATTGACAAATTAAAAGTAAGATTACAAAAAGAAGAAGCTAATAATTTCTATATGTGCAAACATCTTTGTGTAAGAACTACATTTGATAAAGCAATGGACTTAGAATTCAAATGTCCAGAATGTAATGAAATTATGAATCCTATTGATAATAAAAGAACAATTGAATTTTTAAATGAACGACTTGCTGAACTTAAAAAAGAAGCAAGTGCTTAAAATTAAACATTTCTAAAATAAATTTAATTTTTTTCTAAAGCAGCTTTAAATCTTTTTTGATATTGTGTTAAAAGTTCAGCATTAGGCGAATTTTCAAGTAAGTTATGTTTTGAAATTGTATAAGCTAAAGTTTTTTCACTAGCTCGTACAAAATCATTCAATACACTTAATGAGTAATCTAGAATTTCTTCTCTCCTTGGATGCACTACTGTTTCGATTGGATACAATATTTCGTTATATTTTTCGCGAGAAAATTCCCCATCAATATAAATCTCTGGAAATTTTTCTTGAAACCCTTTTATAATTTTTTGCATACCCATTAAATTTTCCCCTATATTCTCTTCCCTTAGGCCATATTCATTTTTTTCTCTTTTAAATAAAATTTCTTTCATACCATATTTTTTTACTTGATCAAATAATGAATGGATGTCCCCAATTACATCTTTACTATTTATAGAAACTATGAAATATAAATTTTTAAAATCTTCAAAAATTTTATCAATCTCATCATCTCTGTATTGACCATTTAACATACCTCTTATAGCTTCAATTTTTGCAGTTTGAATTTCAGCATAATCTCCTTTAGGTAATTCATCACTTAGTAAAACTCTTCCAATAACATTATTTATCTCAGGCATTGTATAAAATCTATTATTTTTTCTTGCACTCTCTATTCTTTCTTGGTATTGTTCAGAATACTGTTCAGAAAGCACATTTAATGCTCTTTTACTTACTTTCTTTTTTTTAGTATTAGTAACTACTATTCTTATTAAATTTTCTACATTGTGCCAAAATTTCGGTGCTTCTCCATTCACATATTCCTTTAATTCTTCAATATCTCCACGTGAATCACCATCGTTAATAGTGTCCCCTTTAGCACCTGGAAATTTTTTTGAAAAAACTTCTATATAAGCATCTAAATTTTCTCTATGTTTTTGAATTAAATCTAAAACTTGAGGTGAATATTCTTCACGTTCTAATTTTGCATTCAAATAAGGTGTTAATTCAGTTTCTATTAATCCTTCCATATTTATTTCTTGAATAATATGCCTTACACCATCATTAATCTTAATCTGAGGTGATACAATTGGGTATCTCTTCATATCTTCTGACATACTATAAAAACCTTTAAGAAACCTAAATATGTGAAATAACTCGTCCCCTGCAATACTTTGAAGTGATTCAATTTTAGCCCTTTTAGATACAATATATTCTAAATCAAATGGTACTTTTTCAGGATTTACTATACTTTCAGAGAGAACTTTTCCTATTAAAATATCTCTTTCAGCTTAAGTAGATTGAATATCTCTAGCCATATTAAAAATAAATTAGAACTAATATATAAATATTACTACTAAAAAGTAATAATTAATTCTCTTTAATCCAATCAAATGTAATTTTTAAACCTTCTTCCAAAGAATAAGTTGGTTTCCAACCAAGTAATTTTTTAGCTTTTTTATTAGAAATACAATTTTTTTGTAACTCACCAGGTCTTGATGGTGTATTCTCTTTATCTTTTTTAAATCCAGATATTGATTTTAATATTTTAAATAATTTATTCACAGATGTTGTCTCTGATGTGCCAATATTAAATGCTTCATTATCACCGTTATTAATTGATAAAATATTAGCATTTACAACATCTTTTACAAACACAAAATCTCTAGATTGTGTACCATCACCAAATATTACAATATCTTCATTATTAATCATCTTCCTTGAAAATATAGCAACTACTCCTGCTTCCCCATGAGGATCTTGTCTCGGACCATATACGTTTGAATATCTTAAAGCAGTATATTTTAATTTATGAATGTTTGAATAAAATTGTAAATACATCTCTCCAGTCCATTTTGTAATGCCATAAGGTGAAATTGGAGCTTTTGGTTCATCTTCTTTTAAGGGGAAATTTTGATTATCTCCATAAACAACACCTCCAGAAGAAACATATATTATTTTTTTAACATTATATTTTACACAATTATTTAATACATTTAATAACCCCATCAAATTAATATCTGCATCATATTCAGGTCTATCAACAGAAACTCTTACATCTAATTGAGCTGCATGATGATTAACAATATCTGGTTTTTCTTTCTTAAAAATATTTTCAATTTTTTTATCTCTGATATCAATTTTATAGAATTTAGCTTTAGGATTAAGATTCTTCTTTTTTCCTGATGATAAATTATCAATTATAACTACTTCGTGTCCTTCGTCAATTAGCTTATCAACAACATGACTCGCTATAAACCCTGCTCCTCCAGTAACTAAAAATTTCATATAAATTCTACAAGTATAAATCCTATATAAATTATTTCTTTTTTAATTTAGAAATTGTTCGCTCACCAAATAAAATTAAATTATATCTAAAACCGCTAGTTGGTCTAATTGTAAAAGCTTTTATCAATAAACCTCTACCTGTTATTTTTTCAACTTTTCTTACTTCTTTTAATTTTTGAATAAAAAAGAGTGAGGCCATCAATCTAATTACAAAACTAAATACAAAAGTCAATAGATAGCTGGATATAGGTAATGAATTAAAATAAACTACTACCCAACCAATCATAGAACCTAAAAAAGAAAGTATACCTATCAAAATATTATAATAAGCCACACTTACAGCTCTTGTTTTTCTATTTGTGACATCATACATGAAATTAAAAGATGCCATGTCAAAACCACCCCATAAAAATCCACTTATTAATTGAATTATTATTAAGTATGGTACATTACTAGAAAAAACCCATAATAGTGGAACAAATGGCATAATATATCCTGTTAATGCGAGAACTTTCATAGTACCATAATTATCACATAATTCACCCCAAATATGCATTGATGAAAATTTTGCAATCATTGAAGCAGAAGATATTATTGCAAATAAAGAATAATTAAAACCTAAATCAATTAATAGATAAGGTGTAAAATATGCTGAACATATGAATACACCAAAATACATCATAGAAATATATAACACGAATAATCCGTAATTTGATTCATTAGCATGAGATAAAAATTTAATGAAATTAAAATTGACTTCTTTAAATTGTGAATTTTTGGGTTCATATTGTAAGAGTGTAAAAATTAAAGAAACAATTCTAAAAATCATAGCTAATAAAAATAAAATCAAAAATCCATAATATTCCATAATTTGTGATGTTGAAAAATGTTCTAAAATATACCCTCCTAATAAAAAAGAAACATAAGATGATAATCCAGATATTCTGTTTCTAATACCAAAAAATGAACCTCTTTTCTCTTTATGTACAACATCCCCCATCCAACTAGTCCAGGGTGACAATATTAATTGACTACATATCCAATAAAGTGTCACAAAAAATATTAAAAAAGAAATCTGTAATTTTCCAAAATAATAAACCAAACCAATTGGAATGTGTAAAAGTATTTGTACAATTATAAGTGTAGAAATCAAATGCTTCCTTGATTTAAACAGATTTAGTAATTTATTTGAAAAAATATGGGATATATTACCTAAAGTTTTTGGTAATGTTGTAAGTAAACTTAATTCAAAATTATTTGCTTTAAGAAATACAGCAAAAGCACCAAAAAAAGATTCTCCAAAACCTACCATTAAAGAAAAGAAAGCACCACTCCAGATTGAGTTTTTTAAACTTCTTTTTCTCTTCTCTTCATTTATCATTATGTTAACTGTCAAAAATCTCATCACTATATAAATATTTCTTTACAAAAAATTTATAAATTATATAAATAAAGAAAAACTAATGTTAGAATATATTATTCCTTTCTTCACATATCTTTTTTCACCCATATTAATTGAATTATTCACAAAAAATGTAACTTATAGCGATTTAGGGAAAGTAATTTTAACAGGAATGCTACTTGCATTTTACTGGAAAAAATATAAGATTAAATGGAAAATTAGTTTTCTTGCTTTTTTTGTAGGTGCATTAATTTTTGGCTTCTGGGTATTTTTAGAAGGATATTATCCAATAATAGGTACACCCAAAGGGTTTGAACCATTAAATTCATTTGAATTAATAATCAGGCTTTTTAGTAGTATTTTAATTGCCCCTTTAATTGAAGAATTATTCATTAGATCTTTTTTTAATAGATATTTAATATCACAAAATTGGAAAAAATTACCAATTGAAAGCACAACTACATATTCTTTTTGGATAACTGTTTTATTTTTTGGATTTTCACATAACAGATGGCTTCCTGGACTTATTGCAGGAATATTACTTAATTTAGTATTGATAAAAAAGAAAGATATTTCTCAAGCAATTTTTGCTCATTTTATTGCTAATCTTTTCCTTAGTATTTATGTAATTGCCACAAAATCATGGATTTTCTGGTAAAAAACACTTAAAAAAACAGAAAGGTTTATATTCATAAAAGAAAATAATACATAATTGTAACTGTTTAACAATAATAAAAATGGAAATGATATTCTAATGGCTAAAGCTAAAGGACCAGAGGCACCGAAATTACCAAAACATGATAAAATAGGTAGATTTGGTTCTCACGAAGATTATGGTGACCATGTAAAAGCTAATGCTGCAGTTACAGATATGACTAATCCTTTATTAGCATTAAAAGAATATAGATATCTTGTTGAAAACCCAACTGTTTTATCTGGAAAACGAAATTTCTTTGACTTTGAATTATCTGATTTGATTAAAGATCATTTTTACGAACCAAAAAGTGACGATTTAAAAAAAGCAAGGGAAAAAGGTTCTATGCCCTTAGCACTTAAAGGAGAAAATAAAGTTGAAAGAGAAAAAAATGCTAAAGCATTTATAGATAATTTAGGAAAATTTATGCTTTTGGATGGAAAAGAAGGCTACAAAGATAAATTAGGTGATTTAGGAACAGATGACTTACGAGAAATATACTCACAAAGAATTGGAAAATTTTTGGGTGGTGAAGTAAATTATCAAACCCTCATTGATGATTTAGTTGATAATTATAAAGATATTAGCCAAACAGGTTTGTATGATAAAATTAAAAAAGAATTGCCAGATTATTTATCAACTAAAAGACTTAATACACTTGGACAAAAAATAGCAAATAGTGGACAACATGAAAAATTAGGTGATACATTAGAAGAATTGATTGGTGGGGAAGCTAAAGCACATGGTTATTCCGTAAGAAAAATGACTCATACTGAAAAGTGGACTGCTACAAAACAATACTTAGCTAATAAAAATTCAATGGCCAATCATCTTGGAAATACTCCAAGTATACATAGTGGTCAAGCAGAAATATATAAAGAAAAAAAAGGTAAATAAAAAATAATTATAATAATTCAATAATTCTCGTGCATCCAATCAACAAAGTCAACTTCAATATTCTCTAACTGACAGTGTTCTAAAACATGGAAATATTTATGCACTTTTTTAAAATCAACAATCATCAACGGCAATTTATTTTTTATTAATATATAATTCATCAATAAATTTGCAATTCTTCCATTTCCATCAAAAAAAGGATGCCATGATACAAATTTCAAATGAAATATAGTAGCAATCTCAAATGGGTGCCTTAATTCTTCAATGGATTCATTATACCATTGAATCATCTTGTCAATCGCAGTTTCAACTAATTCCCAATCTGGTGGAAGATGATGTCCACCATAAATTTCAACATTATGATCTCTTAATTTTCCTGCATGTTTATCATCTATATTTCTAAATAGAATTTTATGTAAAGAAAGAATGAAATTTTTAGTTAATTTTCCTTTATGTGAAAAAATTTGATAAAAACATTTTTTTAAATTTTCTATATCATAAGAATCGTTAGAATGTGTTGTTTTATGTCCATGAAATATTTGTTCAATTTCCTTTTTAATTAATTTATTACCATCTATTTTTGAAATATTATATACAAAATCAAACTCTCTTTTCATTTCACTTTCTTTTGAAAATTTCTTTTGTTTTTTAGAAAGCCTATCAATATCTCTTTGTGTTAAATATACAGTCATATTTTATATTTTATACTTCAACCTTTTTAATTTTTGTTGTTTTGACAAAAACAATAATTATTTATATACTCACTACATACACACTATAGGTGACATATAATGACTATTACAACTATTCAAATTGACAAAAAAGTAGCAGAATCTCTAAAAGAGTTAAGAGAATACCCAAGACAAACATATAATGAGTTGATAACAAGAATGATAAAAATAGTACAAAGTCTAAAAAAAGAAAATCAATATGATGAATTTTTACATAAAATACAGCAACCTAAAATGATGCAATTATGGGACAATAAAGAGGATGAGGCTTGGGAAGATGTATAAGCCAGGAGACATTATACTAGCACAAATTCAATTTGTAGATTCATTTCAAGTAAAAAAAAGACCTGCTTTAATATTGTTTGAAGAACATGATAATTTTGTAGTTGCAGGAATTACTAGCAATAAAAATATGGAAGGTGTGCATTTATCTAAAAAAGAAGGAGCTATAAAAGACAGTGTAATAAAACTAAATTATATATTTACTATTTCAAAAAAAATGATTGAAAAAAATCTTTTCTCTTTAACTAAAGAAAAGAAAAAAATTGTTTATGATAATTTATCTGAAAAATTAAAAAAATTAATTATCTAACAACACCATTCAAAACCTTATTAGAAATTATTTCTTCATTTTCAGTTCTTAATGGTTTTCCTTTATATTCAATTTTTCCATCTTTTGAATATAACTTTATTCCCATGAATTCTTTAAAAGAAATCTTGCCTTCACTACAAGGAATCCCTTCAATTGTAACTAAATCGCCTAATTCTGATTTTTCAGCAGATAATACTTCAACTTCTTTACCATCTTTACTTTCTGAAACAAGTAACATACCTTCGCTTCTTTCTCCACGTAAATTTGCATGTTCTAAATTGTCTAAGATCACAATTTTTCTACCAAGTAATTCATTTTTATCAGGGTAATAAGGCACAAGACCTGAAACAATTTGTTTTTTTTCATCATTTCCCAAATCAACATTTATAACATATAATTTGTCTGCTCTTGCATGTTCATTTATTTCATAGATTTTACCAACTTTCATTCTAACTTTTGAAAATGGATCAATTGAAGTATCTTCTTTAGTTATTTCTTCTTTTTTCCCTAATTTTATTTCTTCAATCTTCTTTAGTATTATTTTACCTTGCCCAATTGTCTTATTTTCTTCTTTAACTTTAATATCATCCCATGATAATTCTCCAAAACTTAATTGTTCTTCAACTTGTTTTGAAAATTTTGGTAAAATAGGTTTTAAACAAATTACAATAGTCTTTATCATATTTACACAATCAGTAATCACTTTTTGTGTTTCTTCTTTATTTTCTTTAATAAGTTTCCAAGGTTCTCTATCTTGAAAATATTTGTTTCCTTGTGCACCTATACTCATAATTGTTTTAACAGCATCCCTGTATTCAAATTTTTCAATAAGGAGTCTTACTTCATCAGTTTTAAGATAAGCATCTTCAATCAATCTAGTGTCTTCTATTGTTGAAATTTTCGAATCAAAATTCTTATTTGTAAATGAAATGACTCGGTATATGAAATTTGCAATATTTGCAACAAGTTCATTATTTACTTTATTTTTTATCCTGTTAAAATCTAAATCAATATCTGTCATTGAATGTGTCATTTGTGAAGTATAAAAAAATCTTATCAATTCTGGATCAACCATTTTCACAAGATCTTTTGCCATGATGAATGTTCCACGTGATTTTGACATCTTTGAACCATTGACTGTTAAAAATCCATGTACTACAAAATTTGTAGGAACATTAAAACCCGCTCCATGAAGCATTGCAGGCCAAAACAACCAATGAAAATAAATTATATCTTTTCCAATAAAATGAGTTATTTTTGTTTCAAATTTATCAGTTTGCCACAAATCATCTGCATTAAAATCCTTATCTTTGCAATAATTTGCTGTACTTGAAATATAACCAACTGGTGCATCAAGCCATACGTAAAAATACTTTTTTTCTTCACCAGGAATCTTGAACCCAAAATACGGTTCATCTCTTGATATACACCAATCTTCAAGACCATCTTTAATCCAATTAAGTATTTGATTTCTTATTTCTGGTTGTAAATTTTTATTATCTTCTAACCATTTTTTTAACCATGATGAATATTTTGAAAGCCTAAAAAAATAATGCTTAGTCGTCTTTAATACTGGTTTATCTCCTTCTAAAACAGAATAAGGTTCAATCAAATCTGTTGGTTTATATGTTGCACTACACGACTCACACACATCCCCATATTGATCTTTTGCACCGCATTTAGGACAACTACCTTTAATATATCTATCAGGAAGAAATCTTTTACTTTTTTCTGAATACATCTGTTCAATTTCTTTTGTATAAATATCTCCTTTTTCATTTAGTCTATTAAATATTAATTCAGTATAATGTTTATTTTCTTTTGTATGTGTAGAATAAAATGAATCCCAATCTATGTTAAAACTTTTATAATCTTCTAGATGATCTTTATTCCAAATTTTTATGAATTCTTCGGGAGTTTTTCCATTTTTTTTAGCATTTATCTCAATTGGAGTACCATGTTGATCATCTCCACTTACAAAAATGACATCTTCTCCAAATAATTTTAAAAATCTCACATAAACGTCTGCTTGAACATATTCAACCATATGACCTATATGAAGAGCCCCATTAGCATAGGGAAGTGCCGTTGTTATTATGTGTTTTTTTTCTGCCATATTTTCACCCACGTAAAATATAATATAAAATCAATTTTGTTTAAAAAAATTTGGATTTAGAACTATGAATAAATTTATCGCATCAGCATGTTCAATATTTTATACATAAAAAAATAGAAATATAACAAATTATAAAAATATTACTCCAAAAATTAAGTTTGATTTCAATAAATTTATATATTTAAATATCCTACATTATATACAATATATTGTGGGTGGGTCCAAATGAATAGAAGAGCATATGATATAGCAAGAAAAAAAGTATTTTATTGTAAAGACACAGATACAGTTCCCAAAATAGCAAAATTGTTAGAAACATTATATATCAATTCAATAATTGTAAAAGACAAAACTTCTAAAAAAATTGGAATGATTACTGTGGGTGATATACTTAAGTTAATTGCAAAAAAAAGAGAAGTACATGAATTAACTGCAATTGATCTTATGTCAGAAATAGTAACTCTAAATAGAAATGTTAGTATAGACAAACTTATTGATAAATTCAATGAAACTAAAGTTTCAAGAATTGTACTAATTGATAAAGCCGGAAGATTTGTAGGTATTGTAAGAAATAGTTCTGCATATAAATATCTCGCATATAGTAAATTTGATAAAGAAGCTCAAAAAAGATTCGATAGATTATGGAGGAGAAGATTATATTAATTTTCCATTTTTCTTTATTTCTTTTTAAATAGTTTTTTAATTTGTTTATGTTTTCCACCAGAAGACTTAAAAACTCTATAGTCCTAAAATACATAATAAGAGAAACAGAGATGAAAATCACATTAAAATATAATAAATCAGTACAGGAAAATGCAGGAATTTATTATGATAAAAGCAAAAAAGCCAAACATAAATTAGAGGGAGCTATAGAAGCATTAGAAGAAACCAATTTAAAATTAGAAAAATTAATGAAAGGTAATCTTAAAATAGTGCAAAAACCTATGTTTAAGAAAAAGATAAAACGAGAATGGTTTGAAAAATTCAGATGGTTCTATACTTCAACTGGATTTTTAGTTATTGCAGGACGAGATGCAACAACAAATGAAATAATAATTAAAAAAAATACAGACCAAAACGACTTGGTATTCCATACTTCAATGGCTGGAAGTCCTTTTGCTGTAATTAAATCCAATAAAAAAAAAATCGATAAAAAATCAATAGATGAAACTGCTCAATTCGTAGCATGTTATTCTAAAGCATGGAGGATGGGGATGTCAACATTAGAAGTATTTTCTGTTACTCCAGATCAAGTCACAAAAGAAGCTCCAAGTGGAGAATATATAATGAAAGGTGCATTTATGATTTACGGGAAAAAAAACATATTAGATCCAAAATTAGAATTATTCATTGGAATAAATGAAAAAGGAAGAATTATGTCTGGGCCAAAAGAATCTGTACAAAAATATTGTGAAAAATTTATTGAAATAACCCAAGGACAAGAAAAAACTACGACAATAGCTAAAAAAATTAAATCAAAAATAGGAGGTATTCTTGACGAAATAGTCAAAGTTATACCAACAGGAGGCTCTAAAATTGCTAGATAAAGATCATTTGCTAAAATTAAAAAAGTTATCTAAAACACTTGAACCCACAATAAGAATTGGGAAAAATGGAATAACAACAAATACATATCCTGAAATAATAAAAGTTCTTAAGAAAAAAAGTATTGTAAAAATTAAAATTCTTAAAAATTGTGAAGAAGACAAAGAAGAATTAATAAAAAAAATAACTATTGGTACAGGAAGTGTACTTATCCATAAAATAGGTAAAGTCTTCACATTATACAAAAAAGGAAAATATAGAAATGATTCAAATTATTAGGTTTGCTTTTTGGATTATGTATGGATTAGCATTATATTTTTCCATATTTTTTTTCATAGTTTTTATAGAAGTTACATCTAAACCTTCAAAAAAGACTCATTTTTCTAAATTAAAAAAATTTCCTAAAATTACAATTGCTGTTCCTGCATACAATGAAGAGGCAAATATTGCAAACACTATTAATTCTATTCTAAAAATAAATTATCCAAAAGAAAAAATGGAAGTTTTTATTTTAGATGATGGTTCCACTGATAAAACTAAAAAAATTGCCAATAAGTTTTCTTCTAAACAAATAAAAATAATTTCACATAAAAACATGGGAAAAGCTGCTTCACTTAATAAAGCACTAAAAATAGCAAAAGGAGAATTTTTTATCTGCCTTGATGCAGATTCATATGTTGAACCAAATACATTACAGAAAATGTTGTATTTGTATTATTCATCTAAAAATCCTAAACTTGCAGTTATAACTCCTGCTCTAAAAGTAAAAGATCCAAAAACACTTTTACAAAAAGTACAATGGATAGAATATTTAGTTACTATATTGACTTCAAGATTATCAAGCCATATTGATACACAATATGTTGCACCTGGACCTTTTTCCATGTATAAAACATCAATACTGAGAAAACTCAAAGGATTTGATGTAAAAAATATCACAGAAGACCAAGAAATTGCTTATAGAATACAGATAAATCATTATATAATAAAACAATGCCAGGATGCATTTGTCCATACTGTATCTCCAAAAAATCTCAAAGCTTTTGCAAGACAAAGAAACAGATGGTACATCGGAACATTACAGTGTTTAAATCAATATAAAGGGATGTTGATGAACAAAAAATATGGTGATTTTGGTATCATACAGATGTTCAAAAATCTAACAGGTTTTATTATTGCAACCTCAACTATATTACTCTCATTAATATTTATTATAATCCCATTGATTACTAAACTAATTCAATTATCTTGGGTAAATTTTGATACAAAAACATTTTCTAAAATTGCAACAGGATTACCTACTACGTTATATTTCGATGTCCAACTCTTATTCATTGTTTTTATTCTTTCATTTTTAGGATGGATATTGTATTATTATAGTCATAAAAATTCTGGAGAAAAAATACTAGGCGTAGGCCTTCTACCAATAGTACCATATTTCCTTATATATTATTCAATAAAGGGAGGAGTCATGATATATTCTATTTTAGAATATTTAATAAAAAAGAAAACCAAATGGTAAAAAGAATAATAAGCACAAAAAAATACTTCCTTGCATTAGTGATTACCATAATAATATTTGGCCTTGCTATTATTTTTGGTATGATTATGGATAATAAAAGAATAATATGGCTTGAAAATAATTTAGATAATATAAAGCAAGATTATATTTATATGAAAGGAAAAATATCCCTTAGTGAAAATAATTTATATTGTTCAGAACTTATGAAAATTACAAGACAATCTGAACAAAAGCTTGTAGCTATTAGTAAAAACCTTGCATATTTTAAAAATATTGCAGATATGAAAATTAACTTTTATTCTGAATTTGAAGCAGATTTTTATAAAACCATTTTAGATACATATTTTATATCTTCTGAAATTGAAACACTTTGTAAAAAAAATATTGTTCAAATTCTCTATTTATATAGTGATAATTGTTTAAATTGTTATAAGCAAAAAATAGTTTTTGAATATATTAGTAAAAAATTTGAAAATAATATACAATTATATTTAGTAAATTCTGAAAGGA
>JABHHN010000021.1 GCA_018671515.1 archaeon | reverse complement strand
TCTAATTCATAAGTAAATGTTTTTGGATTTTTGCATTCATTGGTTGTTTTTCCTACAGCAGCAACTTCAGGAATAGAATATACACATCGTGGTACTGTATAATCCATTGAATCCTTTTTTTTCATGATATTATTTGCAGCAACTATGCCTTGCCTTATCCCAACATGTGCAAGGATTGATTTACCTGTACTATCTCCAATTGAATAAATATTTTTAATTGATGTCTTCATTTTTGAATTTACTTTAATTCCATGCTTATCATATTTTATTGAAATAGATTTTAACATTTCTTCATTTAAAATTGGTCTACGTCCAGTTGCAATAAGAACTTTATCGTAAGGAATTTTGTCTTTACTAATATAGACATATTTAGAATCTATTTTACTAAATGGCTTTCCTAATTTTACATCAATACCTTGTTTTTTGTATGCTTTTTTGAGTTCTTGCCCAATTTCTTTATCTTCATTAAATAATAATCTATCAGCCATTTCAATTATTGTGACTTTGCTGCCCAAACTTGAAAATATTGTTGCAAATTCTACACCGATTACTCCGCCACCTATTACAACTAATCTTTTTGGTCTTTTTCTAATTCTTACTAATTGCTTACTTGTTAAAATTTTGTCTGATAAGTTTACAAATGATGGATATGAAGGACGTGATCCTACACAATAAACAATATTTTTAGTTTTGTATTTTTTATTTTTTACTTCAACTGTGTTTTTATTAATTATTTTTCCTTCTCCTTTAATTATTTTTACTCCAAAACTAGTTAGAATTTGTTTTTTTATTTTTCTTGAATCCAAAATTTGTTTATCTCTGTGTTTTATTACTTTGTCAAAATCTATTTTTGAATTTGTAATTATACCAAGATTTTCTGAAAATTTTAATTCATGGATTAATTTAGCAGAAGCAACCATCGCTTTTGTTGGAATGCACCCCCAATTGGTGCATACTCCACCCATATTTGATTTTTCAATCAAAGCAGCTTTTCCACCTAATTGTCCAATTTTTGCAGCAGCAGCTAAACCAGAAGGACCACCACCAATTATTATAGCATCATACATAAGATAAGGTATCTAATTGTGTAGTTTTTATATTTTTTGATTAAAATTGTTTTTAATAATTTATGAATTAGAAATTTTATTAATCCATTTTTTCATCAATTCAATTACATCATGATTTATTTCATGTGCCATGTCAAATTCATTATATGATACATTTTTGACTTTGTCTTTTAGAAATTCATTTATTTTATTTCCTGCAAAATAATTGTCTAATGAAACAATATCGTCTTGTTTTCCATGAACAATAAGATATTCAAGTTTTTTTGCATCATTCGAGATTTCTAAATCTTCTTTTTGAAAAATATATCCTGAAAGTGGAATTGCACCGGAAAAATAATTTGGATTTTTTAATGAATATATTAAAGTCATTACAGCACCTTGTGAAAAACCAAATAAGAATATTTTTTTATTTTCTAATTTGTGAACTTTGATGATATGTTTTAAGAATTTATCAAAAATCTCTTGACTTTTTTTTATGTCTTCACTCTGTCCATCCAATCCTTTATTCATCATGTACCACGCATAACCTACATTGAAATAATCAAGAGGTGCAAATGGAAAAAAGTAATGAAAATTGTCTCCTAATTCATTTGCTAAAAAAGAAAATCCAGTAGCAGAATCACCTAATCCATGAAGACCAATAAGAACAATGTCTGAATTAGTATTTGGTTTAACTTCAATATAATTTAGATGGTTCGTATCAAATTTGTTTTTTTGCATGTCAATATAAAAAAAGGTTTCATTAAAAAATTTAGTTGAAAAAGAGAGTATTTTTTTATTGATTAGTCTTTTTTTAAATATTGATGAATTAACATTTTAATTTTATAGTAAGTCAGTTCCTGTATAACTCATTAGCATTCGTATTGTCAAAGTTATTCTAACTTTAACACTTGCACATTTGCAGAAGGCAGAGCCTTATGCTAGAGCAAAAAATAATAATAAAAATAAAATATATGTAAATAAAAAAATAAAAGAAATATATTTAATGAAGGATATTTTTTATAATTTAATAGATAGGTGGTAAAAATAGTATCTAAAAAAGTAAAAAGATTATATAGAAGCAAAAAAGAAAAAATTATTGCAGGAGTATGTGGTGGTCTTGGAGATTATTTGAATTTGGATCCAGTAGTTATAAGGTTAGCATGGGTATTGGTTACAATTTTTACTGGTGTATTTCCAGGTATAACTGCGTATTTGATAGCATGGGCAATTATGCCTGAAAGATAAATCCAGACATAAATTTTATAAACCCTTTTTATTTTGGTTAGACTAATGAGTCATATGGATCTTAATTCTTTTATCAATAATGATGATGATAAAAAAGTAGAAAAAGTTACTGATAAGAAGATCAAAAAACAGGTTATTGATAAAAATGAAGATAATAATAAAAAAGATGATAGGGGTGTAAAAAAAGTGAGTCAGCCAATTGCAGTAGAGTTAGCTAAAAGTCAAAGAGAAATTTCAATAGCAGAATTTTTTGAAAAAAATAGACACCTTTTAGGTTTTGATAATAAGAGAAAAGCATTATTAACAACAATAAAAGAAGC
>JABHHN010000020.1 GCA_018671515.1 archaeon | reverse complement strand
ATTTGAATGGTCAAGATCAGTTACATGACATTTTATTTTTATTTCATCATTTATTTTCACAAGCTTTTTTTTAGCTTGCATAGCTTTTGGTTTTCCTATATCTTTTTGGTCATATAGGCTTTGTCTTTGAAGGTTATGTAATTCAATAAAATCTCTATCTATAAGAACTAATTTACCAATACCAGCTCTTGTCAGAAGATCAGACGCTACTGTTCCAAGTGCACCTACTCCAACTATACAAATTTTTGCTTTTGAAAGTTTTTTTTGGCTTTTTTCCCCTATAAATAATTCTTGTCTTGAATATCTCATATGAAAATAGATTTTTAGTATGTTTATATAATTAATTTTAAAAATAAAATTAATTATTTTATACTATTATTATCAATAAATTAATAAATGATTATTTTTTCTTAACAATCGTTAACTTTTTAATATATTAAATTGAATTATTTCAATTTGATTATTGTAGAGTCGAGGATAATACCACATATTTAAGTTTGTGGATACAGATTAGATCAACTCGACTTTGCAAGTTGAAAATGCACAAAAATGTGGATTTTCATTATTAATAATATGAAAAAATTAATATTTTTTCAGATGAATATAGGTGATATGAAATGGTAAATGTAGGAGAAAAGATTGAAGATATGAGATTTGACGTGTTTGTTAATAATAATTTTAAAAAAATGAGTTTTTCTGATTACGAAGGGAAATGGACTGTATTGTTTTTTTATCCAAAAGATTTTACATTTGTCTGTCCAACAGAATTAGAAGAATTAGCAGATATATATGAAGAACTTCAAAAAATGAATGTAGAAATAATCAGTGTAAGTACAGATACTGTAGAAGTTCATAAAGCGTGGTTTGATGTAAGTCCAAAAATAGCTAAGATTAAATTCCCAATGGCTGCAGACCCAACACATGCAATCTGTAAAGCTTATAACGTTTTAATTGAAGATGAAGGAATTGCATTAAGGGGAACTTTTGTAATTGATCCTAAAGGAGTTATAAGAACTATGGAAATTCATGAAGATGGTATAGGACGAAGTGCAAAAGAATTAAAAAGAAAAATACAGGCAGCACAGTTTGTAGATGCTCATGGCGAAGTTTGTCCAGCATCATGGGAACCAGGTGAAAAAACACTAAAACCTGGTGTTGATTTAGTAGGAAAAATATAAAGAGGTTATTAAAATGGCAGAATTACCAAAATTAAAATATGAATATAATGCATTAGAACCACATATAGATGCAAAAACAATGGAAATACATCATTCAAAGCATCATGCAGGTTATACGAATAAATATAATGCAGCAGTACAAGGAACAGATCTAGAAGGAAAGGAAGTTGAAGAAGTTATAAAAGCTTTGAATTCAGTACCAGTTGATAAAAAAACAGCAATAAGAAATAATGGTGGTGGGTTTGTTAATCACAAATTATTTTGGAGTGTATTGAGTCCAAATGGTGGTGGAGAACCAACAGGAGAATTATTAGAAGCAATAAATTCAGCATTTGGTTCATTTGATGAATTTAAAGAAAAATTTTCAATTGCAGCAAAAACTAGATTTGGAAGTGGATGGGCATGGCTTTGTGTAAAGTCAGATGGAAGCCTTTGTGTATGTTCAACAGCTAATCAAGATAATCCAATGATGGATATTGCAGATTGTCCAGGAACACCTATTTTAGGTTTAGATGTTTGGGAACATGCATATTATCTTAATTATCAGAATAGAAGACCTGATTATGTTGCAGCATTTTGGAATATTGTAAATTGGGAAGAAGTAACAAGAAGATTTTCTGAAAAATAATTTTTTATTTTTTTAAATATTTTTTTACAAAATTATATAAATAATTTCTATATCTTTGTCAAAATGACAAATATACAATCATCTGTGACAAATTTTATTGATCAGGATGTGTCCATTAGACGAGGTCTTTCTCGCGGATTCATCAATTCAAGAGCATTGGCAAAATATATACAGCACAATCTAGGGTTGAGTTGTTCAGTAGATGCAGTAATTAGTGCTATAAGACGGCATGAAATTAAAGAAGAGAATAAAGTTAATATAAAAAAAAGATATAAAATAATTGCAAATGCAAAAATATCATCAAGAAGTGATATGGTTTCCGTTCTATTGAAAAAAAATATGGATGTAAGAAAATCAATTATTAAACTGTATAATAAGATAGATTTTACAAGAGGAGAAGTCTTAAGAATACTTGAAGTTAATCAATTCATGAAAATAATAATTGATAGTACAAATATGAAATATGTACATGAATTATTTCCAAAAAATGATATAATCTCAACTGAGCAAAAATTAGGAGAAATAAGTTTAATTTATGATGAAGAAGTAGAAAAAATACCAGGTGTTTTTGCAGCTTTGACATCTGAATTAGGATTAAGTAGTATTAGTATAAGAGATGGAGTTATTTGTGGATCAGAACATATTTTCATAATTAAAAAAGATGATTTGATGAAAGCTTTAGAGACATTTTATAAAATTTCAAAATGGGGTGAAAAAAATTAAAGATTTAAAGATAGGGGATAGTGCACCAGATTTTAAATTATCTGACAAAGAAGGAAAATTATTCAGACTTTCAGATTTTAAAGGTAAAAAAGTTGCAATTTATTTTTATCCAAAAGATAACACACCAGGATGTACAAAGCAAGCATGTAATATAAGAGATAATTTTTCAGTTTTAGAAAAAGAAGGAATAATAATAATTGGTATTAGTATTGATGATGAGAAATCACACGAAAAATTTGTTGATAAATATAATCTTCCATTTATTTTACTTTCAGATAAAGAAAAAGAAGT
>JABHHN010000019.1 GCA_018671515.1 archaeon | reverse complement strand
GTATCAAATCTAGACATCATAAAACTCAAAAAGTAGAATTTCTGACAAGAGTAATTGCATTTAATATAGATCGATTGATAAGATTGAACAAAAAAGTTATTCTGATAATAATCAGAATAACAAGGGTTTCATATTAGCCTCTTTTTTCATAACATTTAAATAACTACTAACCCAAATTAATTATTGATGCCAATTCATGAATTCAAAGCAGATCTTCTCCCAAAAATTAGGGAACTTGATATAGGTGTAAGAAAAAAAGTTCTTAGTCAAACACTTACCGGAAATTTAGTCACCAGATTCAAAGGTTCTGGATATGAATTTGAAGGTTTTAGAAATTATCAACCTACAGATGATGCAAGCAAAATAGATTGGAAGGCATATCTAAGATCAAATAAACTTATGGTCAGAGAATATGATATGGAAAGAAGTTTTTTTGTATTCATCATGGTTGATGTGAGTAATTCTATGTTATTTTCAAGTACTGATAAATTAAAATGTGAATATGCAGCAGAAGTTGCATCATCTTTATGTTATTCTATGTCTGACATTGGTGCAGGTGTAGGATACTGTCTTTTCAATGATAAAGTGATTGCAAAGCAAAAACCTGAACTAAGTATGAGAAATTATCATAATTTTGTCAAAGAATTAAAAAATGTAAATAATTATGGTGGAAAATTTAGCTTTTCAAAATCTGTAAAAGAAGTCTTAGGTTTTCTAAAAGAAAAAACATTTGTAATAATAATTTCTGATTTTATAGGCCTTGATGAACATTGGTTTAAATATTTACAAATTTTATCCCAAATGTTTCAAGTAAATGCTGTAATGATTAGAGATCCAAGAGACAGAAAACTTCCAGAAGATGTTGGACAATATGTACTTGAAGACCCATATACAAAAGAAAAATTATATATTGATGTTAATCAATATGGTAAGGCATATGAAGAATATGTGATGGAAGAAGAAAGACTCATAAGACGAAAATTTGAACTTGCAAAATCAGAATTCCTGTCTATTTCCACAGATACTTCTTATATGGATAAATTGATAAAATTTTTTAGAAAAAATTCACAAAGATGGCGATAATAAGATTTCATAACCCTGAATACTTAATCCTCTTATTAAGTATCCCTTTAATGATTGTTACTCATTTTTATTTCCTTAAATACACTAAAAGAAAAGCAATAAAATTTGCAAATTTTGAAGCATTAAAAAGAGTCACAGGAAAAAAAATTCTCACAAAAAACACATTATTAATTGTGTTGAGAATTATAATAATATTTTTTTTAATTATTGGTATATCAGGACCTATTTTTTGGTATACAACAAACACTGATGTAAATGATTTTGTAATTGCAATTGATACCAGTGCAAGTATGACAACAGAAGATGTTGAACCTAACAGGCTTGTCATTGCAAAAGATATTTCTATGAAATTTATTGATTCTCTAAGTAGTAATGCTCAATTTGGAATCGTTTCATTTTCAGGAGCTTCTTTTGTTGATAGTACTTTAAATTCAAATAAAGATCTTGAAAAAAGGATTATTAATGAAATTGATATCACATTGTCTGGTGGAACTGATATTGGTGGTGCAATCATTACATCAACTAATTTATTATTAAACTCTAAAAAATCAAAAAAAATCATTCTAATATCTGATGGAAGCAACACAATAGGTACTGCAGTAGATGATGATGTCCAAATGGGAATAAATTATGCAAAAAAAAATCAAATTAAAATTTTTACCATTGGTATAGGAACAAAAAGTGGAAAAACAATTTATGCAGGGGAAAATTTAAATATTCCAGTAGGTTATAATACTGATGTACTTAAAGAAATATCCAGACAGACTGAAGGAAAATTTTTTGAAATAAGTTCAAATGATAAAATTGAATCTTTTATTGAAGAGATAGAAAATATAAGACACGAATCTGAAGTTTCAATTGAACCTGGATTTGGCTTTATTACTATTAGTTTATTATTATTATTCGTTGAATGGGGTTTGATAAATACAAGATTTAGAGCAATACCATGATAAATCCACTAGAAAATGTATTAATTGTATTGTTATTTTCACTTATTTTATTTAGTCTAATAATTCTTATAATTTTATTACTTGATTACTTTAAAGAAAAAGAAAAATACAAAATATCTTATATCATAAAATTATTCATTTTTTTAAACATTATTTTCTTCTTTGAAAGTCTATTCTATGGGTTCAAAATTCTTGGTAGTATTGGCTTTGAAAAATTTTTATATTTTTCAAATAATGAATTAATTTTTATAACGGTAATTCAATTTTTATTTTTATTTCTTGACTCCTATTTAGTTTTCTTTGTATTATCTGGACATCTTCAAGTTATAAGAATGCATGAAAAAAAAATTAAAGTCCTTCATAGAATAAAAAAGAAAAAAAATATCCTTCTATTAGACACTGACATTAATTATCTAAAAAAAGAAAAAAAACATCTTGAAGAAGATGGTTTCACAGTATCTGCAACAATAAGAGGAAAAGATGCATTAGAAAAATTAAAAACTAAAAATTATAATATTATTGTTCTTGAGTGGAAATTAAGTGATTATGATGGAGCAACACTTTGTGAACTTATTAGATCAGACAAGAATACAAAAAATATCAAAATAATTGTCTTTACTTATTCAACTCTTTCAAATGTTGAAAAAAGAATACTTCAAAGTCTTAAAATTGACAAATATATACAAAAACCATATGATCTAAATAAACTGACTGAGAAAATTGAACATTTATTATTTTAATTTTTAAACTACTTCTCCTACTACACTTCTTAGCATATAATCAATAATTTTTAAATTATAAAATTTACCTAATTCTACTCTTCCTTTGACACCAATAATTAATGGATAGGTTCCAATCTGCCTCAAAAAAGTAGTATTTCCATCATATATTTCTGCTATACAATCTTTTAATACAGTTCCTTTTGGAAGCAATCTCTTAAGTAATGGATTGTCAATATTTTGCCTAATATCATTTCTCCATTTCCAATAATATTTTTTATTCTTTTTTAGAAATTTATTACCAACTGTTTTTGTCAAAGGTGTGTCTTCTAAAAGTGCAGTCTGTCTAATATTTATCCTTCTTAACATCAATCCACAGTCCATTATTTTTTTTAGAGCTTCCATATTGCACTCATGTGTCTTTTTAGATTCTTTATTTAGACCAAAAATAATATTTATTCCAGGAAGAAATTTAGGCATTCCATTATCTCCTCTTTCACTTCCATATTTATTAAGTATCTCTATCGCTCTCATTGATATTTTAGGTGCAGAATTCAATGTATTTGCCCTGACTACTTCTGGATCGAATGATTCTACTCCAAAAGCACCTACATTTCCAGAAGAACAATACTTCACTATTGCTTTCGTAATTTCATCTCCTCCTTTTTTTACAACAAAAACAGGATTTGTATTATCTATATGCAAGACTTTTATATCTGGACATTGAGATCTTATATTTTTTAATAACCATATAGGTTCATCAATAGAATAGAAATCAGCCTGTTTTCCCATCCTAAAATACCGTGCACCTAAATCATAGTATGCTTTTATTTCTTTTAGTATGTCTTCTTTTGGTCTGTTTAAGAACCTATTTTTTATTGGTTCTGTACAAAAACTGCATTTTCCAACATTACATCCAACACCTGTCTCAATTTCTATTATTTTATAGTTTTTTATCTGTTTTATTATATCTACACCGTCAATTGAAATTTTCTTTAAATCCTTGAATGAAAAATTAAACCATTTTTTCTCATTAAAAATAGACATATCTGTTTTTTCAGAAAACTTTCCACCTTCTAATTGCGTTCCAAAATAAGCAGGTCCAGTCAATATTTTTTTACATCTTATGTCTTTTATTAAAGGAATTACTTCTTTTAGTGTACCTGGAACTGCGGTTAAATATTTACCTGGAACATGAACACCTAAATTCACAAATAAAACATCTGTTTTTTCCAAAATTGGAGAAATATCATCTCTAGTCAAGTTATGAATCCTTATATTTGTTTTATCTTTTTTTGTGACTTCTTTTCTTATATTATTATATATTTTAAGATACCTCAAATCATCAATTGTGATATAGTTTACCACATTGGCTTTATTTTTTAGATGGCCATAAAGATATCTTGGATATGTTCCAATATATGGTGGAACGCCAAGACCTGATGCTTCATCTGTGTAACAATCAAGTATTGTGTAATTCATTTAAAACAAGGAAATGAGAAAGAATTATATATATAGTGTTAATTTTAATTTATATGGGATTCATTATAGATTTATTTGCAAATAAAATCTTTTTTTCAATGTTTTTATCTTTTTTTATAGCAAGCACTCTAAAGATATTTACTAATTGGATTATGACTGACAAAATTGAATTTGAAGTATTCATTAGAACTGGTGGAATGCCTAGTTCTCACGCTGCTACAGTAATTAGTATGACAACAGGTATATATTTACTTGAAGGAATAACATCTTCATTCATAATTGCAGTTACATTTGCTTTAATTGTCATTAGTGATGCAATTGGCATAAGACGAAGTGCAGGTAAACAAGCAGAAATAATTAATGAACTTATGAAAGACACAAAGAAAAGAAAATTCAAGTCAAAAATCCTTTATGAAATATTAGGGCATACTCCACGACAAGTTTTAGCTGGAAGTATCATGGGAATTGTTATTTCGTATTTAGTTTTCTTTTTGTGATTTAATCTTCTAAGTTATTCCATTCTTTTTTAATGATGATTCAACAGTAGGGCTTTTTTATGATGATTCCTGCAAGTTCTAAAATAACTTGCTCTACTAGAAAAGAATTTACATAATGTAAATTCTTTAAATTATAATGTGAAAAATTTATGAACTTCATTTATATAGAAAATTCACAATCACAGAAATCCTAGAACACTTCGCTACCTCGCACTAAAGTACGAGGTGTGCTCGCTCGTGTTCTCAAGACGGATTTCCTGAATGTCAAACATAGGAAATTATAAATTTCCAGGCTTTGAAAACAAATGTTTTCAAAAGGTCGACATTCATCCTCTAACTAAAGTAAGAGGTTTTCTGTCGATTTCAACATAAGAAAAAAATAATCCAAAATATTATTATTATAAATTAAAACTCAAAATGGTAAAAAATAAAGAATAAAACCAATTATCATAAACAAATAATATTGCATGAAAAGTTTCTTAAATATGAATATTAAATCTTTTTTCTTTTTCTTTAATATGTATTTATACGAATCAAGTGTTCCGGTAAGCAATCCTAATATAAAAATTAAAGACGCAACAATTGGTAATGATGTATTTTTTGATCCTAAATAAAATATTAATGCATAAAATATAAATGTCTTTAATTTTAATTTAATTAATTTTAATACAAATAAAGTAACTATAATTGCTACTATTAAAATTAATACATTATTTATATATTCTCTTAATAAAAAGAATAATAGTAAAGCTAAGACAATACAATATGTAAATTGAAAATATTTTTTTCCAGATTTTAATTCTTCTTCTGTTTCATATGCTATATAAGCACCTACAAAGATACTTAAAAAAGAAATTAACAGCACCCCTATATAAGAAATTAAATCCATATTATTTTCTTAGACATTCTACTTTATATAGTTTTTGTCTTTGATGAATTTTTTTGATTCTTCTAATACATCTTCCTTTGCACCTTTTGCAAATCTGATAGTACCTGCAAAAATATGCCCACCACCATCAATCTGTGCATAAGGTAATTTTTCTTTTAAATAAGAAATCAATAAATGCAATGTTAAATATTTAACATCTCCAAGTCTAAATGAAATAGAATCATCCAAAATTCCTAATGTGATTTTTGGACCTTCAATTTTTTTATGAAAATAAGATGTTACTTTTGATGTTGTAGGAAAATATGATCTCTGTGAAAATTTAAAAAGGTGAATTTCTGAATAATTTATACCATTAATATTTGTAGTTTCAGAATATTTATGTAATGTAGGAAGAAGCATTTTAAATCTGTTTTCAACTACTTTTGAAATCATTTCAATACTATTTTTTGTTCTTTCATTTTCCTCAAACATATCCCTTACTGCATTACTATTATAATTTCTTACATAAAAAGATTCAAAATCTATACACATTGCCCATTTTTCCAAATATGCTTTATCAAATCCTGAATTTTTTAGATAAATATCATATTCATCACAATTGGATTTATCTGCGGTGCCTGATAATGCAGGAATTTGTTTTGGAATTTCTATATTTGAATTAATAAATCTTGCAAGTTCTGTGCAAAGCATACCTGTTACAATTTCTGAACCAAATCCTGAAGTATGAGGATTTAAAAATAAATCTACATAATCTTCAACCTCATTTGACCCCTCTTCTTTTTTTGAGGGATTATGATGATCTATAATTATAATTTTTGCACCATTTTCTTTTAATTTATTAAGTGACAATATACTTTCTTTTGTACTGCCATGATCAAGTACAATAACCAATGGTGATTGACTAAAATAAGCAAAAGAATCTACATCTCTAAGTGCATCTGAATAATCATAAAATGGAGTTCTACTAACTGCTCTTTTATAAGATTTATTAGTATATCCACCATTTTTTTTAATAAGTGGAAGAATTGCCATTTCCATTGCAATACCTGCAGAATGTCCATCGCAATCATTATGATGTTTAATTAAAACTGGTTTTCGATCATTTATCCAATCTTTAATATAATTAGAAATTTCAATAAATTTTGGTTTTAATTTTTCAAATTTTTCTGATTTAATTGTAAATTCCATTTTAAAAATACCTTTACTAATAACTATGTCCCCATTGTATCAATAAATCTGCACCAAGTCTCTGCACTTCAAGAGGCAAATCACAGCTTCCAAAACATGTCCCTGCCCAAATTATGACATTTGCATCAGTTTTAGATTCTATTTCTTTTTGAATAATACTTGCTTTTGCTTTTAGACCATCAGGAAGCTGAATGCAGACTAATTTAGAATTCTCTTCTTTAATTTTTTTTATTGCTGAGTCTATTTCTAATTTATACATTGTTAAATTTAAGAAATTAAGAAATTATAAAAGATTATGCTTCCTGTTCACTTTTTGATGCTTCACTATGACTAAAAAAATTACTTTCAGACTTTACCATACTTTTCCACTTTTTTTTCCTATCAACATTCTCATCAATCTCTTTAGGTATATCTAAAAAGAATGTAGTATTAGTCTTTGATCTTCTTATTCTAGCCATTTTTATGCACCTAAGAACATTTCATCCATATCATCATTTGACATGTCTTTGCTATTAATCCTACTCTCAAAAGATCTACCTTTCTTTTTCTTGAACCTTTTTAATTCTTCTAATGTTTCCATGTCTTTATCCATTTGTATCACTCTGAAAATTTGAAGGGCGCAGAAGCAATGGGTGGGTGGGGTGATATTAAAGAATATCTTCTTCTACGCCTTTTCAAATGTTATTACTATATAGTGAGAAGAACAAGTATATAAATGTTTTGTTTTTATTAGTACTTTTAAGTAGTAATATTATTTTTTAACAATCTTTTCTTTCTTTTTCCAATAAGGAATTCTCATATAATTTTTACAATTATTACAATGATATACTACTTTTTTTTGAGTTAATCTTATTCTGCAATTAACACCTGGAACTAAGAATTTATAGCAAGTTGAACAATATCTCCTCTTATAAACTCTTGGCATAGATAAATTAAGTTTCATACAAATTTTTCTTGCTATCTCCACATATCTATCTGACAAACTAGAGTCTTCTTTAAATATATTATCTGCCTGTAAAAATAATTCATCAATTCTCTCTGATGCAATTTTTTTATTTACTTTTTCCTGCTTAACATTCCTTTTTGCCATATAATTGAGAAGAAAAGTACATTTTATTATATAGTTTATTTAATTTTGTCTTTTATTACTATTTTATGAATATAAATCAATAAATTAATAATATAATGAGCTTCGCTCATAAATGTTCATGTGCATAATTGCAGAGGACGAAGTCCTTTGCTCTATAAATTCTAAATAATGATGAAAAATGAAAAAATAATTAAAAAAATACTTCTATAAATCTCAATTTAATCCTCCTTGACCGGAATCTTTTTAACTAAAAATCCTTTTTAGCATTCTAGGGTGGTTAATATCAAATTCCTTGAAAAGCTATTTAATACAAAAAAAGAAGCTCAAATACCTGCAATTGAATTACAAGAATGGTTTGAAAACCAATCAGAAGATAATCTAAAAAAAATTGATGAAAATATTGATTCTAGCTTTAATGAAGTAGAAAATATTAAACAAAATATTATCACACACCTTAAAGAACTTGAAAAATCTGAACTTATGAATCCCGATGTAATTCAATCCAGAGAAAAACATATGATGCAAGGTAACAGAGAAGCCTACATAAGGAAAATGAATAATTTTTTAGATTCTTTAACCATCCCTGAATTAACATATGATAGTGCACTAGAATTTTCTCAAAGTTTAGAAGAAAAACTTGATACTTTATCTCAAAATACTCAAAGAAGTTTTTATATCTTAAAGAACTTTTTTGATGATGTTCTCTCAAAAATCACTAAAGAATTAAAAGAATTAGAAAATACAGGTAAATACATAATAAAAATTGTCACAGAAGACGAAGTAAAAAAAATTCTTGATACAATTGATTCCATAAAAGACTTCAATGAAAGACTACACAATAAAGAAAAAATTGAAACAAAACTTGATGAGATGAATGTTGAACTTGTTGAAAAAGAAAACAAAAAAGAAGAAACAAAAGAAAAAATTGAAAAATTAAAATCTAGTGAAAGTTTTATTGAATATAATAATTTAATCATAAAAGAAAGCAATGCTAATAAAAAAATAAATAAAATAAAAACTGATATTCTTCAAGTAATATCACCATTTGAAAAATCACTAAGGAAATTCCAAAGAGAATCTGTCAAAGAAGAAATAATAAAAGCTTATCTTAATAATCCTTCAAAAGCCTTGTTACAAGACAAAGATATAGATATATTAAATATTCTGAAAAATCTTAAAATTTGGCTTAATAAAGAAGATATAAAGTCTAAAGAAAAAATAATTAAAAAAATTGATTCATTAAATTATAAAATATTTTTAGATCTAGCAGAAAATCTTGTAAGATCAGAAAAAGAAGCAGAATCCATTAAAAATTCTGTAAAAGCTAATCCTTCTGATATGAATTTCAAAGAACTTGCTTATCAAATTGAGCATTTTGATTCAAAAATAAAAACACTAAAAAGTGAAATAAAAAAATCTGAAACAGAATTAAATTCATTAAAAATTAAATCTAAAAAAGAAAAATTAGAGTCTGAAATTTTTGAATTTTCAGGTACTGAATTAACAATTATTTAGGTATTGGAACTACCGAATTATTGTCTTCATCTATTTCTTCAGTGAAGAATTCGACAAATACTTTTTTTACTTTTTCTAACTTCTTTTTCTTTGAAGTTGTCCCAATTTCACTCAAATTTGATTTAATATTTGAAATTGTATTTTCAAATTCTTCTTTTGTTATGAATTGTTGAGGAATTGATTCTATTACTTCAGTCGAATTTGTAAATTTTAAATTATCAATCCTATTTTCCATGTAAGAAATTTTATCTCCTAATTTTTTAAGAGCATCTAAATAATAGATAATCTCACTTATTTTTCTATTTACAGATATTTCAAAATCATCTTCTGTATCAATTAAAGTATTAACTACTTCAACGACTTCATTGACTTTTTTTATGATTTCATGATTCTTTTTTAAATTAACATTTTTTAAATTATCTTTCTTTTCTAATCTTTTTTCTAATTCTGAAATTTTCCTATCTTTTTTCTCAATACTTTTTTCTAGATTTGATAATCTACTTAGAATAAACCTTATTTCTTTTTCAGTAATCTTAACATCCTCTTTCAAAGATTTATAACTACTGTCTATTTCGTCATGCAGATCAGATTTAAGAGCTTCTTGCTTCTTATCAATTATGTCCATATCCTTTTTTACAGCCATAAAGGAATTCTTTAATCTATCTTCAATAACTGATGTATCAACTAAGGGTTGGTCTTCTGTCATATACATAGTTTACACGTACTAGTATATAAATCTTTTGTTTTTTTAATCACTTATTAGTAGTAATATTGAAAACCTATTTATATAACTTATTTTTTTTAATACCACATGCCAAAACACCCTTACCCAAGTTTAGCTATTAGAAACTTAATTCCTCTTCCTAAAATAAACTATAAAATTAATTCATTAGAAGAAGAAGTTGATTATGTATATGGTTTATTATGGAATTTAGACAAATTAGTTGATACAGGATTTAAACCACATTTTGGAAATCCTTTTAGTATGAACCTTTCTTTAGATAATTATAATTTATACCTTCCGCATGGAGATGAAATGAAGGGACTTGTTGAAAAAATACTTGAAGGGGAACCTGCAAATAATGAAACGCGTAATGAATTAAAAGACATTATTGAAAAAGAATATTTTAGAGAGTATTTTCAAGATGGATTACTCAATATAATAAAGCACAGTGACCTTACAGAATCACTGTTATCCAAATTAGTTTTCCTTCCTGACTTAGACCTTCCTGAAAAAGTTGAAGTAAGTCTAACAAGATATGGCCCAGGAGGATCAATAAACCCTATTGAAGGAAATACAAGTGAAGCTACTCTTAATCCAAAATATGCAAAAATAATGGTTCTTACAACAAGTTATGGCGCATTTAAAAGACCAAATCCATCTCAAATAATTGCACATGAATTTCTTGAACTTTCAGCATATAGCATATTAAGAAACAATAAATTAACACCTTTCCAAAGAGAGAGAATTGTTGATCTCACTATTCAAGAAATGTGTGGTGAGATATTAGATGATCCTAGACAATACATAAATTCCCATGATAGAAAATCAGCTCAAATTACACATTCTGCTGAAGAAATGAAAAAAGAACAAGGATACCGTTTGCAAAGCTATGCCGACCCTAAAGTTGATGGATTATATGTTTCTAAAAATTTAAGTCAAACAGTTAAAAATGTTGCTGCACTAGCTAATTAATTAAAATATTTTTTATAAATAATATACTAAACCGAATTAATGGCACTATCGTATCTTTGTAGTGGTGTGCTATAATGTATTCCTTGATGAATTCTTATTTCATTATAAAAATATAGGAATTCATTTAAGTTTGAAAATC
>JABHHN010000018.1 GCA_018671515.1 archaeon | reverse complement strand
GTATCAAATCTAGACATCATAAAACTCAAAAAGTAGAATTTCTGACAAGAGTAATTGCATTTAATATAGATCGATTGATAAGATTGAACAAAAAAGTTATTCTGATAATAATCAGAATAACAAGGGTTTCATATTAGCCGAAAAACTGAAAAAATTTATAATACATTATTAACAGCAGGTATTCCTAAAAGAATAACAACAAAAAGAAAAACATCACATGTGCTTGAGAAAAAGAGAAGTAAGAGAATAGATATTCCAGATGTTGTTCCTGGTTTAGAAGAAGCAATTAGTAGTATGCATCAACACCAAGACGAAAGAAATATTTCTGAGATATTATTAGGAGCATATACTAATTTAAATCCAGGAAATCAATCCAAATTTATTGATAATATAGGAGATGTTTTAGAAAGATATACTATTAATTTTGAAAAATATATTGGTGCTGTATCAATAGGTAGACTTTTTGATGATAGTCCAGAACAAAGGTTGGAAGAAGGAAGAAGTAAATTACTAGATTTTTTGAGGGATGGATTGTATTTTGCTTCAAGACTTTATACAATTTTTCAAAATGAAGGAGATTTAGGAAAAAGTAAATTACAAACATATTCAAAAGCAAGAAATTTATTAAAATCTTTTGATGAATTATTTTTAATTATTTCTGATATTGATAGTGGTTTTTTTTATCCGGATAATAATAATTATGAAGATTTTGATCTTAAAAAAGAGATATTAGATGGTCATTTTAAGAATGTTCGAAAAATAACATCAAAAGGAATTAAATTAAAAAATAAAGATTCAAACGAATATATTATGGGATATCATACACAAGTATTAATAAATAAACATGGTGTTGAAGTAGGTGTTAGATATTTACAAGAGTTAGATATAAATCCATTAGAAGAAGAAAATGAAAAAAAAGTATATGAAATTGTTAATTGGATTAGTGATAAATTTATGTTTTATGCTCCTATGCTGACAATTCCAGGAGATAAATTTGGTATTGAAGAACAAATAGGATTTTTAGATGATGAAACCTTTAAATATCTTGAAAATTTAAAAGAAAGACAAGATATCGGAAATTTATATGTTGAAAAATTTAAGGCTGCTATACGTACATATAGATTGCAAAAAGAATTTGTAGATGTTAAACCCTTCTCTCCTTAGGTACATAATTCAATAATTTTTTCTCTTTAACTTTACCGCTACTTAAGAAGTCACCTAATTTATTTTTAATTATATAGAATTCTACTGGATAATCTTCATCAAGTTCTATGTCTTCCCCTGCCATCCATTGTTTAGTATGTTTTTCATTTAGCTCTATAATTCCTTTTTTAGCAAAAGGACCAATTATCTGACTACCTTCAATAGTTAATCTAAGGCTTCCTCTATTTATTTCACCAAAATATAATCCAATAGAATTGATATTTAGTTTATCATATTCAACTCTATTCATATCTTTATTTATGATATAAATCTTATTTTTAGGACTCATAAAGACAGCCATATTATCAAAAGAATATTTACAACCAAATTGTTTTTCTATTAATTGAATAATTTCTTTAATTTTTTTTGTGTTTAAAATATCTAATTTCTTCATTGTCTTGTTATAAAATTAATTTTCTTATTAATTTACCTGATTTAGTTTTAGTATTGAACATAATTCTTTTTATTTTAATCATTATTTGTACCACAGCAACCCGCCTTTGGCGTATTGCACTAAATGTGCAAGCAAAGAATTTGCTTGCTAGGAAGAGCCGAAGGCTAAAATTATAATGAAAAATATTTAAAAATTCTAGAAGTTGAAATTGCAAATAAAAATAATTCATAAAATCAAAACGTTTTAGATTCCCCAAACGGGATTTATTGTTCGCATTATTTCTGCAATTTCTTTTAATAATTCAATTTCTGGTTGTGTAAGCAGTTTAAGATATTCTTTTATTTTTCTGAAATGATTTTCAGGAATTGCAGTGTACATTATATCTCCTTCATCAATTTGTCGTCCAACAGTTACACAGTCCATTGAAAGTGCAGCTTGCTGACCTTTTTCTAAAAATGTTACATTATCTTTGTCCTTTTGGATTCCTTTTACATTACAAAGGGATCTTCCTGTTTTCATTAGTGGGACTCCAACTTTTAATTTTCCTTCCATTACTTCAATACCACAAATTGCAGGATTACTTTGTCTAAAAACATAATTTGGAAGTAATTGAATTTTACATGGTCTGACAAGTTCATCTAATTTTCCTTCTTCCATTTCTTTCTTTTTTTGTTTTACCCATGTTTCATATTCTTCAATGATTCTATAAATTATTACATTTGTGATAACTTTTACTTTATCTGTATAATCAAGGTCATTATCAAGATCAGTATTGAATCCTAAAATTACTGATAGAAGAGGATTTTTTTCATGACTACATTCTGCATCACTGATATCTTTTTTTGATATTTTTCCAATGGTTGCTTTTCTTACTGGTATTCCTTTTTCTTTTAATAAGAAAGTTAATGCTTCAAGTGAACCAAGTGTGTCAGCTTTTATTACTACACCTTCAGAATCTGTTTTAATAAGAACATCATTAACTTCTTGTTGGATTTTATTTATTATCTCTTCTTTATTTGTTGGATCAAATGATGATAATGGCATACCTGGAATTACATCATCACAATCAATTGCACAAATTTTAACTCCTGTTGCTGCAGTGACTTGTTTTACTGCTACGAATTTAGATTTTTTATCTCTCATTTCAGATAATGGTGCAGGTTCAAAAAGAGCTTTGATTCTTGTAACAATTGGTTTATCTACTCCTCCTATTACAATATTATCTCCTTTATTTAATGAACCTTCATAGATGATTGCATCCATTGTTTTTCCAAGACCTTTAGTCTCTTTAATTTCAAGAATTGTACCTTTTGCTTGTCCTACTACATTTAGTTTAAGATTATCTTCAAGAAATTTTTGGGCTAAACCACATAATACCATTAATAATTCTGCAATACCTTCACCAGTTATTGCAGAAGTAGGGATAATACCTACTTGTTTAGTATAATCTTCTATTCTGTCAAATCTTTCAGATTCAAAACCCAATTCACTTAATTTTCCAACAATTTCATAAACTTTGGTGTCAATTCTTTCTTGGACGTAAGCTTGCTGTAAATTTATATTCTTGATAATTCCTTGAGTTGTTTGTTTATATCCAGCAATTAAATCTACTTTGTTTGCAGCGATAATAAAAGGTGTTTTAGAATTTTTTAAAATTTCAATTGATTCAAGAGTCTGTGGTTTAAATCCACTTGTCATATCAACGACTAATATTGCAATATCAGCAATATTTCCTCCTCTTTTTCTAAGATTAGTAAATGCTGCGTGACCAGGTGTGTCGATAAATAATAGACCTGGAAGTGAAAAATCAACATTTTTATTGACAACTTTTTTGTATATTAATTTTATTGTCTCAATTGGAATAATTGATGCTCCAATTGCTTGTGTAATTCCACCAGCTTCTCCTGTTTGAGTAGCTGTTCCTCTAATTTTATCTAGAAGTTTTGTCTTTCCGTGGTCTACATGACCAACTACTACAACTATAGGCTGTCTCATACTCATTTTAATTAGTGGAAAAAAAGGTTCTTTTAAAATTCTTCTTTTTTAAGACATGGACTCTTGAATTAGTGTTTTTTGAGGAAACTTTATAAATATTATATAAATTCTAAGAGTCTAGGTGAATTAACATGGAACATAAATGCTCATCATATAATGTAAAAATTGCAAATGACAAAGGTGCAGTAATATTCAAATGCCCTAGTTGTGGTAAACACGAAATTGTAAGATCACTACAGGCAAGACAAAACGCTGCACAATACAAATGTCCAGAATGTGGATTTGTTGGACCAAATTAGAGGTAATTAGAAAATGGCAGAAGTAGTAGTAACTATAAAGATAATGCCTAAGTCACCAGATGTTGACTTAGAAGCAATTAAAATTAAAGCGACTGATGTAATCGCAGAGCAGAAAGGAGAAGTTGGTAAATCATCAATAGAACCTATGGCTTTTGGTTTAAAATCATTGAGTCTGATTTTCATCAGAGATGAATCATTAGGTTCAGTAGAGGATATTGAAGAAAAAATAAAAGCTCTTGAAGGTGTAAATTCAGCAGAAGTTACAGATGTCAGAAGAACTATTGCTTAATTAAATTAATTTTTTCTAATATTTTTTTTATGTTAAAAAAGGCATCTTTTTTGACATACTAGAAACCCTTAGGTTTTCTGTACACAAGAAATTTTCTTAATTTTTTAGTGTTCCGAAAATTCATTTATTAAGAAGCTTAAGGATTTTCGTTATTATACTCCAATTATTTAGTGTGTAGAAGTGTAATCCTGGAATTCCTTTTTCAATTAAATCATTGCATAGAAGTGCAGTAAATTCAACAGAAGTATTCAAAAACTTTTTTTTATTTTTTTTAAATTTTATGAGATTATCTAAATATGTTTTTGGTATATTTACTCCACAAGTTTCTGTAATAAAATTAATTTGACCATTAAATGTAATTGGCATTATTCCAGGAATTATTGGGACTGAAATTTGTTTTTCTTTGCAATCTTTTACAAATTTGAAGTAATGTTTGGAATCATATAATATTTGGCTAAAAATTATGTCGCTACCTGTATCAACTTTTAATTTTTGAAATTCGATATTTTTTATTTCATCTTTGCATTCTCTATGTCCTTCAGGATATCCAGCAATACCTACACAAAAATTTGTTTTTTCACCAAGTCTATATTTTGCATCTTGTTCTAATTTGAAAAATTTCCAGTCATTATGTCTTAATATGTATTTTCCATTATTTTTTCTTTGTATTTCTTCTACAAATTCAGATGCGTAACTAAAACCATCTTTTACAGGAATGAATTTTTTATCACCCCAAGGAGGGTCTCCACGAAGTGCCATGATGTTTTCAATACCAAGATAATGATTAGTTATCAATTCATTCTCTATCATCTTATTTGATTTATCAAGACAAGTAATATGACTGACAACTTCTACTCCAAATTTTCTTTTTATTGTTGAAGCAATTGCTGCAGTTCCACCACGAAGTGATCCACCTGAACCTTGTGTGACTGTAATAAAAGAAGGATTGAATTCCATTAGTTTTTCAACACATTTGTATACTTTGTCTATATCTTCTCCGTTTCTAGGTGGAGCAATTTCAAAAGAAAGAACAAATTCTTTATTTTTGTAAAATTCTGTGATGTGCATACATTATTGTTTTTATTATATGTTTAAAAATATTCCTCCTCAAAATATTCCAATAAGAATTATTTTAGTAAGCAAATTTATAATAATATTTCTTTTTGGGATTCTATATGGTAAACTTTATTGAACTTCTAAAAAAAAAGATAATGATTTTTGATGGGTCTTTTGGAGCTTTGATTAGTTCTATGGAAATCTCTGAAAAAGATTATGGTGAAGCACCTGGATATACCGAAATTCTTAATTTAACAAAACCAGAAATAATTGAGAGTGTTACAGAACAATATTTTAAAGCAGGTAGTGATGCAGTACAGACAAATTCATTTACTGCTAGTCCATTAAAAGTTGTGGAATTTGGTCTTCCTAGAGAAAAAGCATATGAAATTAATTACAATGCAGCAAAAATATGTAGAAAAGTTGCTGATAAATATTCACATATAAAACCTAGGTTTGTTAAAGGAACCATTGGTCCAAGTGGCTTTTTACCAAGCTCAACAGATGAAGCATTGTCTATTATAACTTATGATGAATTAGTTCAGAATTTTTATGAGCAGGCTTTAGGTTTAATTGATGGAGGTTCTGATTTATTCATGATTGAAACTCAACAAGATATTTTAGAAACAAAAGCAACCATCATAGGTATTCAAAAAGCGCTTAAAGAAAAAGGAAAAAAATTACCAATAGTTGTTCAGATAACATATGACATTAATGGGAAAATGCTTCTTGGAACTACTATTGAATCTGTTTTAACAACATTAAATTTATTTGATATTGATATAATTGGAGTTCAATGTAGCACAGGACCAAAAGAAATGATGGATAATATTAGATATTTGTGTAAATATACTGATAAATTTATTTCAGTTATTCCAAATGCAGGGATTCCTTATAATGAATCAGGAAATACAGTTTATCCTATGAAAGCTGATGAAATGCTTCCATTCATGAAAAAATTTGTTTATGAATATGGTATAAATATTGTTGGTGCTTGTTGCGGAAGTAGTCCAAAATTTGTGGAATTAATGGCAAAAGAATTTGATGGAAAAAAGCCAATACAAAGGAATCCAATAAAACTAACTTCAGTTTCTAGTGGAATGATTTCAGTTGATTTGAAGCAAGATCCAAAACCTTTGATAATTGGAGAGACAACAAATGCAACAGGTAGTAAAAAATTCCTTAGATTACTAAAAGTTGAAAATTATGAAGAAATAATAGAGCTAGCAAGAGCACAGATAAAGAGTGGTGCTCATCTTTTAGATATTTCTGTAGCACATAATGATTTAGAAAAAGAAGAAAAATATTATATGAAAAAGTTAGTTAAATTATTATCAAATACAATTCAATCGCCTTTAGTGATAGATTCTACAGACTATAAAGTTATTCGTGAAGCACTAACTTTATATCCTGGAAAAGCAATGATCAATTCCATTAATTTTGAAGGTGATGGTTCAAGAATTTATAATATATTAGAAATAGTAAAAGAATTTGGTGCAGCAGTAATTGGTCTGACAATTGATGAAGAAGGCATGGCAGAAACATGTGATAAAAAATTTGAAGTTGCAAAAAGGATATATGATACTTACACAAAAGAATATGGATTGGATCCAGAAGAACTTTTTATTGATGTATTGACATTTCCTTTGACAACAGGAGATAAAAAATATATTAATTCAGCTAATGAAACACTTAATGCAATAAAAAAAATTAAAGAACAATTACCTGGTGTAAAAACAGTTTTAGGTGTTTCTAATGTTTCTTTTGGAATTAAAAGACATTCAAGAAAAGTGCTTAATAGTGTATTTTTATATCATGCAATAAAATATGGATTAGATTCTGCAATAATAGATAGTAAAAAAATAATTCCTTATTCAGAAATATCAGATGAAGAAAAGACATTATTTGAAGATTTAATATTTAATAAGCATAAAGATGCTTTGCAGAAAGTAATTGAATACTATGAAGATAAGACGTTTGAAGAATCAGATGAAAAAATTATTGATGAAAATCTAACGATAGAAGAAAAATTATCCAATAAAATAATTTTTAGACAACATACAAATATAATTGAAACAATAGATGAAGCTCTGAAAAAATATAAGGCAGTAAAAATCATAAATGATATATTAATTCCTGCAATGAGAGAAGTAGGTGAAAAATTTGGACGTGGAGAATATATACTTCCATTTGTTCTTGAAGCAGCAGGCATAATGAAAAAATCAGTTTCATATCTTGAACAATTTCTTAATAAAGATGATTCATATACAAGAGGAAAGATGGTGCTTGCAACAGTATATGGTGATGTACATGATATTGGAAAAAATTTGGTAAAGACTATTGTTTCAAATAATGGATTTGAAGTAATTGATTTAGGAAAGCAGGTTCCTGTACAAAAAATTATTGATAAGGCAAAAGAAGTAAATGCTGACGTAATTGGATTAAGTGCACTTTTGGTTTCAACATCTAAGCAGATGAAAATAATAATAGAGGAATTGAAAAAGCAGAATTTAAATATACCTGTAATTGTTGGTGGTGCATCAATTAATACAAGATATACCCGAGAGATATCTTATGTAAATAAAGAAAAATACCAAGGAGGAGTTTTCTATGCAAATACTGCATTTGATGGTCTTAAATTTATAAAAGAATTAACATCTGAAGACAAAGAAAAGCTTATTGAAAAATATCTAAATGAACCAAAAAAAGAAATCAAAGAAAAAAAAGAATTAGAAAACAAAATTATAAAAAAATCAGACATAATACCTTCAACAAATATTCCAAAACTTCCATTTTTTGGAAATAAAATTTTAAGAGATATTAATTTAAATAATGTATATCCATTTTTGAATCTTGATTATGTATACAAATTAGGATGGGGTATAAGAGGACTAAAAAAAGAAGAATATGATAAAATAATAAAAGAAAAATTTGGACCAATTCTTGAAAAATTAAAAATAGAATCTATAGAAAAAAAATACATGGTTCCAGAAGTAGTTTATGGTTATTATCCTTGCAAAAAAGAAAAAGATTCATTAGTAATATTTAATCAAGATTTAACAAATGAATTGATTAGATTTAAATTTCCTAGACAAAGTAGTGAAAAATTTTTGTGTTTGAGTGATTATTTTAATGAAAATAAATTTGATGTTGTAGCATTACAAGTTGTGAGTGTTGGAAATAATGTAACAAAAGTTTGTCAGAATTTTAATGATAAAGGTGAATATGATAAAGCACTTTATCTACATGGTTTAGCAGTTGAGACTGCTGAAGGCTTAGCAGAATACACAAATAGACAGATTATAAAAGAAATGGGGTTCAATGATTTTCAAGGACTTAGATATAGTTTTGGTTATCCTACTTGTCCAGATTTAAAAGACCAGAAAAAATTATTTGAAATTCTTGATGCAAAAAGAATAGGAACTAAATTAACAGAGAATTATCAGATAGATCCAGAATGTTCAACTTCTGCTATTGTAGTTTATCATAAGGATGCTAAATATTTTAATGTTTAATTCTCTTAAAATAAAGAATTTTTAATATTTAATTATATTCTTATTGGAATATTTTTGTCAAGAATGTTTATATTATAATTAATAATATCTAATTTGATATGACACAACAATACAATAAAAAAATTTGGTGTAATTCTTTTAAGTTAGATTGTATGATGTGCATGATGATGCGTTAAGCATCTCATTGATTTTCTAAAATTTATTTAAATTTAAAATAGGTGATTTTATGACAACAATAGAAAATAAAGAATTAAAAATTGAAACAAAGTTAATACATGCAGGGCAAGTTTTGGATGAAGTATCATCTAGAGGTGTTCCTTTGCATAGAACAAGTGCTTATGTGTTTAAAGATACAAAACACGCAGCAGATCTTTTTGGATTGAAACAACTTGGAAATATATACACAAGACTAATGAATCCAACAACAGATGTTTTAGAAAAAAGACTTGCAGAAATTGAAGGTGGAGCAGGTGCATTAGCATTAGCTTCAGGAACTAATGCAATATTTTATTCAATAATTAATTTAGCAAAATCTGGTGATGAAATTGTATCTTCTAGTGATTTATATGGTGGTTCATACACTATGTTCAATAATATCTTACCAGATTTTGGAATCAAGACAATTTTTGTAGATCCAAGTGATCCTGAAAATTTCAGAAGAGCAATAACTCCTAAAACAAAAGCTATTTTTACGGAGACGATAGGTAATCCTGTTTTAAGTGTGCCAGATTTTGAAGCTATTTCAAAAATTGCAAAAGAAAATAAAATTCCATATATAGTTGATAGTACATTTACAACACCAGCCTTATTTAATCCTATTGAGTATGATATTGATATTATCTGTCACTCTCTTACAAAATGGATTGGTGGTCATGGAACGGCAATAGGTGGAGTTGTAATTGATTCTGGAAAATTTGATTGGGCACAATCTACTAAACATCCATTACTTACAGAACCAGATGCATCTTATCATGATATTAGATATGCACATGATTTAGGTGATTTAAACAAACTGGCTTATATTTTAAGGATGAGACTTGTTCCATTAAGAAACTTAGGCGGTTGTATTTCACCAGATAACTCATGGATATTTTTACAAGGATTAGAGACTCTTCATTTAAGGATGCAAAAACATTGTGAAAATGCGCAGAAAGTTGCAGAGTTTTTGGATAAGAATGATCAAGTTGATTGGGTAAATTATCCAGGTTTGCCAACACATAAAACACATGAAAATGCTAAAAAATATTTAAAAAAAGGTTTTGGTGGTATGGTTGTTTTTGGAATTAAAGGAGGAAGGGTTGCTGGTGAAAAATTTATTAATAATCTAAATTTAATATCTCATGTTGCAAATGTTGGAGATGCAAAAAGCTTAGCAATTCATCCTGCATCAACAACACATAGTCAACTATCTACAGAACAATTAAATTCTGGAGGTATCAAACCAGAACTAATAAGACTTTCAATTGGAATTGAAAATGTAAATGATATTATTGATGATATAAATCAAGCATTAGTAAAATCAGGTGAGGATAGATGACAATAGTTCTATCAAATAATTATCCTGGAAAAGAAGAACTTGAGAAAAGAAGGATTTTTTGTATTGAAAAAAATAAGGCATTAAAAGAAGATATTAGGCCACTTAGAATTGGAATAATAAATTTGATGCCAAAGGCTGAAAGTTATGAATTGAATTTATTATTTCCTTTAGGAAGATCAATAATTCAAATTGAGCCTGTTTGGATAAGATTAAAAAATCATATATATAGCAGTACAAACAAGAGCCATTTAGATAATCAATACATTAGTTTTGATGAAGCTATTAAAACACCTTTAGATGGACTTATTATTTCTCCAGCACCTATTGAAGATTTACCATTTGAAGAAGTGACATATTGGGATGAATTATCAAAAATTATTTCATATGCAAGAAAAAATATAATTTCAACTTTGGGATTATGTTGGGGTGGACTTGCAATTTCAAAAACATTAGGGATTGATAAAAAAATGTATGACAGTAAACTTTTTGGTGTTTATAAAACCAGAAACATTGACAAAACTCATAAAATTACAGGAGAGATGGATGATTATTTTTATTGTCCTCAAAGCAGACATGCGGGAATTGATGAAGAGGTTTTAGAAAAAGAGAGTCTTAAAGGCACAATCAATCTTTTGGCACATAATGAGGATTCTGGTTATATCATATATGAAAGTTCAGATGGAAAATTTATAGTGCATTTAGGACATCCTGAATATCATACAACCAGATTGATTGAAGAATACGAAAGAGATGTGCAAAAAGGACGAATGGATGTAAATGCGCCAATAAATTTGAATTTAACAAATCCAATCAATAGATGGAGAAGTCATAGTTTTGAGTTTTTTAGTCAATGGATTAAATACATACATGATAGTATTGCTTTTTAGTTTTTTAGTAACAAAATTAATTCATCATAGTTGATGTTACTTTTAACAGAATGCAAATTAAAATGTGTCCTTGATGCAATGAATCCTTTGTTTTTTAATTTTTTTATGACATCATCAATTCTAGGATTTTTTTTAATTTTTCTAGATATTTCATGAAGATCATAAGAACCTATGGTTGTAATTTTAGCTTCTTCTGTTATTATTTTTAACAATGAATACATTTTTTTATTGGTTTCATCACATTTTTTAAACATATTATTGACTAATTTTTCATCCCATAGTTTTCCAATCCATATAGGACCATATTCATTATTTTTATATTTCATTAAACTATGATTTTTTAATACTTTATCAACTTTTAATTTCCCTTTATCACATCTAAAAAATATTTTATAATAATGGTCTGAATAATATGAAAAAATAGGAATTAATGCTTTTTCATTTTGTGCACCAATTAGTTGTATTTTTCTGATCAATATTCTTACTGCAGTTTCATGCATGAACTCATTTCGTAGCGGTTTTGCCCAGTATTTTCTGATGCATGCATTAGCTGAAGAACCAGCTAGAGCAGCTGTATCTGTTGCAGTTACTGATAAGATACCATCTCTTGCTAAACGTACTATAGAATTATCTAAAAATGGATTTGGTGTGCCGAATGGATCTATATCTATATAATCAAAGCCTTTAGATTCCAGCATAAAAATATTTGCATCTTTGTTCTCAATATTGAATTTTGAACCTATATCATTTAATTTAAGATTTTTTTTAATTGCTTTTATTGATTTTTTATCATAATCATTAAATGATATTGATTTTATTTTTCCTTTTTTTAATTCTTTTAAGAATCGTATACCTCTTATTCCTGAACCTGATAATGGAAGTCCAATTTGCATATCTTTATTTGGAATTGAATTTAATAGAAGGATTGAAACATCTCTATTTAACTTCATAACTGGATTATAGAATACTTCTAATTTTTTTGAAATTTTTCCTATTGAAGCTTTTATTTTAGTTGTATTTTCAGTAATTATATTCATAATAAAAAATTAGAAAAAGAAATAGTTAAAAAAATTATTCAATTGATATCCATGTCCATTTGACTCTTCTATAATGTGAATCATCTGAGTACATAGACATTCTTACAGGATAGAATCCAGGTTCAACATCAACTAGATTTACTAAGAACATTTCTCTTCTTGTATCTCTATCATTAGCATCGAATGTTCCTGATCTACTATAATAGTCTAAATCAGGTATATAAACGCCAACTTGGACATCATCAATATCACTATGTCCTTCATTTACTACATTTAAATAATATTCAGTTTGTTCTTCAGCTATATATTCAGGATAGCTTGTATATCTTACTTCAAAGCTAGTTCCATGTACTGGTGCAGCTAAGACAGATGATACAAGTATGCTAAAAGTTAAAAACATTAATAATAATTTTTTCATTTTGAGTAACCCCCACAAAATATATCTATCTTGAAATAGTAACAATATTTAAATGTTGTGCTTGGAGGGAGAAGAGCAAAAATAATTAAAAAAATAAAAATCACTTCTTTTCAATAGCTGCCTTAACTAATCCATTAAATAAAGGATTTGGTTGCAATGGTCGTGATGTGAATTCAGGATGATATTGACCACCAATAAAATATGGATGATCTTTTAATTCCATAATTTGCATTATAGGATATTTAGGAGCTTTTCCAGAAAATACCATTCCATTTTCTTCTAAAGTTGGGATATATTTTGGATTCACTTCCCATCTATGTCTGAATCTTTCTCTTATCATTTCTTTATTACTATATAAAGAATAAGCTAATGTATCTTTTTTGATGAGAATATCATGACCTCCAAGTCTCATATTTCCACCAAGGCCTTCAATTTTTTTCTGCTCTGGTAAAATATCAATAACTTGTATTTTACAATCAGGATTAATTTCTGTAGAATTTGCGTCATCTAATCCGCACATATTTCTTGCGTATTCAATTACAGCCATTTGCATTCCATAACATATTCCTAAAAACGGAATATTATTTGTTCTTACATATTCTATACATTTTATCATTCCTTCAGTTCCACGTGAACCAAATCCACCTGGAACAATGATACCATCTACATCTGAAAGATATTTTTTAGCATCTTCAGTATTTGAGATATCAGTTGTTTCAATCCATTTTATTTTAACTTTAACTTCATTATTTGATCCTGCGTGTTCAAGAGATTTCATGATACTTGCGTAAGAATCTTTTAGTGTAGTATATTTTCCAGTAATTCCTATTATTACTTCCTTTTTTGGATTTTTAATATTATTTACAAATTGACTCCATTTATCCCATTCTGTGTTTTCTTTGTTCTTTAAATTTAGCATTTCGATTATTTTTGAATCTATTTTTGCATTTTTTAGAAGTTCTGGCACATAATATATACTTGGGACATCATGAACGCTTATTACATTTTCCACTTCTACATTAGAATATACGCTTATTTTTTCTCTGATTTTTGTAGTTATTTCATTTTGTGCACGACAAGCTACGATATCTGGTTGTATTCCAAGAGACATAAGGCTTCTCATACCCATTTGAGCTGCTTTACTTTTCTGCTCTTTTAAAAAATTAGGTTCTAAAACATAAGTCATTCCGACAAAAGAAACATTTTCTTTTCCTTCTTCATACATCAATTGTCTTACTGCTTCAATACAATAATTATTTTCAATATCTCCAACAGTTCCTCCTATTTCAAAAAGAACCACGTCTGAGTCTGATTTCATAGCAAGACTTCTTAAGAAGTATTTGATTTCTCCTGTAACATGTGGTATAAATTGAACATCTCGACCTAGATATTTTCCTTTTCTTTCTTTATTTAGGACCATTTGGAATATTTTTCCACCAGTCATATAATTATTTTTTGAAATATTCATACCAAGGAATCTTTCATAAGTTCCAAGATCCATATCTCCTTCAGTTCCATCATCTAAAACAAAGACTTCACCATGTCTAAATGGATTTAACGTTCCTGCATCTTGGTTAAGATATCCATCAAATTTTATTGGAGCTACTTTTAGTCCTTTTTGTTTTAAAAGAAGTCCAAGAGATGAGGAAAATATTCCTTTTCCAAGACCACTCATTACAGTTCCTAATATGATGACATATTTACTCTTTCCTTTTTCATATCCTTTAGGGATAGGTGTATAAAATTCGTTGCTAACAGATTTATCGCTAATAGTATCTAATAATTCTTTTGACATGTTTATCCTCCAGAAAATGGTTGCTAAATTTTGTGCGCATAATTTGTGAAGCTAAAAATAATATTTAAACATTGTTGTTAAAAAATGCGTATATTGTAGTATAATGAAAATCATAGGTTTTCAACTTTCAAATATACAAGATAATATTTGTCTTTTTTGACTGTTCAAGATATTTAACCAAATAAAGATTTAATTACTATAATTATATCTCTTAAGAATTGATAACCATCTGTTCCAAGGAAAGGGATAGGCAGAAGATTAAAGATAAGTAGAAATTTATTTATTCTTCCACTTTGAAATAAAGCATTAGCAGTAGATTGAGATAACTTTTTTTTCCCAAATATTTTTTTTCTTAAATTTTCGTTTTTTAGCAATATTATGCTTCCTTGCCAAAATAATAAGTGAACGAGAGGTCCCGATATAGATATGATAGCAGAACTTAATGGGTCTGTTCTTGAATGTACAACAAAACCAGGTACTAAAAATATGAAACCGAATCCCATAAATTTCATCAATAATGCAAAAAATCCTAAATTCCTAAGCGAAGGACTTCTATAAAATGCCATGAATGTTGCTTGATTTCCAAGAGCTAATGCAGTAAATTTATGTGCTAATTCGTGTAATATGATTCCAGGTGCAATAATCATTGCAGCGTATTTTATATCTTCCCAATTGAATCTATTATAAGATTTTATGTCTGGTATTCCTTCAAACTGTGGGGTTATTTTAGGTTTTCTAAATGTATCTGCAAATAATACGCCAGTAAATAAAGTCATACCTATGATGTCGATGATTTCATTAATTGATATCATGTATTTTGTGAAATTATGTTGTTTTAAATAATTAATGTAGATATTAATTAAGTGATTAATTAAATAGTTAAAATAATAAATTAAATTAATTAATAATAAACTTGCAAAATCTTTTTATTCTTATTTTATTTTTTTAAATTGATGACTGAATTGATTACTTGTTTATCAACAGGAAAAGGAACTTGGACTCATGTTCTTAAATTGATAAATAGTCATGATTGGGAGAATATTTTTTTAATTACAAATGAATTTGGAAAACAGACATTTAAACCAAATGAAAAAACTAAATTTGTTATAATTAACGAAAATGATAATATCAATTCAATGATAAATCAAATTAAAGAAAAAATATCAAAAGAAGTAATTGGTCCTCAAGTTGCCTTTAATATGATGTCAGGTTCTGGTAAAGAGCATATGGCTGCACTTTCTGCTATTTTGAAAATGGGTTTAGCAGTTAGATTAGTTTATATGAAAAATAATGAAATGCTTGAATTATAGGTTTTTTTTAATCGGACATTATAAGATAAACCTAATATATATAAATAGAAAAAATATTATTACATATTGAAACATGTTGACAACCAATATTGATACTTGTCCAAAATGTTCTAGTGAGAATGTTAAGGACTGTGAAGATTACTACTGTAATCTTTGTTTAAATTGTGGTAAGTTGTTCAAAACAATGTAGCTATTGTGCGAATGAGATTTCTATACGGGGGAGGCTCGCGCAAATTTATTCTGGGAAATATTTTTAAATCAATTATATATGCCATAAGCTTATGTCAAATAAAAAGAAAAAAAAACAGGAAAGAGTTAAAGTATTTTTTGGTATTTTTGTAACGGTAATTATGATAACAAGCCTAGGTGGATTTTTTGTGAATAATCAAAATAGTTCAGATGGGACATTAGTAACAATTGATGGGAAAGAATATAGTTTTGTTCCAAATCAAAGATCATTCTCTGTTAAATCAGAATTTATAGGTGGAGACGTAGAGATGTTTTTTTATCCATCAGATTTACAATCAATTGATTTTCCAGATGCAATTGGAAAAAAACTTTTTGGAGCACCATCAGTAATAATAGCATTTAATCCAGATGAAGAAGATTTATCATATCAAAATTCATTTAGGATTCAGATGAATGATGATTTTATCAAAGCTAGAAAAAATATTCATAATGGAGTAACAAATTTTTCAGTACAATATCCATTTCCACTTTTTAATTGTGAAAATGCTACTGATTATGAACCAGTAATAATATTAAAAAACAGCAATATAACAAAAATATATGAATCAGATAATTGTATAACAATTGAAGCAAATAATGCTGAATATTTTAAGATAAGAGATATAATTGCACAATATATTTTTGGTTTTATTAGTGCATGAGGGATGATTATTATGGTCGATAAAAAAAGAACACAAAAATCAAAAAAGAATACAAAAAAAGAAACAACAACTAATAAACAAAAATTAGATGAAAAAAAAGAACAAAAGGATGTTAATCAGGAACCAAAAAATGTGAAAAAAGATCGAAATAATTTAATATTCATTTTATTATTTATTTCAGTAGGGATTTTGGTTATTTCCTCATTATTTCAAAATAATGTTCCAGAACCAAAAGAAGAAATTATTATAGATGATTCAAAAGTTGAATTTAATAATTTTACATTTGAGAAAAAAGAAGATGGTATGTGGTATACTTATGTTTTAGTTGATGATTTTTTAAGTGCTCCAAGAGAATATGAAGTTCCATTTTATTACAATCCTTATGATGTATTGGATATAGAATTTAGAAGAGGTCTTGAAAGTATTTTTTTAGATGTTCCAAATATATATATAACAATAAATCCAGAATATGATTCAAAAGCAGTTATTGCAGGAACAGAAATATCAAAAATACTTGGAAAAGTATGGTTTAAAAAAGTAAAGGCAGGGTTGACAAAGCAAGTTAATGGAAGTGAATTTCCAATAATAACTTGTGAGGATATAAATTCAAAAACTAGAGTTATTGAATTTAGATTAGGTGATGTGACAAAAATTTTTCAGGAAGAAGGTTGCATAATAATTCAAGGAACAGATGAACAAGAATTAATAAGAGCTGCTGATAAGATGGCTTTTAGAATGCTTAAAATTATGATGGCATAAGAATATGTCTCATTATTTTTCAAAAAAACAGGATACAGAATTCATTATTAAAAAAATAGAGGTTAATGTAGCAGGATTAACTTTTGAATTATTATCTTCTTCAGGTGTTTTTTCTAAAGATGAATTGGATAAAGGATCTAAAATTTTAATAGAAAATTCAATAATTGAAGATGGTTGGGAGGTATTAGATTTAGGTTGTGGATATGGGGTAGTTGGAATATCTATTAAAAAAATGTATCCAACAACAAATGTGTTGATGAGTGATATTAATCAGAGAGCTGTTTCATTATCAAAAAAAAATATAAGACTTCATCAGCTTAAAGATATTAAAGCCAAAGACTCAGATAATTTTGAAAAAATAGATGAAAAATTCGATACAATTCTTCTAAATCCTCCTCAGACTGCAGGAAAAGATATTTGTTTTAAAATGATTGAAGATTCATTTGATCATATAAAATCAGACGGATTATTACAATTGGTTGCAAGACATAATAAAGGTGGGAAGACATTGTCAAAAAAGATGATGGGTGTATTTGGTAATGCAAAAGATATTGTAATAAAATCAGGATATAGAGTTTATGTAAGTATTAAAAATTAAAAAATAATTATGGTTTGAAACTTTTTAAAATTTCTTTTTATTATCTCTTAAACGAAATATTTATATACTTCTATCGGTACCGATATGTCGAAACCGATACATAGGTTTCGAAACTTGAAAATATAAAAACATTTTCATTGTGTCGCTAAAGATAAGTGATCGTTAACGCATCCCAAAAATCAAAAGATTTTTTAGGATGTCGAAACCGACACATATGTGTTTAAAATTATTAAAATGATACGTGGACATCTAAAAATATTTGTACTTAAGCTTCTTAATGAAGAATCAAAAAGTGGATATAAATTAATGGATGAAATAGAGGAGATTCTTGGAAAAAGACCAAGTTCAGGGTCAATGTATCCGCTTTTAGAGAATTTGACAAGTGAAAATTTTGTCGTATCTAAAAAAGAAGGTAAAACAAAAATTTATACAATAAGCAAAGAAGGAAAAAAATATTTGAAAAAAGCAGGGAAACAAAAAGAAAAACTCATAGGAAAATTATCAGAATTAGTAAGTATGCTTGAAAATGTTTGTGATATGAAAGAAAATAATTTTTTCATGGCAATTTTAGATGAAATAAAAAATCATAGATTTCCATTTTCTCATTTAGAACCAGAAATTTCACAATTTAGAAATGGTTTAATACCATTTATTGACAAAAAACATAAAAACACAAAGATTATAAAAAAATTATTAAAAGAAACAACTAAAAAAATTAAAGATTTAGAATGAATAAATATATAATAAAAATAGATAATGTCTGGAAGACATATACAATGGGAGAAGTTCAAGTTCATGCATTAAGAGGTTTGAATTTAGAAATAAAGCATGGTGAGTTTTTAGCAATTAAAGGTCCATCTGGTTCTGGGAAATCAACAGCAATGAATATGATTGGCGCACTTGATGTTCCTACAAAAGGATCTGTATATCTTGAAGGAAAAGATATATCTAAATTCAGAGAGAGTAATCTTGCTCAATTACGTGGGAAAAAGATTGGGTTTATATTTCAGCAATTTAATTTGATAAATACACTTTCAGCAATTGAAAATGTAATGCTTCCTATGGTTTTTTTAGGAATGCCTGTAGGCGAAAGGCAAAGAAGAGCAAAAAAGCTTCTAAGTATGGTAGGTTTGGATAAAAGATATGGCCATAGACCTACAGAACTTTCAGGTGGACAGCAGCAAAGAGTAGCTATCTCAAGAGCATTAGCTGTAAATCCAGATGTGATTTTAGCAGATGAACCAACAGGGAATTTGGATTCAAAAACTGGAAGTACAGTAATGGATTTTTTAAAAAAATTAAATAGAAAAGAAAATAAAACAATAATTATGGTTACGCATGATGATGAATTAGCAAAACATGCAGATAGAATAGAAAATATAATCGATGGAAAAATAATAAAAGGTGGTAAAAAGTGAAAAAAATAATTAGTTTAATATTAATGATTTTAATGTTTACAACATTAGTTCAAGGTGTAACTTATAATTCAATTCCAGAAGTTGAATTGACAATAATAAATCAGGATCCTGATCCAGTTAGTCCAGGTGATTATGTAGATATAAGATTTAAGATAAATGTTGTAAGCGAGGCAACTGCAAAAGATTTTGTAGTTGAACTTCTTCCAACATATCCATTTAGTTTAGATCCAAATGAAATTGCATTAAGGGATTTAGGTGACTTAACTACAACTGGAAATGGAGATTATTCAATAAGAATCAAATACAAAGTAAGAGTTGATGAAGATGCAATTGAAGGAGAAAATCAAATTAAATTAAGATATAAGTTAGGAACTTCACCTTGGATAACTGAAAGTTTTGATATCAATATACAGTCAGTTGATGCAACAATTTCAATTGAATCAGTAAAAACTTCACCTGAAATTATAAGTCCAGGGGAAAATGCACAAGTAGTACTTATTGTAAAAAATATTGCAGATTCACTTATGAAAGATGTTACAATAAAACTTGATTTAACATATGCATCATATATTGATCAAGTGACAACAACAACATTATCAGATTCATTATCTAAATTTGATAGTATTCCTTTTGCACCTTTAGGTTCTGCAACAGAGAAGAAAGTCAAAACAATAAAATCAGGAGAAGAAGTATCATTTACATATGATTTGGTAGCTTATCCTGAAGCAGAAAGTAAAGTATACAAAGTACCTATTGAAATAACTTATTATGATGAATTAGAGACTGCGTATACAAAATATGATATAATAGGTCTTGTAGTTGGAAGCACACCTGATATTTCAGTGGTTGTTGATGATACAGATTTAGTTGTTGGAAAAAAGAAAGGAGATGTGTCAATTAGATTTGTCAATAAAGGACTTTCAGACATAAAATTCTTAAATATAAAATTAGATGAGACTATAGATTATGAGATATTATCTTCAAAAGAAGTATATCTTGGAAATGTTGATAGTGACGATTATGAAATTGCAGAATATACATTATATATGAATAAGAACGTTGATTCAAAATTTGCAGGAGATATTGATTTGACACTTCCATTATTAATTGAATATAAAGATGCAAATAATAATGCTTATTCCAAAGAAATAGATTTGCCATTGAAGATATATAATTCAAATAAGATATCTGATAGTAAAAAATCTTCACCAATCAATGTAGTAACAATAATCATTGTATTAGTAGTACTTTGGTTTGTGATAAAAAGATTCAAAAAATCAAAGAAAAAGGATTGATTAAAAAAATAAATTTGAAAAATTATTGTTTTTTTCAATAATTTTATTGTAAAGTCGAGGCTAATACCAAATATTTAAGTTTGTGGATACAGACTTGATCAACTCGACTTTGCAAGTTGAAAATCCATAAAAAGTGGATTTTCATTATTTAAATCGAAAGGTGAAATATGTTAATTGATTTTGTAAAGATATCATTAAATAGCTTAAGATACAGAAAATTAAGAAGCTGGCTTACTATGTTAGGTATATTCATAGGGATTGCAGCAGTAGTATCTTTAATAGGTATGGGTGAAGGTCTTAGAGTTGCTATTTCAGGTCAGTTTGGTTTTTTAGGTCCTGATATATTTAGTGTTCAAGCATCAGGTCTTAATTTGGCAGGCCCTCCTGGAAGTAATACTGTTAATCCTCTTGCTGATGATTTATATAAAAAAATAGAAGGTCTTAATGGTGTAGAGGCGTCTTTTAATCGTCATATTGAATCAGGAACACTTGAATATAATGATATTCAGAGTATTGGGATGGCATTATCAGTTCCATCTGGTGAAAATAGAAAAGCAGTTGAGACAATGCTTAATTTAGAAGTTGAAAGTGGAAGACTTCTAAAAGATGGTGATAATAAAAGGATAATTCTTGGAAATGGTTTTAAGGATGATAAAATTTTTGGAAAAGGTGTTTCTTCAGGAGATAGAGTTTTATTAAGTGGAGAGACATATACAGTCATAGGTATTCTTGAAAAGAAGGGAAGTTTCATTTTTGATCAGTCTGTTATTATTAATGAAGAAACGTTACTTGATCAATTTGGTGATGATGGTACTACTGATTTGATTGCTGTTAAAGTAAAAGATGTAAAAAATATTGAGAAAGTAATGGAAGATGTAGAAAAAATTTTAAGAAAAGAAAGGGATGTAGATTTAGGTGAAGAAGATTTTGTAGTAGCAAGTCCACAGCAAGCAATAGAATCACTTAATTCAACATTATTTGCTGTTCAGTTGTTTGTTTATATCATTGCATCAATATCATTAATTGTTGGTGGAATTGGTATAATGAATACAATGTATACTGCAGTAATAGAAAGAACAAAAGAAATTGGAATAATGAAAGCAATAGGTGCAAGAAATTCAACTATTTTTACATTATTTTTTATAGAATCTGGGTTTTTAGGATTCGTAGGTGGATTGATTGGTATTTTATTAGGTTTAGGAATAGCAAATGGTATGTCATTCATTGGTCGTCAAGCCTTAGGTTCAGAATTAATACAGGCAAGTATTTCTGCTGAGCTTTTGATTGGTTCTATGTTATTTTCATTTATATTAGGAACATTTTTTGGTGTAATGCCTGCAATTCAGGCTGCAAAAATGCATCCAGTAGATGCTTTGAGGTCGAAATAAAATGCGACAAGAAGAAATAAAATACTCATTGCAAAATTTGATACATAGAAAATTAAGAAGTTTTCTTACAGTTTTATCTATACTTATAGGTGTTATGTCAATCTATGCTATTGTAAGTTTTGGTTTAGGGATTCAAGATTACGTAGATACATTAGCAGCAGATTCAGGGGTTGATAAAATATTTATTCAAGCAAAAGGAATTGGTGGTCCGGGTACAGATAGTAATTTTTATTTGACAGGGGATGATATAAAATTTATAAAAAAAATAAAAGGATTAGAAATTGCTGAAGGAATGTATGCAAAGCCAGGAGAAATTAAACATGGTGATGAAGCTAAATATAATTATGTAATGGGATTTAATCCAAAAGAAGTAGAGTTTATTTTTGAATCATTTGGGATTGGTTTGGAAAAAGGAAGGCAATTAAAATCAGGAGATATGAATAAAGTAGTATTAGGTATAAGGTACATGTTACCTGATAAAATATTTCATGAAGCAGTAAGGGTTGGAGATAAAATTGTAATTAATGATGTATTTTATGATGTAATTGGATTTGCTGAAGAAGTTGGAAATCCTGCAGATGACTCAAATGTATATATGACTTTAGAAGCTTTTGAAAGTTTATATCCAGATACTAAAGATAAATTTGGTTTTATAATGGCACAGGCAGAAAAAAATGAAGATCCTGAAAAATTAGCGGAAAAAATTACAGAAAAATTAAGAAAAAGAAAAGGACAAGAAGAAGGTAAAGAAAACTTTTTTGCTCAGACATTTGCAGATGCAATTGCAACATTTGGAACTATTTTTGACGTCATAAATGGTGTTCTTTTTTTGATTGCTTTCATATCACTTGTAGTTGCTTCAGTAAACATAATGAATACAATGTATACTGCAGTACTTGAGAGAACAAAAGAAATAGGTATTATGAAAGCAATTGGAGCAAGAAATGAAGACATTAGATCGATATTTTTATTTGAATCAGGTTTACTTGGTATACTAGGTGGAATTCTTGGTGTATTTTTTGGATATTTGATTTCAAGTTTTGGTGGTGAAATTGCAAAAGCAACAGGTTATGCATTGCTTAGGCCAATATTTCCTTGGTATTTGACAGCAGGTTGCATATTATTCGCATTTTTTATAGGTGCAATAGCAGGAGTAATGCCAGCAATCCAAGCATCAAATCAAAAACCAGTTGATGCACTGAGATATGAATAGGAAATTTTATTTTTTTAAATTTAATTATGTGTTTTTTGAATTATTATTTTTTGCCATAGCAAGCAAATTCTTTGCTTGCATATTTTTAAATGCCGCGAAGCGGAATGCTATGTCAAATATTAATGATAAAAAATTTATTAGGAAAAGTAACAAAATTTCTAAAAAAATTAACATAAAGTATTTATACAGTATAATCTAAATAAAAATCTATGACTAAAACAGTTCTTGCGCTTGATATTGGTGGAACAAATTCTAGATTAGCCCTTTATTCATATGAAAAAAATAAAATAAAACTTGTATCAAAAGAAGTCTATCCGACACATGATGTCAAGACATATGAAAAGACAATTTATGATTTTATAAAAGAAAAAAAAGTCAATGTGAAAAATATTTGCATTGGATTTGCAGGACCAGTCACAAATGGACGAGCAACCTTAACAAATGCAGGAATTACGATTGATATTAAAAAAATAAAAAAGAAATTGGATTTTAGACAAGCATATTTACTTAATGATTTTTATGTTGCTGCTGCAGGAGTTAATCATCTTTTAAAAAAAGATATATTTGAAATAAATAAAGGGAAAAAAATTGATTCAAAAATAAAAGTAGTAATTGGACCAGGTACAGGTCTTGGTGAAGCACATATAATTGATGAAAAAATATATCCCGGGGAACCAGGCTATGCAACTATTTCATCTCAATCTGATTTGGAATATAATCTCATTAAACATTTACAGAAAAAATATAAGACGCAAGTATATTGGGAAGATATTTTATCAGGGAGGGGATTGGTAGGTATTTATGATTTTTTAGATTCACATAAAAAATATGCAAAAAATAAAATTTATTTGGAAATAAAAAAATCAGGTCTAAAAAAAGGTTATCTTATAACTGATTATGAATCAAAAAATAAATTATGTAAAGATACTGTTGAATTATTTTCTACATTTTATGGGAGATTTGTAAGAGATACGGCATTGAAATTATTACCTTCACATATTTTTTTGGCAGGAGGAATTTCTCCAGACATATTACCTATTACAAAAAAAGTATTTCTTGATGAATATCTTAAGAATAGAAAATATTCTGAAATTCTAAAAAAGGTCTCTCTAAAATTGATTTTAAATAGAGATTTAGGTCTTGTTGGATCTGCTGCAATTGCTTTTGGATTACAAAAAGTATGATATTTATCACTATTTAATAGTAACATTTATAAACTGTAAAACTATACTAATTCTATTAATATGCAAAAGTATGATAATTTGAGCTTTACAGAGGAAAAATGATAAAAAAATTTTTACTAAAAGAGAGGAGCAAGGCAATTTTACGTAGCTTGAGATATGAATCAGGTCTATTTGCAGCTTCAAAAAAAAATGTAGAGACAGGTTATAATAAGGCTTGGATTAGAGATAATATATATGAAGCATTAGGATTTGAGGCAATAAAAGATATAAATTCTATAAGAAAAACATATGCAGCTCTTTTTGATATTCTATTGAAGCATGAAGATAAAATTAATTGGGCAATAAAAGAGAAACCAGATGCAGCATATAAGTACATACATGCAAGATTTTGTCCTATCACGTTTGATGAGTTCCATGAAAATTGGGGAAATAAACAGAATGATGCAATAGGTGCATTCTTATTTAAAGTGGGAGATATGTATGAAAAAAAAGTTCATTTATTTAGAGATAATAATGATATTAATATCTTACAAAAATTAGTAAAATATCTTGAAAGTATAGAATATTGGCACGATTCAGATCATGGAGTATGGGAAAATGAAGAAGAAATTCATGCATCATCAGTTGGTGCTTGTCTTGCAGGATTGAAAAAAATTAAACAATTAGTTCATGTTCCAGATTATTTGATTGAAAATGGAGAAAAT
>JABHHN010000017.1 GCA_018671515.1 archaeon | reverse complement strand
CATAGCACACCTATAAAGTTTTTGTCACTGTGACATCATTATGGTTTAGAACATTTGTGAAAATTTTCAAAAGACTTAAATAGTTTAAAAAAAATGATAGAATAGATGAATGAGATAATTCGAAAAGATATCATTGGTGTTCTTCTAAAAGCAATTGAATACATTGATAATAGTGATAATATAAAATTAAGAGAGCTAAGTGATTATGTCATACATAATGCTTCAATTTTTCAGGATGAAGATTCAATTTCAGTAGTTGTCATAATATATACACTTTCTAAATTATTTAAAGAAGGAGAAAAAGTAGATGATGAATTAAGAAATGATTTGATAAATTCTATGGAAGATCTTAAAAAAAGTAATTATGAAGAATTCAGAAGGCACATTAAAAAAATATATGGTGATTTGGCAAATACAAGTCATGAAAAACACCTCTATTTTAAAGAACTTTTAGAAAAGGCAGAAATAAAAAAAGGAAGTAAAATGTTCTATCACGGAATTTCTCTTGCAAGAGTTGCACAGAAATTAGGATTATCTAGATGGGAATTGATGGAATATGTTGGAAAGACATCAATATCTGAGAATTATAATTATGGTACCGATATAGAAGGTAAATTAGAATTTACAAGAAAAATATTTGGTGTTAATCAATGAAGGCAATAGTGTTTGATACGGGCCCATTAATTAGTTTGTCTCTAAATAATTTATTATGGCTTTTACCAAAACTTAAAGAAAAATATGGTGGGAAATTTTATATAACAAAGGCAGTAAAAAGAGAAGCTGTTGAGACACCACTAAAATCTAAAAAGTATAAATTTGAAGGATTCCAGATTTTAAAATTAATTGAAGATGGAGTGTTAGAAGTCTATGATGATCCAGCACTTAAAGATGAGACAAAAAAATTACTTGATATGGCAAACAAGCTTTTTGAAGCTCAAGGTCATTTTGTAAAGAATGTCCATTATGCAGAAGTTGAAGTAATTGCAGCAGCAGTTTTGATGCAGGCAGATTGTATTGCAATTGATGAATTTGTTACACGAATGATTATTGAAGATCCAATTAAAGTAAAAGAAAGAATGGAGAGAAAATTACATATGAAAGTTTCTGCAAATGATGATAATCTTAATAATTTTAAAAATCAAGTAAAAGATGTAAAAGTAATTAGATCAATGGAGATTGTTACACTTGCATATGAACTTGGATTTTTAGATGAATATGCAAATTTAGATATTGAAAATTCTAAAAAAGAATTACTAGATGCAATTCTGTGGGGAGTAAAACTTAATGGTTGTTCAGGTATGACTAGAGAGATTGCTGAAATAAAAAAAATTGAAGGATTCTAAATTCTAGCAAATATCAAAGTTAACACTGCCTTTTGTGCGAGATATACTGAAAATATTACTGTCAAAAATGATATTGAAAATCCAAAGTATAAAAATATTAAATAAAATCCACATGCCATATCAATATAAGATGCAAAATCATGACTAACTAAAATAAAAAATAATCCTTTTATTATGAGATAAAAAATGATGTATATCATAAGTTTTTTTGGTGCTAAGTAATGAAAAGATATTACTAAGAAAGAAATAGCATCCAATATTCCAAGTCCCATTCGTAGTATTCTCATAATGCAGTGATTTTTCCAGTTTTTCTTGCTTTTAATAATGAATATGAAAATATGAAATATCCAACCAAAAATAGTATGATTGAAAAAATTATGAAAATTATTAATAGTTTAATTTCAGGAATTTTTTCAAATAAAATTAATTGTCTTGACATTTCTATATACAAAGCAGGTGGAAAAAAATAGATTAATTTTTGAAATATTTTAGGCAATACATATGGTGAATAAAGTACAGCAGAAAAAATAATGGTAAGTATTCTTGATATTTCAAAAAGATAATTTGTTCTTTTTATCCAAATACTTAATCCTGATATAATCAAACTTATTCCAATGAATGATATTAATGATAATGTCATTAGTATGATTAAAAATAAAAAAGTTATAATTGATAAATTTAGATTCATGAAGTCATTTAGGATAATTAATTGTATTGTCATGAATAAGAATGATTGAATGATTCCAACAAACAGAGAACCTATCAACATGTGATATATTGTTGCAGGTGTTTCTAAATAATGCATGAGTATTTTTTTTTGTTCAACAATTGAAGAGATAATATTATTTACAATTTCCCATGAAAAATAAAAAATCAATACTGAAAATACTATAAATCTAATTGCACTTACATCCATGTCAAAATATGAAAAAGCATTAGCAAATTTTCCTAATAAATAAAATGAAATAATATTTAGAATTGGAACTAATATTATTATGTATAAATCTGTTTTATATAGAAACCTATAAGTAAGTTCTCTTTTAAAAAATGCAGATATAATGCTTTTCATTTTGAAATTAATTTAAGATATGCCTCCTCAAATTTTTTTGATTTTGTTTCTTTAATTATATCATTAATTTTTCCAATCTTGATTATTTTTCCTTTATCAATTATTCCGACTCTATCACAAATATTTGCAATTTCTTTCATATCATGTGATGTGACAATGACTGTTTTATTTTGTTTTTTTAATTCTTTGATATTTTTTCTTGTCATATCACTTGCTACAATATCTAGTGCTGATGTAGGTTCATCAAAAAGAATTATTTTAGGATCAAGCATGATTATTTTTGCAAATTTTAATTTTTGAATCATACCTGTTGAGTATCTATTTATTGGAAGACTTGACACATCATTTAGTGTTACTTTTTTTAAAATTTCAATTATATTTTCATTAGTAATTTTTTTATTATAAATTTCAGCATAAAATTTCAAGGTCATTCTTGCATCAAAAAGATCAAATATTGCCATGTCAGATGGAACAATATTATATTTTGATTTTTTATAAGAAAAAATATTTTTGTTTTTGAAAAATATTTTTCCTGAATCAGGTATAATTATCTGTGAAAGAATTCTAAGAAGAGTTGTTTTTCCAGCACCATTTTGACCAATTAATCCAAAAATTTCTCCTTCTTCTATATCTAAATTAATATTGTCAAGTGCAGAAAATTTCTTTTTTTTATTACTGATAGAATCATATATGAAATTGAAAGTCATAGGGTGAGTTTCTTTTCTGAAGAACACTTTAGATATATTTCTGAATTTAAGAATGGTTCCCATGGTGAGATGGGTTTGTTTTTTTATATATAAATGTGTTTTTTATAGGTGTTATTTATTTATGATAAGAATTTTTGCTTCACCTGGATTTAATGTTATAAAGAAAGTTCCTTGACTTGGTAAGGTTTCAGTAATAAACTCTTCATTTAGAGTTTCTTTATTAATTTCATTAATTATATAGTTTGGACCAGGCTTAGGAAACACAATTTGTTTTTTTATTGGATTTGTAGCTGTATTTACTATGAATATAACAAATCTTTCATTTCCTTCTTTTATTAAATATTGTACATCATATAATGTATTTTCTAAATTATATTTAAATAAATGCGGATCATAATATGTATCAGTTATTACTTGTCCAAAATCCACTCCACCTAATTTTTCCCCAACTAATGCATCTTTTACAGAATCAAAAATTATGGTCATTTTTTTTATTTTGTCAATGTGCAGTTCATATGCATTTTTACCACCATTATAGCACATTTCAAAATCTCCATTTTCTAATTCCATTTTTTGACAATCATAATTAGCATCAATTTTGCAATCATTATTTTCATCTTTACATATACATTTCCCCCATCCACATCTATCTATATTTGGTGGGAAGTCCCACCATAAAAGACCATTTGCACCATTTATAATTGCAGTAATTGCTTCTCCAAATTTGTGATCATAACTTCCATCAATTTTAAATTCAGGATTACTAAAAGGAACATCATCGCTACGAGCCATCAAAACTTACATATTGAATTTAGCTGGGCATAATTCCTTTTTTGACATGAAATGAGAATAAGTGTACACATCTTCTGCAAGTTCTAAATAATATTTTAATGTTTTATCATCATCATCTAATAAATCAGTTAAATATGTGTCTCCTCCAAAAAATATAGTATTTGTATCTTCATTTGTTTTTTGATGTTTTTTTACAAAATCTATGTTATCTTTCATATGTCCATCTCTTGAATAGATAATCATTGTTGGAATATTTGTTTTTTGAGATAAACATTTATGATAATTATGTCTATTTTGTTCAGATTCACTTAATTTATTAAAATGAATTCTTTCATTAATTTTTGAATGATCATAACGTGGTTCGTCAGAATACCACATAAGAAGATTTGGATGATCAATTATTTCTTCTAAAGGGATTTTAATTCTTTTGAGATAGTCATTACAGTTTTCATTATTATTCATTAATTCAAAAGTATCACCTTTATCTCCGCTAAATGCAAATATTCTTCGTTTAGGGTCACTTTTTTGGATATGTTGAACTAAATCAAGAGCTTCTCTTGTATTACTATAAGTAGTTTCTTTTTTATCTTCCTCATTAACATAAAATATTGGATCTAGATATCTGTAAGCATAGATTAAATTTAATTTAGAATCTTTTAAATAAGTCATTTCAAGATCAGGGTCATTTGTCTTTCCAGCAAAATAATATATTCCTAATGGGAAATAGGGTTCATCATTAACCAATATTTCTCCGTTATCACCTTGTGAAATTTTATTTGCTCCTTGTAAAATATTTGAATTTTGGCTTTGCAGACCAACAGCTGAATTTTGAAGTTCATTACATATTGGATTTGGTCTTATTATTCTTTTTCCATCTTTTTCAATAGTTATATTTTGACTTTCTGAATTTTCACATGAAGAAATTAGAATGATTATTAATAAGATTAATGTAAATATTTTTTTCATTTATGGTTGAATAAATTTTTTTACTTAATAAGGTTTTCCAGTTGTGGATTCCAATTAATCTTTTTTTTGAATAATTTAGCAAGTGCTGGCACTTGCTTTTGTAGAGAAGAATTTAGTTTACTAAATTCTTCAAATAATGATAAAAGAGATTATGGAATAGTATATGAAAAAATAAGAATAACATAATAAGACCACAAGATAAACCTCAACTTTAAATATTAATTTCTTATCTTTAGCATTATGAAATTTGCACATATGGCTGATTGTCATCTTGGAGGTTGGCGTCATCCAAAAATGAGAGAATTAAGCTTCAAATATTTTGAAGAGGCAATTAGTAGATCAATTAAGAAAAATGTAGATTTCATACTTATTTCTGGAGATTTGTTTAATACTTCACTTCCAGGAGTAGATATACTTAAGGCGACAGTAAAGAAGTTAAAAGAACTAAGAAATAATGGTATTCCAGTGTATATAATTGCAGGAAGCCATGATTATTCTCCATCTGGAAAAACAATGCTTGATGTACTAGAAGAAGCTGAATTAGTAAAGAATGTTTTTGTAGGGAAAGTTGTAGATGGAAAATTAAGATTGGATTTTACAATTGATGAAAAGACAGGTGCAAAAATTACAGGTATGCTTGGAAAACGGGGCATGCTTGAGCGGACTTATTATGAAGATTTAGATAAAGAATTCTTAGAAAAAGAAGAAGGAATTAAAATATTCATGTTCCATACTGCACTTACAGAATTAAAACCAAAAAGTCTTGAGAAGATGAGTTCAAGTCCAGTTTCATTATTGCCAGTTGGATTTGAATATTATGCAGGTGGACATGTGCATATTGTAGAAAATAAAACAATGTTAGGATACAAAAATGTTGTATATCCAGGACCTACATTTCCAAATACATTTTATGAATTAGAAGAATTGGGCAGAGGAGGTTTTTTTATTTATGATGAAGGTAATGTTAATTTTGAAGAGATAAATTTGTGTGTTGTTAAAAATTTAAAATTTGTTGTTGATGGAAAGATTCCAGAAGAAGTTACACAAAATATAATGGACGAAATAGAAGGAAAGACTTTTTTTAACAATATAATATTAATAAGAATTGCAGGTATTTTGAGTTCTGGAAAAGTTTCAGATATTGATTTTAACAGGATTTATCACAATTTATATGAAAGAAATGCATATTTTATCATGAGAAATACAGTCAAATTATCAAGTAAGGATTTTGAAGAAATGGTTGTAAAAGAAGGACCTCAACAAGATATTGAAAAAGATATAATTGATGATCATATTGGTCAAATTGATGTGAAGAATTGGGATAAGGAAAAAGAATTAGATATGATAAATAAAATGATGACACTTCTAAATTCATCAAAGCAAGATGGAGAGAAGGTTTATGAGTATGAAGATAGAATTGTTAAAGATTTAGGGAAATTGTTAGATGTTGATGTTTAAATGAATTTAAAATTATTTAATAAAGAAATATTTTCTTGATTCTACCCATAAAGGGATTTTATCCGGAAGTATTGAATAAATATTTATTGGCTTTCCAAATTTATTTGGTATTGGGTTATCAAGGAAATTATTTTTGAAATCTTGGTAGCCTTCATAAAATTCTTTTAATTTTTTTTGACCTATTGGAATATCTGTTCTAATTAATTCTTTTGTTTCTTCATCAATTACTTTTCCACCTTCTTCTATGAATGTGTAAATACAATTTTGAAGATAATCATTAGACATATCTTCTATTTCTTTAGCACCTTCTTCTAGAGTTTTGTAATTTTCTTGGATATCAATTTTTGCATCAGTCATTAATTTTATTACTGTATTATATACATTGTTTGAAGTATTTTCATTAAATACAGTATTGTCGATTATTTTCCATTTTTCATTTTTACTTAATGGTTGAATTATAGTTTCATATGTATTTTTAATTTTAGGATAATGACTAATAGTCTCATCTAAATCTCTTCTAAAAACCATATGGTCTCTAATGAGTCTTCTAAATAATGCTTCATTTTCATCACAATGAACAAAATATAAATTCTCGTTAAAAATTCCTGTGTTTTTTTCATTACCAAATAATCTTTCGTGTTTTTTTCTTTTTTCATTAAATATTCCATGTTTAATGTTATAATTTGCAAAGAATCTATTTCCTTCAGTTCTAATATTCTCTGCGTAATTAAAATGAACTGGGATGTCATTACCTTCTTTTTTGAATTTTCCTGTTGCTTTTTTTAAAGCTTCTAATAGGAATCCTTCAACAAGAACAATTTTAGCAGGATCAAGAGTGACTTTATCTTTTTCATCAAATAATAATCTTCCTGTTTTTTTATCGTAACCAGGCAATTCAACAGAATTTCCTTTTTTTAACTCGCTTAAAGTATAAATAAGTGCGTCATAATCAATTAAATTAGGATCATCCCAATTAACATTTTTTATATCTTCTTTAATATTTTCAGTTTTAAATACACCAGGTTGAATTAATTTTACTGCTTCAATATCTCTATAAAAATAATCAGAACTAACAATTGTTACTAAGTTTTCTTCATCATTTGAAACTGCAAATTCTTCTATTGCTTTTTTTGTTATATCTGCAATTGTAGATTTACCTGAAGAACTACCACCAACAAATGCAGCAAATACTACGTCACTTATCTCTGTAATAACTTATCCCCTCAATTTAAGAGATTAATTTTTAATATTTAAATGTTCTTGATGAATTCTTTTGTAGAATTAATAAATTTATCAATAAATTTAGAATCAATGCTTCCCATTGCAAAATTATCTCGTCCGCCACCTTTACCATTGAATTTTGCAAGTAATTCATTTAATATTTTAGGAGCATCAATATTAAGGTCTTTTGAAATATTTAGAAGAACTGTTGTTTTATCTTCAATTATATTTAGAAAACATACAATTGTTTTTTCCTTTGCTAATTTGGAAGATTTATCAATCAATTGTTTTTTTTCTACTTCTTCAATAGTATTGTAGATAAAATTTATTTTATTGATTTTTTCTTCAGTATTATGTTCAAGTAATTTTGAAGAAATTTCTCTGAATTTAATTTTATAATTTTGAGATTCTTTCTGTAATCTTGTGATTTCATCAGGGATACTTTTGATATCAGATACTAATTTTTCTGATACAAGCCTTGTTATTTTTGAATATTCATATAATGGTTCTTCTACATCAACTGTGAATCTGATATCCCAATTTCCTTTTACTAAATTAAATTTTGTAATGAAAATACTTCCTACAAAAGATGAATCATTTCCGTGAGTTCCTGCACATGCACTCCAATCATAATCTTTGACTTCAATTATTCTTATCTTATCATCTTTTATTCTATGTAGTTTTATCCTGACTTTATCTTGCCAGTCATCTAGTTCATCATGTGTTATTATATGTTTTATGACTTCTCTTTTTTCTTTGATTATTTCATTTGCTAATTTTTCAGCTTTGAATAATTGTTCCCATGTAAGTTTTTTACATTTGACAAATATAGATGGCTCATCAGGATCAAGGTCAACTTTTATCATTTCTATGTCTGGAATTATTTTTTCCATTGATTTGTATAAAATATGCTCACCAGTATGTGCTCTTGAAATTTTTATTCTTCTTTTTTCATCAATTTTTAATGTGACTTTATCAT
>JABHHN010000016.1 GCA_018671515.1 archaeon | reverse complement strand
TAGCATGCAGCAGCTCCAAAAAACCAAATTCCATTTCCAAAAACTTTAGAAAAAGAAGTTCTGATAAGGTCATTATATTGATATTCTACGTCTTGAAATCTTTCAGCAATAGTTTTTGGATTATTAATGAATCCCACACCATTTGTAGCGCCAACTTTTTTATCTGAAAAAGGTCTAATTATTTCTTTTATGAAATTTTTATGGATAATTGTATCAGCATCAATCATGATTATATAATCATGTTTGGTATGTTTTATTCCAAGGTTAACTGCATCAGATTTTCCATTATGTTTTCCTGAAATTAATTTTATTATTTTATTATTTTTAGACAGGGATTCAATAATATTTTTTGTATTATCTGTAGATCCGTCATCAACACATAATATTTCAGTTTTTTTAAGATCATAATTAGATTTTAAAATACTTGATACACATTTTTCAATATTTTCTTCTTCATTATACATTGGAATTATTATGCTTATTTTAGGTTGAAAATTTTTGAACTTTCTTTCTTTAAAAAGTGATATAATAAAGATTACAAATATAGTGAAAATCAATATGAAGACAAAAAAAGAAATGAAAATACCTATATTCATTATGATATTATTTGATATGAATTCAATCTTCATTTTTTTGTTTAAATTAGATACAAATTTAAATTTTTGTTATTATTAAATTGATTATGAATAAAAAAATAGTTTTAATCTTAATTCTTTTATTATCAATAATAGTAAGATTTTATGGAATAACTAATGAAAATATATGGCTTGATGAGGCTATTAGCATAAGATTTGCAGATAGATCATTATCCGACACAATTTATGCAAATTCTAATGAGAATACACCTCCATTATTTGATTTGTTATTGAATTTATGGATGCGTTTATTTGGTCATAGTGCTATTTCAGTAAGGTTATTGTCATTAATTATTGGGACAATTAGTGTATTTATGATATATAAACTTGGAAAATTACTTTATTCTGAAAACATAGGACTTATTTCTGCATTTATTCTTTCAATTTCATCATTTAATATTTATTATTCACAAGAAGCAAGATCATATTCTTTGCTTACTTTGATGTCTATTTTATCTATTTATTATTATTTAAAAATGGAGAAAGAACCAAAAAAATATGTGATTTTCTATTTAATTTTATCAGTTTTAATGTTATATACACATGTATTTGGAGTATTTGTAATTATTGTTGAAAATATTGATTTTCTGATTAAATTTTTAAAAAATAGAGATTTTAAAAAATTGATAAAATGGATTATAATTCAAATTAGTATTTTGATTTTATTCATGCCTTGGATTTTAGTGATTGTAAGCCGGATGGAAAATTTCAAGACAGTTACTGGAAAATGGATTGAGAGACCAACATTTTTTGGTCCAAGTCAACAGGCATTATTATACACATTTAATGATTTTGCAGGAAATTTTTCACTTTTTATAATTTATTTGTTTATATTTGTTTATTCTATTAAAAATTTTAAAAATGAGAAAAATTATATTCTCTATATTTGGTTATTTTTTCCAATATTATTTTGTTTTATTTTTTCAAGATATCTTACACCAATATATGTAACTAGATATTTTATTTCATCATCTATTGCATTATATATACTTTTATCTTTTTCATTGGGGAAAATTAAGTATACTGTGATAAAATATGGTTTTATATTTTTGATATTCTTTTTTTCAATTATTGCGATTATAAATCAAAGCAATATTTACAACAAAGATAGGTGGGGAGAAGTTGTTGATTATGTCAAAAATACAATGACAGAAGAAGAATCAATAATACTTACTGCACCTTATATGGTTAGTCCATTTCTTTATTTTTATGATTATGGTTGTTTAATTGCAGATGAAGGATCTTATGTTTGTGCGCCAACAATTGATGTATATCCATTAAATTTTGATTATCAACTTGAAAGTGTAAATAATTTAGAAAAAAGTATTTGGCTTATTACAAGCCAATCAAAATTAGCAGACATAAATGAAAGTATTCCAAATTATTTCAAAGAAAATAGAGTACTTTTGGATTACAAAAAATATCCATTAGATATTGAAGTTTTTCATTTTAGTTCTTTAAATTAAGATATATAAAATAACTGTACATATTATTTTATTTTGTTTCATATCCATAAAATGTAAATCTGTTTTTAGCACACATTAATCCATAAATACTATCTGGATTTGTAATTATAAATTTTGAATAAGTTTTCATATCCTGTTCTGAAAATATACAACTCAAATATGGATGGGTATGTAATGATATAATTGTTTCTTTATTACACATTTCAGCTCTAACACTGTGAACAGTTTGTTGTATCATTTTTGGAAAATACATTCCAGTTACATAATAATCATTATTATCTTTTTTTCCAGTGAGGCAGGCCTTGAATTCTAATTCTTGATTTTTTAAATAGTAATTTTGGAGTTTTGTAAATGTTTTTATATCAAAATTTATTTTTCCTCCATATTTTAAATTCATCTCAAAATTATTATCAATAGTTGTACTTACCATCAGTGTATTGAAAT
>JABHHN010000015.1 GCA_018671515.1 archaeon | reverse complement strand
TTGTTGCCATAGCTTGACCAGGCATACCTTTTTCAAATGTAACTTTTAGAGCTCCTTTTGAACCGTGTATTCCAGAAATTTTTCCTTCTATAGTTGTTTTATTCTTTCCAGGTGCAACATACTTGACTGATTTTCCAACTAGTTTTGAAGCTTTTTCCTTATCATCTACGTTTTCGACTTCAATAATCATCTGTGTTGTTCTCATGGTTTTTCTTCCACGTCTATAGTTAATGATTGTTCCTTGCATAGGCACTCGAATTTGATTTTCATTTATAAAAGTATCGTATAATTAAGGTATTTATATAGAGTAATTAGTTTTTTTTCTTTCCATTTACTTCATTTGCAGCATTTCTCAAATCATTTTCAACACTCTGTAATAAATCATCAACATCATCATGAGATTGAGGTTCCATGAATTTTAAAATTCTAATAATTGTGTGAAACACTACAAAAAGAATTAATATTGAAAAAATACTTGTAATTATTGATATTGGTGTGATGTCAATAAGGATTTCAGAATATACAATTATTATTGATATATAAGCTGTAAAACCAACTAACGTTTTTGAAGAGATTTTAAATGCAATATTTCTTGATAATTTATGGAAAAAATCAAGGATAGCAAGTCCTATAGAATATAATAAAATTACACCTACAAAAAAAATTTTTACAGATGAAATTCCTTGATGTTCTAACATTAGTTTTCTAATTAAATCAACAGATACGAAAAGTAAAAATACTGTGTTTTCTAAAGCCATATGGTATCCCATTTCTTCTCTTGGATATCTTCCAAAATATAGTTCCATTAAAAGAACGGATATTACAAGAGGAATTATAATCCAGATCATATCAGGATAATAAAATGGAGCAAATAGTACATCTAAAAATTTATGATATAATTGTGGTAGGAATATTGTTAAGATGAAATCAATAACACTCATATCAATTTTTTATGATTAATCTATTATAAATTTAATTATTTAGCATTTAGTAAAATTTATAAAAAAAAGAAATTAAATTAAAGGAATGGTAAATCTAGATTTCATAAATTCAACTTTATCTTCTTCTACTTTACAGACATCATTTGGTGTTTTAGGGAAAAATTTTTTTGGAAATGTATTTAGATTATTAATATATACAGTAGCAATGGTATTATATGCAATACTTGTTTGGAATTTTTATAGGAAGTTAGCAAAAAAAGACATTTTTAATTTAGACATAAAAAGACATCATACTTTTAGAGTAGGTTTTTTAAAAAAAATTGCAGATTTTTTTGAATTTTTATTTAAATACTTAATTGCATTTCCATTTATAACTTTTATATTTTTTTCTATGCTATCAGTACTATTGTTGTTCTTATCAAAAAGTCAGACAGTTCAACAGACTCTTTTGACATCAATGACAATAGTTGCAGCATCAAGACTCGCATCTTATTATAGTGAAGATTTGGCAAAAGATTTGGCAAAAATGATTCCATTTGCATTATTAGGTGTTTTTTTAGTTGATCCTAGTTTTTTTTCAATTGATGTAGTTCTTGAAAAAATAAAATTACTTCCTTCACTTTGGATTGTAATAGTACAGTATATAATTTTTACAGGAATATTAGAATTTATACTTGTCTTGATAGATATGACTATCGGTTCAATATTTCGAAGAAAATTTGAGAATGAAGTTTAATATTATTTAATTTCTAAAATTATAATATAAAATACAATATCACTGGTAATATTAAACATCCCATTGCATGATTTCTCCCAATCCCTTTTAATGGTGCAATAAGACCTATAAATGTTGAAGTAATTAATACAATTATTCCTATCCATCCATTTAATATTAAACTCATTATAAAAATAAAAATTATAATCATAATAACTAATAATTTATAATTTACTTTTACAATAAGTTTTGAAAATACTTTTGAGAAATATAATGTTAAAAAAACAGATATGCTTCCAGCAATTAAAAAAACAATAATCAATACTAAAAATGAATTAAAATCAATATTTAATAATTTACTTATAACAACAATTGTTCCATCTTTAGCTTTTCCTAAAACGTAAAAAGTAACTAAAGAAAATACAACAGACATTGTTCCCATAGCACCAACAAGTGCAAGATATCCTTTATTTTTAATATTTTTTACAATTTGACTTGAAATGACTGCTCCTTGAGCAGGTCCAAGACCTGGAAAAAACTGAATGAATAAAGTTGCAATAGAACTTCCAAAAATTGCTTTAATCATTGTTTTAGTTTTGATTTTAATTTTATTATTAATTTTTTGAAGTGGTATATTTGTATTTTCAAAATAACTAATCAATAAACCTGATACACCAAATAACCCTGATAACATTGGAAATAAAGGTTCATTTAGATTTGGAATAGAAAAAACAATTATTCCGAGTGTACCAGAAATAAAAAATAATAAAAAATTCCAAAATCTATTTTTGTCTTTTAAAATCATATAACTCATTAACAAAATTAAAATATGTACAATATATGGTTTGAAAAGTGGAAAAAAATTATTTGCAATTAATATGAAAAAAGGTATTAAAAAAATAGCACAAATTAATCCAATATATGTTCCTAAAATTGTTATTTTTACTGCCATATGCCCATTTCCTTGTAGAAGCATTTTTTGACCTGGCAAAATAGATAATGCATTTTCATTTTCAGGAGCACCAAGATATATTGAGGGAATTGTATCAAGAAATGAATGAGTTACAGATAAAGAAATAATGAATATTGCTAATGATAATGGTTCAAAATATTGAAGTAAAAAAGGAGATAATGCAAATAGAGATGTTGCAACTAAATTTACATGAATGCCAGGTGTTAGGCCTGTAATGATTCCAATAAAAATTCCAAGTATTAAAACAGTTATTGTTTCTATGAACATCTTTTAGTATAAGATTAAGTCATATTTAAGTTTTATAGTATTTATTTTTTTAATAAAAAAGAAATAATTATTGAAAATTTATTCAATTTTATGATTTATATTTTTATACCTCTTTTTTTATATAAAAGAAAACTGAATTTATCATTAGTAAAATTCCTAATATTAATATTGCAGTATATATAGAAAAAACATCCGAAATATAACCCATAATTGGTAGTATAATAATTTTTCCAAATGATTTGAATAACTCTAAAATGGAACCAAGAGTAGCTCTTTGTTTAGATTCAACTAAATTATGAAATTCATTGTTTGCAATTGGTGATCTTATATTTTCAATAATTATGACTAGAAAAAATAAAATTACTCCTATTATAGATGTATATCCAAATCCAAGTATTAAAAGTGGAATTATTCCAAGAAAAGACATTATGTTTATCGTTTGAATGGTTCCTATTTTTTTCTCAATAATATGGGAATATCTTACAACAACAGCAGCAATTCCTAATGCTATAGAATAAATTATTCCAAAATATTCAATTTGAATATTTGCGTTAGCCATGTAAGGCTGAATAAATTTTTGTAAGGCAGCTATAATTGCAGCATATAACATTATATTCATTGTAATTTTAAACAAAGAAGAATTTTTACATAATTTGCAAAATGCATCTTTTCCATGTAGAATAAGTTTTTTAGCATTATTTTTTTTATTTTTTGTTTCTTTAATTTTTTCCCAAGTAATTGCTATTATAAAATTAATAAATGCAGGGAATGCAGCTATTAAAAAAACCCAATTATAGCCTAATATTTTTGCAAGAAATCCACCTATTAAGGCAGCTAAGGATTCAGAAACACGAGCCCAGAATTTTTGTTTTCCTTTTACTTCTGTATAATTTGGATTTTTTGGGTTTTGTTGTAAATAATCATAAGTGTAAGCAGTTTCTGTTCCTGTTCTAAATGAGTTTCCAAATTCAAATACAATTTGAGAAAATAAAAACATAAAAAAATTATTTGAAAATCCAAATAAAATATAAGATATAAAAACTCCAAATTTTGAAATGATTATACTTTTTCTTTTTCCATAGAGATCTGCAAAAATTCCTGTAGGTATTTCAATTATTATGCTAAATATGCTTCCTATTGTAAATATCCAAAATATTTCTTGATAATTTAAATGATGAAGTTGTAAAAATAGGATTAATATAGGTGTAAAATATGTTTGATTTTTTAAAAAAGAAGTTAAATAAAATTTAGTGACTTGTTTCATTAATATTATTTATGATCAAGTTCTTTTTCTGTGAATAAGTAATCTTTTAGTTCTTTTTCAAATTCGGGGTCATTTCTTCTTATCCATTCTATAAGCATAGCTGAATGTTCTTTTTCTTCATTTCCATTATGTTTTAATATTTTTTTTAAATCTTCATTTTTACACGCATCTGCTCGTTGATTATAATAGTCAACAGCTTCAAGTTCTTCTCTTAAAGAATCTATTGCTCTTTTCATATCTAAAGTATTGCCTGTTAAATTAGCTCTTTCTTCATGAATCATATTATCACCATTTTAATAATATTTAGAGTAAATTTATAATTCTATTGGAAAATTAATATTACTACAAGTATGGCTTTAGTATTTTATATTTATTGACGTAATATCTTTTACTTTTGTGTAAGGATAACAATAAAATTGTGGATTTTCATTATTTGTTGAAAATAAAGTAGTATTTAATTCAATAAGAAAATTGACAGAGGTAGCAAATAAAATAATTGAAGGTGATCTTGATACAGTGTTACCAATTATTAAATCAAAATATGAAATTAATGATTTAAGTAATATTATGGGAACACTTGTTGAAGCAATCAAGTTATGTTGAAGTCGACAGAAAACCTCTTACTTTAGTTGGAGGATGAATGTCGACCTTTTGAAAACATTTGTTTTCAAAGCCTGGAAATTTATAATTTCCTATGTTTAACATTCAGGAAATCCGTCTTGAGAACACGAGCGAGCACACCTCGTACTTTAGTGCGAGGTAGCGAAGTGTTCTAGGATTTCCGTGATTCAAAAATAAGAAAAAGAAATATTTTTTTGTTAATTTTTTTTTAATAATAGAAAAATATATAAACTTAAATTTTCATAGATTAATGTATTAGGTAATTTAATAAAAATGATAAATACAAAAAAGGGTGTTTCTCCACTTATTGCAACGGTTTTACTAGTGATGATAGTAGTATCTATTGGAGCTGCGGTAATGCTAGTTATAAGAGGAATAAGTGATGATAATTTAGATAAAATAAATACAAAAATTGCAGATATTAATTGTGGAACAGATGTTGCTTTTAAAATTTTAGCAATAGGAGTAGATAATCAAATTTGTAAGGATGATATTTTATTAGCAACAGGAAATATTGCTACTATTCTGACAAATAATGGGGCTGCAGATATTGAAGATTTTAAATTGACTGTGATTGGTCCAAATGGAATATATGATGATAGTTCTCAATTACTCACATTAGATAAGGATGAAACAAAAGCACTTAATTTTTCTTTTCTAGGAAATGATACAGGAGGAATAAGAGAAATTAGAATAATTCCAATAATCTCAGGGACACCAGGAGATACACAAGTAGCATGTATTGATAGAGCTCTTATAAAGAGTAATGCTTCAATTTCAACATGCCCATTACCATGAGGTAAAAATATTATGTTTTCTTTTATTCAAGGGACATTGATTATTTCTAACATTATTTTAATTTTTTTAGCAATTTTATATGGATTTTTGATTATAACAAAAAAGAAAAAAGATGAGTCAATTATTTGGATATATTTTATTATTTCATGTTCATTATTTTTTTTAGCAGAATTAGTAGATTTCTTAAGTAAATTACTTTTTGTGGATGTAGGACTTATAAAAAGCATTTTAAGGATTATGTTTGGAACAATAATACTTCTTGCTTTTATTACTAAATATTCAAAAATTTAAAGAGATATTTCAAGGAATTCTATGCATTCTTGTTGTCATTTGATCAATAAAAACTTTATTTGGTTGTTTATTTTGAATATGGATCGGTTCAGGTTCTGAATTAGTAATTTCTTTTTTTTGTTCTATTTCTT
>JABHHN010000014.1 GCA_018671515.1 archaeon | reverse complement strand
ATACTTGTACTAGAGCATGTGCATTCTGTGATGTTAAAACTGGCTTGCCTGGAAAACTCGATCAATTAGAGCCAGTTAAAATAGCTGAGGCTGTTAAAAAATTAAACCTAAAACATGTGGTTATCACCTCTGTTGATAGAGATGACCTTGATGATGGTGGTTCATCAATATTTGCAAAGACAATTGATGAGATTCATGAAGTGTCATCTGCGTCTGTAGAAGTTCTGACCCCAGATTATACAGGGGGAAATCTTAAAAGAATTATAGATTCAAAACCAGAAGTATATGGTCATAATATTGAGACTGTAAGAAGAGTTTTCAAGGATGTTAGATCAAAAGGAGATTATGATAAATCACTTTCTATATTATTGCAAGCAAAAAAATTGAATCCTAAACAAAAAACAAAAACAGCATTGATGGTTGGTCTTGGTGAAACTAGTGATGAAATAATTGAGACAATGAAAGATTTAAGAAAACATGAAGTTGATTTTTTAGCAATTGGACAATATCTAAGACCTACAAAAAAACATGTTGAACTTGTTAAATATTATACACCACAGGAGTTTGTTGAATTTGCAAGAATAGGAAAAGAATTAGGTTTTTTACATGTTGAAGCAGGACCTCTTGTCAGGAGTTCTTATAGGGCTGATAAAATCAATAAATTTTTATCCTTAAATAAATTAAAAATTATAAATTAGAATTAGGAGTGTGAAATTAATATGTATGATGCAATCATTATTGGGTCTGGTCCGGGAGGATATTATTGTGCTGAAAAAATAGCTGAACTTGGTGGGAAGTCAGTTGTAATTGAAGAAGATAAAATTGGTGGAACATGTACAAATATTGGATGTATTCCAACAAAAGCAATGCATGCTTCTGCGCATTTAGTAAGTGATATTGGAGAAGCAAGTAGATTTGGAATAACAGTATCTTCATTAAAAGTTGATTTTAAAAAATTGATGGAAAGAAAAGACAGGATTGTATCAATGATGTCAAGGGGAGTTCAGAAAATATTAGTTGATGGCAAAGTTGAAATCATTGCTGGAACTGGAAAAATAAAGGATAAGAATACTGTTATAGTAAATGATAAAGAAATAAAAGGAAAAAATATTGTAATCGCAACTGGTGCAAAACCTATTGTTTTTCCAGGTGTTGAAATAAATAATTTTGTAATGACCAGTAAAGAATTATTATCACTTGAGAAACTTCCAAAATCACTTATAATAATTGGTGGTGGATATATTGGATGTGAATTTGCTTCAATTTTTGCAGCATTAGGTACTAAAGTTACAATCGTTGAATTGATGGACCGAATTGTTTCAATTGAAGATGAAGATATTTCAACTGAATTAACAAATACGATGACAAGAGCTGGAATAGAAATACTTACAAATACAAAATTTGAAAAAGTATCTGGAAAAAAAGTTATGGTGACTGGTTCTGATGGTGAAAAAGAATTATCAGCTGATAAAGTTCTTTTTGCAGTTGGTGTGAAATCTAATCTTGATATAGAGGAATTAGATGCAATAAAAATCAAGTATGATAAGGGAATAAAAGTAAATGATAAAATGCAGACAAATGTTTCAAGTATTTATGCAGTAGGAGATGTTACTGAAGGAATAAAGTTGGCACATTATGCATATGCACAAGCAGAAGTAGCGGCTCATAATATAATGGGTAAAAAAATGGTGTTTGACCAGACAGTTGTTCCAAGTTGTATTTTCACATTGCCAGAAATAGCATCAGTTGGAGTAAGAAATTCAAAAATGAAATCCGTTAGTTTTCCTTTTGCAGCAAATGGAAAAGCAAGATCAATGAATAAACCAAGAGGGTTTGTCAAAATTTATTATGAAAAAGGATATCTAAAAGGTTTTGCAGCAATAGGACCACATGTGTCTGATATGGTATCAGAGGCAACTTTGGCAATTAAAAATAATCTTAAGTTAGAAGATATAAAAAATACAATCCATCCTCATCCGACATTACCAGAAGCGTTTTTGGATGCAGTTAAGATGGCTTTGAAGAATAAATAATTTTTTTTCTTTTTCTAATTCTTATTTAACATTTTAGAATACATTTTGCTATTTACTAGTATTTTGAAAATAATTGGTGATATTACTGTGGTGACTAATGCCATGAATATTATTGCATTGAATATTTCTACAGGGATGATGTTTTGATTTTTAGCAATGATTATTGCAAATAATTCAGTTGAACCTCTTGCATTTAATGCCCAACCAATTAGAAAGCCTTCTTTTATTGATTGTTTGCAGAAATAATTTCCCATCATGGAACCAAATATTTTTCCAACAGTTGCAATTATAGTTAGAACTACACCAAACCAGATATTTGAAAAGACAGCTGAAATATTTATTGAAATACCGATCCATATGAAAACTATTGGTTCAAAAAATCCAAAAGAAATAGTTTCTATGACACTTACTATATGTTTTTCATTATATAATTCTTCATTTTCAATTAACATATCTTTTATAAGAATTCCTGATGCAAGAGCACCAATGAAATAACCAAAATTAAGTAATTCAGAGGATAAAGTAGTTAGAAATAATATTACAAGATTTCCTAAAAGAAGTTCATGTTTTTTTGGATGATCTCCCATCATATTAAATATGATTGGTATAACATAATATCTTATTAGAATTATCAAAACAGTAAAACCAACAAATTCTGCAGCTATACTAAACCAGAATACTTCTGTATTATGATTTTGAGATTTCATTATTATTGCTAATATTGCAATTATATAAATTTCAAAAATATCACCTATTATTCCTGCTTCAAGAATTAATTTTCCAATTTTTTTCTTGACTAAATTAGCTTCTTTTAAAATTGAAAGAGACACTTCTTCTGCAGTTATCGAAAGACATATTCCTACAAAAAGAGATTGATAAATATTATATCCAAAAGTAGAAGTTGCAAAAAAACCTAATGTAAAAGGAATTATTCCTGCGTTTAGCGCCATGATTGACGAATTTTTTGTCATATCTTTAACAAATGTTAGATTTATTTTTAATCCAAGAAGAAACAATAGTAGTATAATTCCTAAATTAGAAAATGAAGAAAGGATAATATCAAAATCAGGAATGAATGAAAATGTGTCATATGAGATTAAATAATTTATTATAAGTCCAATAAAAAGAGGGCCTAAAACTGTAGGTAGGCTTATTTTTTTTAATAATTTTCTAGAAAAAAATGTTAGAGTTATAAAAATAGTTAGAAGCAGTATTAATTGGACTTCAAAACTAGATAATCTAATGAAATTATTAAGCATGAGAAAAATAATTGATCTTTAGTTTTATATAAAATTCTAATTATTCTAGTGTAGTAACACTTTTTAAAATTTTATTTAGATTTATCACTGATTTAGGGAATTGTTTACTGTCATCAAGACCCATTCTTGGACAAGCAGTATTTACAAAACATTCTACAAATGGAAAATTTTCAAGGTCTCTGTAATTTACAGTATCAAATACAAAATAATAGAAATTTTTATCAGGATATTGTTTTTTAAGTAATTGCGCTTGTGTGAATTGGCTCTGCCCAGGCTTTGTTGAAACTACAACACCGATTTCTTTGCTATTTAGAAATTTTAAATAAGCACCTTTTTGTTTTTTTAATATTTTTTCAATTTCATCTCTATCCAGAATTTTTTCTTTTTTTTCCACTGGATCATATATGAACACAGTTTTTTTGTTATTGAATGCAAGAATTCTAGGATGGAACACACCATCACCAATATAGATGTATGCATCTACTTTATCATCTAGTTTTTCAGTATTGCATCCAAGGAGTTGATAATTTTGTGTTCTTTTTCCTTTATAATAATAATTAATTGATTCTCTTGTATAAACTTCACGTCCTGATTTTTCAATCTGTTCTTTTATTTTTTCTATTGAATCTATGAATTGGACAGTTGTGAAAAGTCCAATATTTTTTGGAAGTTTTTCTATGAAATTAATAGGAAGAGTAAATGTTTTTTCATACTTTGTTTCAATGAAGTGATATTTCATAAATTTTAGAAAACCCTTGTTTTTTATATATTTAATTAGGGAAAGGATTTGTTATTGAAAACTATTAAATTTATATATTAATTAAAAATTATGAATTTATGATTGTATCAATTTTTAATGATTTTAAAGGGAAAATTCATAAAAATCTATCTGTAGATGAACTATATTCTTATGCATTATCAAAGAAAGAAGGTGTACTCTCACATAATGGAACACTTGTAGTTACAACTGGAAAATATACAGGACGAAGTCCTAAAGATAGATTCATTGTAGATACACCAGATATTTCTGGATTGATTGATTGGGATGAAGTAAATTTATCTATGTCTGAAGAAAAATTTGATATTTTGTATAATCATGTGATTGATTATGTCAATTCATTAAATGAATTATTTGTTTTTGATGGGTTTGCTGGTTCTTGTAAAAATAATAGATTAAATCTAAAAGTAATAAATGAATTTGCATCACAGAATTTATTCATGCACCAGATGCTTAAAAGACCTAATGCTGAAGAATTACAAAATTTTAAAGAAGAACTTACAGTAATTGCTGTACCTGGGTGCAAAGCTGATCTTGTAAAACATGGAACAAATACTGAAGCTTTTATTGTCATAAATTTTCTTAAAAAATTAGTTTTAATTGGTGGTTCAAAATATTGTGGTGAGCAAAAAAAGGCAGTGTTTACTTATTTAAATTCACATTTACCACAAAGAAATATATTTCCAATGCATTGTTCAGCAAATATGGATAAAAATGGAAATACAGCTGTTTTTTTTGGTCTTTCAGGAACAGGAAAGACAACTTTATCAACAAGTCCAGATAGAAAATTAATTGGTGATGATGAACATGGATGGTCAGAAAATGGAATTTTTAATTTTGAAGGTGGATGCTATGCAAAATGTATTGATCTAAAAGAAGAAAAAGAACCTAACATATATCGTGCTATAAAAAAAGGTGCAATTGTTGAGAATGTTATTATGGACAAAGAAGGAAATTTTGATTTTAATGATGATTCACTTACAAAAAACACAAGAGTTGCATTTCCAATTGAATATATTCCTTGTGCAATTCTAGATGGTTCTGGAAATCATCCTAAAACAATAATATTTTTGATGGCAGACGCATTTGGTGTTATGCCTCCAATTGCAAAATTAGGTGCTAAAAGTGCATCATATTACTTTTTATCTGGATATACTTCAAAATTAGCAGGAACTGAAACAGGAATAGTTGATCCTGTGGCAGTTTTTTCATCATATTTTGGAAAACCATTTATGCCATTAAAGCCAAAGGTTTATTCCTGTTTGTTTCAAAAATATATTTCTAAATACAATCCCTCAATATTTCTAATAAATACTGGATGGATTGGTGGACCATATGGTGTTGGAAATAGAATTGATATTATGGTCACAAGAACTATGGTAAAGGCTGCACTAAATGATGATTTGAATAATGTTGAATATAATAATGGGCTAATATGAAACCCTCTGCATTTTAGAAAAATATAAGTAGCAGTTCCTCGTCTATAAATAGTAGTTCAAAACCAATTTATCGAGGAGGAGATCTGCTAATGAAAATAATTGTGTCCAAATATAAAAAAGTTACTGATT
>JABHHN010000013.1 GCA_018671515.1 archaeon | reverse complement strand
TAATATAGATCGATTGATAAGATTGAACAAAAAAGTTATTCTGATAATAATCAGAATAACAAGGGTTTCATATTAGCCACTAATAATACGTATAATTAGTTATTAGATATTTAAATATAATGTTAATTGATAGAGCAAAAGTTTTTTAAAAGTAATAAAATAACATATATTCCAATGATATGTATAATTGCTCTTGTCGTTTTTAGTATTCTTGGTATATTTAGTGCAACACATAGAAAAATTGCAATTGAAGCTTTTGATTGTGTTTTTAGAAAAATAACATTGAGAAAATGTCAAACAGGGCTTGATAAAAGACTAAAAAGCCAAATAACAAGTTCTATCATGAGAAAGAACAGAAATATTGGTAAATTCATATACCAAAATTTTGAAGTAATTTCATGGCTTTTTACAATATTGATGCTTGTTAGTTTATTTTTTAGTGGACAAGGAATCTATTATTATGCAAAATATGGAAATTGCAATGGTCCTCAAAGTGATGCCTTTTGTATTTTTGATCCTGCAGGGCAAAATAAATTTTCAGGCATATTAACCAATTATACTGGCGAAATAATTTTACCTGACTCAGATGATGACTTCTTCTTAGGTCCAAATGATGCAAAAGTTGAAGTAATAATTTTTGGATGCTTTAAATGTCCCTATTCAAAAAAAGCTTTGCCTACTATAGATAAAATGATTGAAACTTATATTAACAAAGTAAAATTTGTTTATAGAGACTTTCCTTTGACAGGTCCTCATTTAGGTGCTGAATATTCTTCAGAAGCTGCAGAATGTGCAAGAGATCAACAAAAATATTGGCAATATACACATAAATTATTCTTAGAAAGTTCTGAGAGTTGTACTGTTCCTGGAATTATACCTGAATTTGAAATATTTGTACCTGAATTATTAAATTATGCAAAAGAAATTGGACTAAATGAAACTCAATTTAATGAATGCCTTATAACTAGAAAATATAAAGAAGAAGTAGAAGCTGACGCAAATGCTGGAATTATGGCAGGTGTTGATGGAACACCTACTTTTTTTATAAATGGAGAAAAAATTGTAGGTCCTAAATCATTTAATACATTTAAAAAAATAATCAATAAAAAACTAAAAGAAGCAGGAGAATAAAATATGTTTTCACTAAATACTAATAAAATAAGAGAAGACTTTCCAATCTATGAGCGAAAAATAAATGGACAAAAAATAATTTACATGGATTCATCTTGTATGTCTCTAAGACCTAAACAAGTAATAAATAAAATAACTGATTATTATACCAAATATTCTGCATGTGCAGGAAGAAGTTCTCACAAACTTGCTAAAGAAACTACAATAGAATATGAAAATGGTAGAGAACAGATAAAAAAATACTTATCTACACAAAAAGAATCAGAAATAATATTTACAAGAAATGCAACAGAAGGAATAAACATAGTCTCAAATTCTCTTGATTTAAAAAAAGATAATAAAGTTATCACAACTGATAGAGAACATAATTCAAATGTTGTACCTTGGCATGTATTAAGATATTCTAAAGGAATAAAACATGATGTTGTTATGTCAAATGAAGATATGACTTTTTCAATAGAAAAATTTAAAGAAAAACTAACAAAAGACACAAAATTAGTTTCTGTTGTCCATTCTTCAAATATAGATGGATATACTACTCCAATAAAAGAAATCATAGATATCGCACATGATAATGGTTCTCTTGTTATGATTGATGCAGCACAATCAGCACCACATAAAGAAATAAATGTAAAAAAATTAGATGTTGATTTTCTAACTTTATCAGGGCACAAAATGCTTGGTCCATCAGGTACAGGTATCCTTTATGGAAAATATCATCTTCTTGAAAAAATCAAACCATATAATACTGGCGGAGATACTGTTTCTGAAACAACCTATGATACTCATGAATTTTTACCTCCTCCTGAAAAATTTGAAGCTGGTCTGCAAAATTATGCAGGTGGAATGGGACTAGGTGCAGCAGCAAAATATCTTATGAAAGTTGGACTAAATAAAATTGCTGAGCATGAAATAAAATTAAATAAATACATCACCAATGAAATAAAAGACATTAATGGATTAAAAATT
>JABHHN010000012.1 GCA_018671515.1 archaeon | reverse complement strand
TTTTTTTTAATAATTCTAATCTTTTAATGCTCCAAGTATCAAGTTCATCTAAATCTTTTAATATTTTAGTTTCTAATTGAAATGGAGTATAAAATAAATTATCAATTATTCTCCATCCTGTTCTAACATGTTTTTTTATGGCTACATTTATTTTTTGAATAATATATTTTTTAATAGGATAATTTTTCGCATGTTTTTTAAATAATTTTGAAGAACCATATCCTTCATAAAATAATCTATAAAACATAATTAGAGAATTACTTGTTGATGGTTCTTTTGCATGCCAAGTATCATGCCAACAAATAGCAGGTAGAAGTACATTGTAATTAATATCTATTTTTTCATATTTAATCAAATTATTTAGATCATGAAAAAGATTTTTTAGATGAATATAATCATGTTTTAAATCATTACTCTTTTTCATAATAGTAATAGCATCAAAACAAATATTTTTAATATTTATATCTAAACTTATTTTATTTTTCTCAATAAATTCTAAAAACTCCATATCATAATGTTTATCTATCTGTTTAAAAAAATTTTTGTTTAGAAAATTAGCTTAACCCAAAGCAACATCAAGTATCATCATTATTGTAAAACCAACCATTACTCCAATTGTTGCCCAATCTGCATTACCACCTTGTTGAGATTCTGGAATTAATTCTTCAACACAAACAAATATCATGGCTCCTGCTGCAAAACTAAGTGCATATGGTAATATACTTCTTCCAAAAATAACTAATCCAGCACCCAAAATTCCTGCTACAGGTTCAACAACCCCTGAAAGTTGACCATAAAAAAAACTTTTTCTTCTTGACATACCACTTCTTCTTAATGGAAAAGCAACAGCCATTCCCTCAGGAAAATTCTGTAATCCTATTCCAATGGCTAATGCAATAGCGCCTGCAAGACTTGCTGATTTAATCCCTAAAGCAGCCGCACCAAACGCAACACCTACAGCTAATCCTTCTGGTATATTATGCATAGTTATTGCCAATACTAACAATGTAGATTTATGCCATTGAGTTTTAATACCTTCAGCTTGATCTTTTTTTAATCCATAATGTAAATGTGGCATAAATTTATCTAATATTCTTAAAAACACTCCTCCTAGCAGGAAACCAACTGCTGCAGGAAACCAAATAGGAACATTTAATCCTTCTGACATTTCAATAGCTGGAGCCAGTAAAGACCAAAATGAAGCTGCAATCATAACACCTGCACCAAATCCTAGCATTATATCTAGCATTTTTCTATTTACAGTTTTTGTAAAGAAAACTAATGAAGCACCGAGTGCAGTTACTCCCCATGTAAATAATGTAGCTAAAAATGCTTGCATTACAGGACTTAGTGTTTCAAAATTCATAAACATAATTTTTAATTAACTTTAGAAAGTATATAAGGTTTGCTCTCAATTAAAAAAATTAAAAAAAAATTATAATTTTTGTAGTCTCAATAAAAGACTATTACTAACTACACTTACTGAACTCAATGCCATTGCAGCCCCTGCAATCATTGGATTAAGCATAAAAGGGAAAAATAATCCTGCTGCAACTGGAATTCCTAATGTGTTATAAAATAATGCCCAGAACATATTCTGTCTAATTTTATTCATAGTCATCCTACTTAGTTTTATTGCCTTTACTACATCTAAAAGATCATCTTTCATCAAGACAATATCTCCTGTTTCCATTGCAACGTCTGTCCCGCTTCCCATAGCTATACCAATATCAGATTGTGCTAATGCTGGTGCATCATTGATTCCATCTCCAACCATTGCTACATGTCCTTTCTTTTGCAGTTTCTTTACATAATCTGCCTTTTCATGAGGTAATACATGAGCGAAGTATTTATTCACTCCAACTCTACTTGCAATTGCTTTTGCAGTCCTTTCATTATCCCCTGTAATCATATAGACTTTTATTCTCATCTTCTTAAGTTGAGAAATTGCTTTTTGAGAGTTTTTCTTAATGTTATCTGCAACACCAACCAAACCAATTACATTTTTTTCATCAGATAAAACCATGACTGTCTTTCCATGTTCTTCTAAAAGATACATCCTGTCTAAAGGAAAATCAAGATTTATTTTCTTATCTTCCATTAATTTTAGATTTCCAAGATAATATTTTGTTTTTCCAATTGTCCCAGTTATTCCATAACCTGGAATGGCTTTGAAATTTGTTGTTTTCTTAAAATCTATTTTATCTTTTTTTCCCATATTAACTATTGCATCAGCCAGTGGATGTTCACTTCCTTTTTCCAAACTTGCTGATATGGTTAATATTTCTATTTCAGTTGATTTTTTATCTATTGAGATAATATCTGTCACTTCTGGCTTACCCTTTGTAATTGTTCCTGTTTTATCAAGAATTACTGACTTTATTTTGTGAGCTGTTTCAAGTGCTTCTCCACCTTTAATTAAGATACCATTCTTTGCACCTTTACCAGTTCCTACCATGATTGCTGTAGGTGTAGCTAAGCCTAATGCGCAAGGACATGCTATAACTAGAACTGCGACGGATGCAATTAATGAAAATCTAAAGTCTTTTCCTATGTAAAGATACCATGTAAAAAATGTAATCAATGCTATTGTTAGGACTCCTGGTACAAAATATGCTGCTACATTATCTGCAAATCTCTGTATTGGTGCTTTTGATCCTTGAGCATCTTCAATTAGTTTTATTATTTGTGAGATTGTTGTATTCGCCCCTACTTTTGTTGCCTTAAACTGGAAAGATCCATGTTTATTTATGGTTGCACCAACAACTGTGTCTCCTTTCTTTTTCTCTACAGGCATACTTTCCCCAGTAACCATTGATTCATCGATTGATGTATGTCCTTCAACAATTATTCCATCTACAGGTAATTTTTCTCCTGGTTTTACAATAAGTATATCTCCAAGTACTACATCATCGACATTTATTTCTAATTCTTTTCCATCTCTTAATACTATTGCAGTTTTAGGTTTTAAACCAATTAATCTTTTTATTGCTTCTGATGTCTTTCCTTTTGCTTTTGCTTCCAATAATCTTCCAAAGACTACTATTGTAATTAAAACTGCACTTGCTTCAAAATATACGTGTCCTTGGCCTGAAACAAGCGCATAAACACTATAAAAGTAAGCAGCTGATGTTCCCATTACAATTAATGTATCCATATTGGCAGAAAATCCCTTTAGAGCATTCCATGCACTTTTATACATAGGCCATCCTACAAAAAACTGAACAGGTGTTGCTAATAATCCCATTATTAAATCCTGATATGCAATTGGCGTCTTCATGAAAAACATTCCAAGAATAAAAACAGGAACTGCAAATATCATTCCAAAATAAAACTGAAATTTCAAATCATCAATTTCTTTTTTTCTTAGTTTTGCTTCTTTATCATAATCTTCCTTTTCAGCAGCAACTTTTGCTCCATATCCTTTTTTCTTTACTGCTTCAATTAGATTTTTTATCTCAACTTTGTTATCATCATATTCAACTGTTGCTTTATTTGTTGTTAAATTTACATTTGCTTTTTCTACACCATCAACCCGGTCAAGTGCTCTGTTAATTAGGGTTGAACAGCTTGCACAATGCATACCTGTCAGATCTAATGTAGTTTTTTTAGTCATATTAATTCCTCCAGGTGATAATTATTTTTATTACATGATTTACATGAACATCCATCAAATTTATTCTGGACATCACGAAGAATACACCAACAATGATCTTCTGAAAGACCATATACTTTCTGTCTTCCTTTTCTTTTTACTTTTACAATATTATTATCAGCGAGTGTTTTTAGCTGATGTGAAATTGCTGAAATTGTCATTGTATCTTTTCCAACTATGTCATATATCTGTGTAACATTTTGTGGTTTTTCTATTAGACTAAGAAGAATCTTAAGTCTAGTCTCATCTGCAAGAGCAGAGAAGAACTTTAGTGCATTATTTAAATCTGATTTCATATTGTTATTTGAATATTTGCTCACATATTTAAATGTATGGTTTGATGGTGAAGAGAATTATTATAAATAGAATGAATATTACTCTTTTAATAACATAAAATTAATATATTCAAAATTGAAACAAATTATTAGGTGATATTTATGAAATGTGAAAAATGCAATGTCGAAATGAAAGAAGGGTTCTTTAATGCAGGTATGTGGTTCCAAGGAGAACGGAAAAAAACTTTTGATCCAGTAAATAAATTGTTAAGTAAAAATAATGATTATGTAAAAGCATTTAAATGTAGTAAATGTGGCAAAATTGATTTATATAGCACAAAAATAGAATAATTTTATGTTTTAAATTCCATTATACTTTACTATCTCCCTATTGTTCGACTACTTACTTTTATCTTAATCTTATCTGGTTCTTCTTCTTCTAAACCATCAATTAATTTAATCAGTTCCTCATTAGAAAAACTATAACTGGTAATTGTAATTAAAGTGTCATCTATAACTGTCACTGCATAATTTCTTTTGGGAGAACTTTGAGTCGCTTGATAATCCATCAAATATATACTGTTTCCTTTTGGTGTTTTTATTTCCCAACAATCATCTTGTATTCCTGTCATCATCATTGAAGAAAACTCATCCCTAAATTCAAAACTCTCAGTTGATTTACCAGAAATAATGCAGTAAGTAGGATTCAAGAATATTCTTGATGGTTTTTTAAACTCCGATAAAATAAAATTTCCATGTTTTCCACCGTATATGAAATATAAATAATCTGAAACTCTCGCCTGGGTAACATAATAACCGTCTGGAATATAATTAGGAACTAAAAATTTGTAATCCATCTGGCTTAACTGTTTTTTATCATTATTTGCTATTTGAGTTTTTTCAATCCATATAGACAGAAAGCTGTAATGAAAAACAATTATTATCAAAGATAACAATATAGAAAACATAACTTTTTTTTTAAGTGATAATGATGGACTGATAAATTTAATAACAATAAAAGTTATTACTATAAAAATTAAAAAAAATGGTAAATATCCTATAGCACCAAATGATAAATAACACAATATATCACCTTGACAAATATCTCCAGCAATTACTGGTGTAGCTAAAAAAGACATTAATCCAACAACTAAAATCAGACGCAATAAATATTTCATTTTACCTTATACTTTAAAATATAACAGTAGTAATATATATTTTTTTATAAAAGTTAAAATAAGTCATACCTATTTTTTAGATCACAGAAATCCTAGAATACTTCGCTACCTCGCACTAAATGTTAAACTTGAAAAGTTTGACAGTTGGAACGATAGTGACATAAGTACGAGGTGTGCACGCTCATATTCTCGATAAGGATTTCCTGGATGTCAAACATAGGAAATTATTAATTTCCAGGCTTTGAAAACAAACGTTTTCAAAAGATCGACATTCATCCTCTAACTAAAGTAAGAAGTTTTCTGTCGACTTCAACATAAAGGAATTCACTCAAATTTTTTCTACTTTTGGAATTTTATGATATTGGATAATTCGATCTCCTTTTTTTCTATGATCTTCCATTTTCTTATACCATTTATCTATTCCCATATCTCCCATTTTAATTTCCCCCATTCTTTTTTGTAAATATTCAAAATATGATCTTCTTAATAGTAATTCACTTCCCCTTAAGTATAATCAAGTGAACATAGCTTATAAATGCACTTAAAGAAATAATTATCTTTTAAAATCCATATCTGACAACGCATCACTATCCAAATTGAAAAGAGATTTGGGGCACACTAAAGTTATTATCTAGTTCTATCTGGATTGAATTTACTTGGATCAGTTATACCTAATTTTTATAAAATCTGCTCTAAAAAATAAAAAATTATTTATAGACAAAAAATCAAAATAATAAAATGGAAAGAAAAAGTTTATTCATTGCAATTATATTATCTATAATATATCCAATAATAAGTTCTTTAGTAAATTTTACTTTATCAGCATATATTAGTTTAACATTAATAACATCTATAATCATTGTTCATATTTTTTTTCAAAAAAATGAATATAACAAAGACTTGATGAAAATTAGTTTAACAATATCAATCCCTGTTTTTATTTTCCTAGTGATTACACAAATTTTCCTTATATATATGACACCTAATTCTTCAATGATTAGTATGTTTGGAACAATACCATTTACATATTCAATCATATTTTTTATTGTTTTTAATATTCCATTTTTCATACACTCTACTATAAAAAATAAAAAATAGTCATTTTTCATTAAAATATTTCTAGACTTTTTTGTCATATTATTTCTGAGTTTTACTTCTCGAACTTATATTAATCACGAGGTTAAATGAAATTCAAAGTGCCTCGTTTAAAAACATAAATTTTAAATAGAAATTAATCAATAGTAAAACTATGAAAACAAAATATATTTTCTTAATAATTTTATTAATAATTGCATTAACAAATTGTGTTCAACAACAAAAAGAACCTTCGAATTCTATTAAAATAAAACCACAACCTCCTGTTTTTCAATCTATGCAAACAGAATTTACAGATAAAGAAATTTTAGATGCAGTTTATTCTGACTACAAAGTCCCTAATGATTTTTTTAAAGATGTGCTTGAAACAGATAATATTTCTTATTCTGTTTACTATCTAAATGTTATGAAAAATAATGAATCTGCATTTTATTGTACAAATGATTTTAATACAGCCAAACAACTTGTTGAAAAAGATATTGTTGAATACAATCAAAAAATTAATTGGGATAGAATTTTACGAGAAACCAGTGAAACTGAAAAGTTTTTTGAATTTAAAACCATCTTAGATCAAACACGTTTTCCTGATAAATATCTACGTTATAGAGTATATAAATGTAGTTATGTAACTGATTTGCAATACATAAGGTTTTACCCTCACGACGATTATAGTACAGGTATTTACATAGGTATTTTGGAACAAAAACCAATAACAAAGGAAAATGTTAAAGAATTTGTAGAGTTTCAATGGTATTCTATATTTAATAATTACAATAGTCATGGAAAAAAAGTTCTAAGTTCATTTGAAGAAATGGATGATAATTCAATAAAACATACATTTTTTGAAACAAAAACCGTGGGTGGAGATTGGGGTACGTGTGATGAAATTACATTGATTAAATCAGATTATACTATTAATAAAAATTCTGGAGAGATTAAATTATTTCAAAACGATCTTAGAAAAATAAAAGGAAACTGTCAATAAATACAACTTAACACCTTGAATTTTTATTAATTCAACTATTCTCCAACAAAACCCATTCATCCATCAACTGATTCATCTTGTCTTCTAGTTGTGAAACTCTCTCTTCGTATGTTCCTTCTGTTTCCATACCATATGACATTTCAAGTAACTCCATCTTTCTTATTGTGTCAATTGATTCACTTGGTTCTAATACGTCCACATCAATATTCATAGATTGCAATGTCTCCGGTTTAGAATAATCTTCCATCAATATTGTATGTTCATAAAGTATGTCAATTCTAAAAATTACATCATCAGATAATTTTTGAGTACATGAAGAAATTAAAATAATCAATATTAATAAAATTGTAAATTTATTTATTTTTTTCATTTGATTTTTTTTTACTTTTACTCTTTGGAATTGTGCATGTGAAAGGTTTATTTAGTAATGTAATCGTAGAATATAATAATAATAATATTCCAATTACTTTAAGTTCCAAACCAAAAAAAGGAAGTGTTGCAATTAGAGATGATAACCCTAAATAAGATGCAATAGTAATTCCACAAAGTGGACATCCTGAAACAATTATCCCAAATATTGAACCTAAAGTTGTACTCCCTTTTGATTTTATTGACACTTCATTTGTGTGCATCAATCTGTAGCTTAATACTCCAATATTTATTCCAAAAAATATCATAATTAAAAATTGAAAAAATATTTCAACATTTGCATGAATTAAACCCATATTTCCTACAGTTAGTTTATAATCTGTAAAATAAAACATAATTACAGCAATAAATAAAGAAGAAAATATGGTAACAATATATGATTTTTTTTTCTTATAAATTATTGAAAGATTTTTTTTAATCAAATCTATTGGTAAAAAATTATCTAACATTTATCTTCCCTTTCATCATTTTAATAAAATAAAACACTACAAACATCAAAGATATTTCAATCTTTATATTTGTATGTTTATAATATTAAATCTCAGTGTTTGGAATAACATTAAAATGTGCTCCAGGTGTTGTCATTGCCATACTACACATAAAATCAAGTCTACCTGTTTTTGTAGGTGTAAATTCAATTATATTATTAGCACCTGAAATAACCTCTTGTATCTTTAATTTTGGAATTGTGACTACTTGTGCGCATCCTGCTGCCTGACTACCATCAATTCTCCATTCAACAGGTATTCCTTCAACAATCGTAAACTCTGATGGAAAATAATCATATCTAACAATTTTCATATTTACAATTTGCCGTCCATCAACTATTTCAACTTTATTAACGGGCGCAACATTTGTATTTCCAGATGTAGTATCAGCAATTCCTGTCTGGGAACCAAAATCTAATTCTGATGTAGCTAAAGTATATCCTTGATTAAGACTAAATAATCCTAACACAACAACTAATACTCCTGCAAATTTAAAAAAATGTTTTTGAAAATCACCTTTTAGGAAACTTGAAACCGCTGCAACAGACAATAATGATGGTGCTGTTCCAAGTGCAAAAACAAGCATAGTTAGACCACCAACAATAGGATCTGCTTTACTTAATACATAAATCTGCAAAGCTTGAGTAAATCCACAAGGAAGAAAAAAAGTAAGTCCACCTAAAACAAATGGCATTGCCTTATGATCTGATTTTTCTAAATCATGTATTTTATGAGCAATTCCTTTTGGTAATTTAATATTTAATGTTGATTTGAAAATGCCTATCAATTGCATACCTAAAGCAATCATCACTAAGCTTGCAAGAATAGTTAAAATCCCTGAAAAAGCTATTGAAACAGAAATGACTGAACCAAATGCACCTAGAGCTATACCAAATAAAGTATATCCTGCAATTCTTCCAATATTAAAATTAATATGTGGAATCAATTTTTGAAATCCTGAATAATTCGGGTGTTTTTCACTATATTTTGCAGATAATGATAATAATAATCCACCTGTTACAGCTAAACATGATGACATTGCAGCAACGAGACCCATCATGAATATTACACCATAACTCATATTGTCAGATATATTAACATCTGGAAATAAATTAAATTTATTCATCAATAGATAAAAACCAAGTATTATTACTAAAATACCACCAATCTCTATCAAATTTTTTTTAGGATCAGCTGATGGCTCACTGCATACATTATACCCGCAAGATTTTATTACGTTTTTAATATCTTTATTTTTTGGTTCTTTACTATAAGAAATTACTGCCTTTCCCTTTTTAAAATCAACATCAACACTGTCTATGTATTTAATTTTCTTTAATTTTCGTTCAACTAAAACTTCACAACTAGGACAATGCATTCCTTCAACATAAATTGTTTTTTCTTTTTTATCAAATTTTTCTTCTAATATAAAACACTCATATTTTCCATTTTTTTCTATTGTATCAAGAATTACATCTATATTTGTTTTTTTATCATCAAATGTAACATGCCCTGTTTCTTTTGAATAATCAAAAATCACATCTTCTACACCTTTTATTTTAGAAACTGCCCTTTTAATTATTTTCTCATTAGATTTAGAAATCGTGCCTTCTGCAATAAAACCTCTTTTTATAATCATTCTACCTTGTACCCCTCTTGCACTATTATCTTTTTAATTTTTGACACATCTATTTTATTTTCATCATATGAAACTTCTACATATCCTTCTTCATGTGATATATTTGTTTTATCTATCCCTTCTGTTTCTGATAAACCATCTTCTATTAACATCTCACATGCTTTACAATGCATTCCTTTAACTGATAATTTTATTTTTTCCATTTTTTTCACTTTTTTCATATTAGAGTAACTAGTAATTATATATACCATTCGATAGAAAAAATGTATATCAGAACGTTTAAAATAATAAATTTTTTGTTCTAGAACGTTTAAAACTTCTTTATTAAAAATAATTGATTGGACTTTCCAGAAGCTTTTTTAGAAATTATTTTTCTGCTCTCAAGAGACTTTAATGCTAACGATAATGCAGTCTTTGACATATCTACTCTAAACCTAAGAGTTGACTGTTTTATTCCAGTTTGTTCTCGAATTGCTTTTAGTATTTTTTGTTCCTCAACATTAAATCCTGAAAGAAATGCAGCAAACTCATCTTTATTTTTTTCAGATCTTTTAGCTTCCACTAACGCTTCTGAAATTAGAATCTGATTTTCACTCAATATTTTTTGAGTCTTGTCAAAAAATATTAAATATACCCCTAAAATAGTAAGAGAAGCAGAAATTATTGCTCCTAAAATATATATTGTTATATCTCTATCTGCATGAAGACAGGTCCCATCTTCTAAAAAACAAGATTCATTTTGAAGCATTATTTCTTTAATATATTGATCTTCTTTTGATTTAGATATAAATAGAAATCCTGACATAAGTATTCCAATAATTATCAAAATTATACCAATATGTTTTTGGTTCATGTCTTTTGATAATAATGATTATTTTATTAATACTTCCATTTTATGCTACATCCCATAGAAGGTTGTTCTTCAACAGAAATTTTTTTATGTTTCAAAAATTCTTCAATTACATTATATAATTCATGAGTAATTACTGGATTATCACCATGTGTATCATCTATTCTACTATGAAATACCAATTCCATTTTAGAATTAAATAAGAATGGATCAGGAGTACATGCTGCACCATATGCCTTTGCAACTTCTTGGGTATCATCTCTAAGATACATAAATTTTATTTTTTCATCATCAACTAATTTTTTCATATTCTCAAAACTATCTTCGGGATAATTTCTCTCATCATTAGAATTGATTCCTAAAACTACTAAACCCTTATTAGAAAAATCTTCTGAAATTCTATTTAGTTCCTCTAATTTTGGAATGACATAAGGACAATGGTTGCATATAAATACAATCAATACTGCTTTTTTTCCATTAAATTCGTTTAAAGAATGTGTTCTACCTTCTGTACTCATCAAATCAAAATTAGGTGCAATATCACCTTTGTTTAATGTTGAATAATCAGATCCAATTAATGCCATTTTATATCACCTATTAGTTAATGAAAAGATGAACCGCAACCACAATTTCCTTTTGAATTAGGATTATTTATATTAAATCCTGAATCCTGCAAGCCATCTAGATAATCAATTTTTACTCCATTAAGTAATGGTATGCTATCTTTGTCTATAAATAATTTTATATCTTTTTCGACGTACATTACATCTTTTTCATATACTTAAGCTAAATAAATTTATAAATATTCTCTACAACATTGACGATTCAGATAGATTTTTAAATTTTCAAAAAGTTAGAAGAATATTAGAAAAAAATAAGAATAAAAATTTCAATATAATTAATGAATGATGAATATGAGAATGAATATATTATTTGGTGGAAAAGCAGGACAAGGAATCAATGAATTATCAATTATGATTGGAAAGGTAGCAACCAATCTAGGTTATTGGGTTTTCAATTACAAAGATTATCAATCTTTAATTAGAGGTGGACATAATTTTAATGTATTATGTATATCAGATAAACCAATAAAATCATATGATAATAAAATTGATTTATTAGTTGCATTGGATCAAAATACTATTGAATTTCATAAAGATGAATTATCAGATAAAAATGAAATAATAAGTGAAGAAATCATTAATTCTAGAGGATTAATTAGAGAACATAAATTAGATAAAAAAGTTGTAAACGCAATCTATGCAGGCTCAGTTATAAAAAAATTAGGGATTGAATTAAATGAATTAGAATCAGTATTTAATGAAAATTTTTCTGGAGAAATTTTAAAACATGATATTTTAGCTGCAAAATTAGGTAATGAATTAGTTGAAGAAAAATATTCACTAAAAAAAGTAGGAGATAAAAAATATTTTATCAATGGAAATTATGGAATTGCAATAGGTGCAATTGCTTCAGGTTTGGATATTTATTTTGCCTATCCAATGAGTCCAGCTACAACAATATTACATGATTTAGCAAAAAAACAAATTGAATACAATTATGTTGTACACCAACCTGAAAATGAATTAGGTGCAATAAACAATACAATAGGTGCTGCTTTTGCAGGTGCTAAAACTTTTACCTCAACCTCAGGTGGTGGTTTTGACTTAATGAGTGAAACTCTTAGTCTTCAAGGAATATCAGAAATACCTCTTGTAGTTGCACTTATACAAAGACAAGGACCTGGAACTGGTGCTCCAACATATACATCTCAAGGTGATTTAAATGCCGCTCTATATTCAGGTCATGGAGATTTTTCAAGAATATTAATAGCACCTGGAGACGCAAAAGAATGTATTGAATTAACAAATCAAGCATTTTATCTTTCGTATAAATTCGGGTTATTATCAATTATATTATCTGATAAACACTTGGCAGAAGATATGATATGTTTTGAAAAACCTCCCGAAATATTAGATGTAAAAGACAGAAACCATCCAAATTATCCTGGAAAAACAATTGTCAAGGCAACAAGTTATGAACATTTACCAAATAAAGAAACAACTGAAGATCCTATTGAAATAAAAAAAGGAATTGAAAGAAGATTAGAAAAAATTAAAGATTATGAAAAAGAAATTGAAAATTTCAAAACCACAAAAATTTATGGAAATGGTAAAAATCTAATAATTGGTTTTGGTTCTACCAAAGGTGCAATATTAGATTCATTAGATGAATTAAATGCTAAATTTTTACAAATTCTTTATTTAGAACCATTTCCAAAAGATAAAGTTAAAAAAATGATTGAGGATTCACAAGATTTTATTGTTGTTGAAAATAATGTTGTTGGACAACTTTCAGATCTAATAACTAAACATACAGGAATTATAATTCCAAAAGAAAAAAGATTATTAAAATATGATGCAATGCCTTTTACACCTCATGATATTGTTAATTCTTTAGTGAGGTGGAAAAAATGAGTAATGAAGTTAAAACCAAATTTCCTATTACATGGTGTCCTGGTTGTTCAAATTTTGTTCTATTAAGTTCAATAGAAAAAGCTCTTAAAAATTTGATAACAAAAGGTACACCTATAGAAGAATTTACAATGACTACAGGTATTGGTTGTCATGGAAAAATATATGATTATTTAGGTATAAGTGGAATATATGGATTACATGGAAGAGCAATTCCTAATGCTATTGGAATAAAACTTGCAAATCAAAATCTGAAAGTTTTGACTTTTGTTGGTGATGGTGATACTTACTCAGAAGGTATGTCTCATTTTATTCATGCATGTAGATTGAATCCTGATATGACTATATTTGTACATGATAATCAGATATTTGCATTAACAACTGGACAGAATACACCAACAACAGAAAAAAGTAAAAAAACAAAATCTACTCCATTGATAAGACCTTTTCCAATAAACCCTATAAAATTAGCTTTGGTTTCAGGTGCAAGCTTTGTTGCTAGAATAAATGCACTTGATATGAAAAATAGCCCGGGAATTATTGAAAAAGCAATAAATCATAGAGGTCTTTCCTTTGTTGAAATAATACAACCATGTGTAGTTTTACATGATACAAGAACATTTTTAAAAAATTCTTACCAATTGGAAGATAATGAATTAGAAAATTCTGATATTGCAATGAAAAAAGCAGATGAATTTGATTATAATAATGATAATGCTAAAATGCCACTTGGAATTTTTTATAAAAAAGAAAGAGAAATACTTAGCGATCTATATCCACAGATAAAAAAATCTGATGGAAAAGCTATGTGGGAAATAAAAAGAAAAGTTAATATAGAAGAATTGCTCTAAATATAACATTGAATCAACATAAAATAATTTGCAAAGAAGTCAAAAGACAAAATCATGATACAAAAATAATCAGGTTTCAAAATTTTGAAAATGATGATTTTAATTTTGAAGCAGGTCAATTTGTAATGCTTTCAAAAGAAGATTTTGTTAATGATAAAAACAGACCGGTAAAAAGAGCTTATTCAATTTGTAATGCACCATATGAATCAAATATTATTGAATTTCTAATTCAAATTCTTCCCAATGGAAAATTTACAAGTAATGTATTAGACTTTGTTAAATCTGGTGATAAATTATCAATGAGTAGAGCTCATGGAAGGATGGTTTTAAACAAAAAAAAACCTAAAGGAATTCTTTTATTTGCTGCAGGAATTAGAATTTGTCCTATAAGGAGTATATTACGTGAATATTATCATTTATTTGAAGACATTCCGATTTTACTTTTTTATTGTGCAAGAAATAAAGATGATTTTCATTATATTGATGAATTTTTAGAATATGAAAAAAATAGAAATTTCAAAATATATATTTCTTTTACTTCTAAAATTGAAAAAAAACCAAATGAATGGATTGGAATTCAAGGAAGAATGAATGAAAAATTTATTAAAGATTATATTTCAAATATTGAAAATATAAATGAATATGAAACATATATCTGTACTCCTAAAAAATTATTTGAATTAATTAATAACACTTTGACAAATATTGGTCTAAAACAAGATTTAATTTTACATGAATGTTGGTAAATTACATAAATTTTTCATAATATAATTAAATAAGACTCTTATTCTTACTCAATATGTTCATAAAATTGCTTTTTAAAAAATTCAAATTCAAAGAAAATAGATTCTTTGAAGCATTGATATATGGAATTATATATCTCTTGACTACTTATTTAATATTTTTATTCTATGGAATAATAATCAAAAAAATTGAATTTTTAAAATATTTCTACATATCTCTTGGAATTGGATTTGTAATGGGTATTGTCTATTTGATTAAAATTGAAGTATTTAAATTTTTAAAATAATTTTTTTGTGTATAATAAAGATAATATTTTTAAATTATGCATTATTCACTTCAAATCATGGCCAGAAATAATAAAGTAAACATGCCAAGTAGTGGTGCAGGAATTACAAGATATTATGATGATTTCAAGTCAAAAGTTCAATTTCAACCTGGACATATTGTCTTTTTTATAGTCATCGTACTAATATTAGAATTCATTCTCTATAACTATGGATTTAAAATTTTGGGGATAAATTAAATGATTCCTGGAATGAATCCAAGGCAAATGAAGCAAGCTATGAAAAAGCTTGGTATGGAACAAATTGAAATTGATGATGCTATTGCCGTTGTCATAAGGACAAAATCTAAAGACATAATTATCAGAAACCCTCAAATTTCTAAAATAAATATGATGGGTACTTGGACATATCAGATTTCAGGAGATGAACAAACAAGAGATGTAGAAGCTAAAGAACCTGAAATAAGTGAAGAAGATATAAAAACAGTAATGGAACAATCATCTTGCAATAAAGAAATAGCAGAAAAAGCACTAAAAGAATCTAATGGTGATTTAGCAGAAGCTATTATTTCCTTACAAAAAGAATAATTATAAATAAAATAATATTACTATATTTCTTATGGAAAGATATAATGAAGAAAGAGAGGGTGCCCTTAAAAAAATCAGAGTCGCTGATCATATGCTGACTATGACTTATCCTATTGTCCAAGATCCAAAAATTTTAATGGCTGTCTTAGAAAATATTTTTCAATCAATGGAAAGTTCCATTAGTTCTATTTTATATTATGAAAGAAAATATAAGAGAATACCTCCATTTCAAGATACTTTTGAATCAAAATTCAATATGTTTCGGATGAGATGTGTTGAAAGATATAGTATCCCAAAAGAATATTTAACGTTAATTAGTGAAATTAAAGAAATAATCTTAAAACATAAAGAATCACCAATTGAATTTCGTAGAAAGGATAAATTTGTTATTTGTTCAGAAAATTATGATATAAAAACAATATCTATTAAAGATATAAAAGATTTCCTGATAAAATCAAAATTATTTTGTGAAAATATTTTTAAAATTATAGAAAAAAATGATAGATTGATGCCTTAATTTTTTAGACATCAAATCATTTATAACAATTATGCAAAACGAGGTAAAAAAATGAAAGAAGCAATACTAGTCGCAAGAGAAGAATTAAAGAGGATTGATCACCTCATATATGTCACATTAAAATACACCAGAACTGTGGACGTTCTAAAAAGTATTGTTGAGAGAATGATTACATGTTATGAATTTTCAATAGACACTCTTCTAAAAATGGCACAGAATGATGGTAAAATAGATGAAGTCCCTGAAATTCCAATATTAAGAGTTAAAAAAATCCAAGAAATTTTTGCAAACGATATAAAAATTATGGAAAATATGGACAAATATATCTTATTTAGAAAAATAAAAAGAGCTACTAATTATGAAAAAAGAAATGAATTTAGAAGACATGTTACTATGTCTGCATTAATTGATGGAAAGGTTGTCGAAATAAATATAGATAATATGACTGAAGATTATCATAGAATTGCTAAATTCATAGAAAATATGACAAAAAATATTTTTGAAAAAGAAAATTAATAATTATAATTTATTGGTGAACAGATGACAAAGTTTATTGTTATTGCTTCAGGAAAAGGAGGTGTAGGTAAAACAACTACAGCTATCAATCTTGGTTCTGCCCTTTCTACATATGGAAAAGATGTCATTGTTGTCGATGCCAATATTTCGACACCTAATATAGGAATTTATTTAGGTTCTTCAACAGTTCCAATTTCATTACATAATGTTCTAAGAGATGAAAATCATATCAGTGAAGCAATATATATGCATGCAAATGGATTAAAAATTATACCTGGGAGTATCTCAGCAAAAGACTCAGGAATCAAACACCATGAAAAATTATCTGAAAAGATGCTTGATTTAACTGGAATGACAGATATTGTCATCATTGATTCTGGTGCAGGAATTAGTGAAGAATCTATATCTGCAATAAAAAGTGGTGATGAAATTATTTTGGTAACCCATCCTGAACTTGCGTCTATAACTGATACAATAAAAACTATCAATGTTGCTAAAAAACACGGTAAAAAAATTGCAGGAGTAATCATAACTAGATCTAGTGGAGATGATTTAGATATCCCACTAAAAAATATTGAAACTCTACTTGAACATAAAATAATTGGAGAAATTCCTGATGATGATACCTTTAGAGCTGCAAAATATACTAAAAATCCAATAACTTACAGTCATCCTGAATCTGCTGGAGCAATAGCTTACAAAAAACTAGCTGCAAAACTTCTAGGACAAAAATATGTTCATTCTGTAACAAAAAAAGAAGATTCTATGATGGACGATATTTTAAAAAAAATAGGATTCAAATAAAAAAATAAATGAAACTACACCATAGAATAAAAAAAAGGATGAAAGAAAAAAACTGGGAAGATAATTATATCAATAAAACTCTTGAAATTTTACATATTGCTGATAAAAAAAAACATCCTTTTCTAAAATGGTTAGATAAAGCAATGGTTTGGTTTGCACTTTTTATTTCCATAATTGGAAATTTATTAGTATCCTTAGCACTTGGACCAATGGTCTTAATTCTTCCATTATGGGTAATAATTTTAATGTCCATCATTCTAGGAATATGTTTTGGTGCACTTGTTGATATGCTAATCAGAGATATTGAATATATAACACATCACCATTATATCATTGCAAGTGTATTCTTACCTATTATTGCATTAATAAATATATTTGTAGTGACAAAAAGCCTAATGTGGTTAAGTACATTAGGAAGATTCAATGAATTATTCCCTAATTTTCATATTAATGATATAAAAATTATTTTTCCAATTTACCTAGTAAGTTTTTTAATTCCTCATACTATTTATAAAATCATTGAAAAAATTGAATTGAAAAATGTTTGATAAAAATTTGATTGATTGGACACAAGTATATATAAAAAATAGAGATTTAATTAAAAAAGAGATTCAAGAAATTAAAAAAATTGAAAACGGTTTTATCAGTTTATATACTAACCACGAAATAAAATATCTTATATATCCCAAATTAGATGTCAGTGTTTTTGAAGAAATAAAAGAGAAAATTAATAACGATAAAATTATAATTAAAACAACTGTTATTTGTTTAAATAAAAAAGAGAATTTAAAATTCATAATAGAAAACTGGGTGAAATTTATTATTTTTAAAAAACTATGTTTAATTTTTGTAAATCCAAAAAAAAATACAAAATGGCTAATTATCCCATATAATCACAATAAAATTAGTGAAGATATCAAACCCGGCCTTAAAACATTATTTAAAAATTTAGAAGAGACATGACTAAAAATAAAAATAATTTTGAACTAATAGCTGTTGTAACTGTAATAATAATTAATCTCTTGAAATTTTTTTCTTCAGTATCTGCAGGAGACATAGAATTTTTAGTCAAAATAATGTCATGGCTTGCAATTGGTTATGTATTTTATAAAATAAGTATAATAAGGATTCTTTTTGGGAAAAAAAGAGAAGATTATATCTATAAAAATTCATTTATAAAAAATAAAAATTTTGATTTGATATTAATTATTTCATATTATTTATTTATGTTAAGTGATTTTATTTTTTTTATAGCATCAACTAAAGAAATAATATTGTTTTCAAAATTTACTAAATTTCTTAATACGAATTCTCATGATATTGTATTACAATTCATTTTATTCCCAATAGGAGGAATAATCCTAATAATGTTATCAATAATTATTGGATTTAAATTTTCTTTTGAAAAAAAATCATTTGTTTCATTAATAAATGAAACTGGTAAACCAAAAAATAAATTAAATAAAATATATCGAACTATAATTTCATTTGTAATGCTTTGTGGGTTTTTTATAACTTTTTTTAGTTTAATTGTTGAATGGTTTACGCTAGCTTTACACGAACCAATTATATTATTAGGTTCATTTGCAATAATTTATTTTATTAGTAGTCTTAAATCAAAAAATATAAAAAATATAAAAAAAGGAAAAAAAATACTATCTTTCATAGATGATTTAGATGAAAATTTAACTGAATCATTTCATATTAAAAAAAAAATTTGGTTAGTATTCACAGGTATAATATTATTAAACATATTAACAGACTTTATACTTCTTATACTTCCTGTATTTTTAGGAATAAACAAGAATGTATATCTTAATACTTATTCTTCAATTAATATTTTAAAGGCTATAGGTATGCTTTTTGAAGGTAAATTTTCTTTATTTTTAGCATATATTTATAATTTTATTGCCCTATCCTTTGTTTCTTTTGGAGGAACTATGCTATGGTATGAATTATTCAAAGGTAAAAAAATATCCATTAAAAAAAAATATATTCCAATTTACTTTGTATCTTTATTTATCCTTTTAATAAAACCTTTATTTTATATTGGAAATTTTAGTCAAAAAAATATAATTGGTGTTTCTGCCAGTTTTAATTATAATTTAGAATATTTGAATAATCTAAATTTAATTATTTTAATAAGCTCAATATTATATTTTATAATTTACAAAATAAAAAATAAAATTTCGATGAAACTAATTAAAATTCCATTCCTATGTTTTGTCACATATTATCTATTTTTCTTTTTAATAAGCATAGTAAATTTTTATACTAAATCATCATCATTAATTTGTGACTCAACAAATTGTATGTATACAAAAGTATTCGAATTCTTAAGTTCTATAGATATATATAGCCCAATTACTATTTACATGGTAGATTTTTTTCAAATCATCATAAAAATTTTAGAATTAAATTTCTTTTTGATAACTTTAATTTTCTATGCTTATGGATATTTTATTTTTGTAAAAAAATTATTTGAAACTAAGATTGAATTAATTTAAATTTAATTCATTATTTTAGTTATCATGTACACACTTCCAACCATTATCAAAACAACCTTCATGACAATATCTTAAAAATGTAGAATCCACTTTTACTCTATTTAAAAAATTATATTTTGAACAACAATGATTTTTATCACAAGGTAAGACTTCTTCTTTTAATTCACATTTTATTTGATTATGTTTTGAAGTAATTATACATTTATCATTTTCAATACATATATCTGCAGAATCTATAATTAAACATTCATCATCTGATTCTTCTTCTAAATAAACACATTTATTTTGCTCATTTAAAATACATCCCCAGTTACTTAGACAATTATTTGTTGTACCATAATTTGTACAGCAAAAATTTTTATCAGATTGTGAAAAACATTTTGGAATTTCTACATTATTTTTACATTTTCCAATATCAAATAAGATTTCAAAATAACAATAAGGACTTTCTGCACAATCATAAGACCAATCACCATCCAGAATGCTATCTTCATGTTGTTTACAATCATAATCGTCATCTGGAAAACCATCTCCATCAAAATCAAATGAATAAGCCTCATTATCAGGAAATGCATCATCTCCATCAATAATACCATCACCATCTGTATCATCATCATTTGGATTTGTTCCTTTTTCTATTTCATCAAAGTCCAAAATCCCATCATTATCTGAATCTTCATCATTAGGGTTAGTTCCTATCTTGTATTCATCGTAATTATTTAATCCATCAGGTTCAATATCATTTTCTGTATCATCATTATTTGGATCTAAACCAAATGTTACTTCATAAAAATCTTTCATTCCATCATCATCTGTATCATCATCATTTGGATTAATTCCAAGATCTATTTCATAACCATCTAATAATCCATCCTGATCAGAATCCTCATTTTTAGGATCTATATCGAAATTATATTCTTCTAAATTTGTTGCACCATCCAAATCATCATCTCCATGTTTATCTGGAACATTTGGATCATTTATATCATAGTTAAAAAATAATTCCCAACTATCTGGAAATGCATCATTATCTCCATCGTCAGGATATACATCTTCATTATTTATTTTTCCATCTTTATCTAAATCAACATATGGTGATCGCTCACTCTCAATTATACCAGTTCCTATTCCAGTCTCCTTTGCATATGCAAAATAACTTATCAATTCTTTACAAATATCACTTATTTTTCCAACTTTTACAAAAGTGGTTTCTGTTTCTTCGTTATCAACTGCACCAAAATTCCACATCACAAGTGGATCTACATTTAAAATCTCTGTATCTACTTCAGATTTTGAATGAACAAATGAATCTATGTTTGCTTCTTCCAAAAGACATTTAGGAAGTTTTAGAAAATATTCTAAATCTTCAATTGGATTTTCAGATGTCAATTTTAATTTCACTTTTGTAATATCCTCATATGGATCATATTCAATTTCATAATCTATTTTAATTCCTACATCTATATTTTTAGATAATTTTTTGAAAAAATCTAATTTTTTTATGAAATCATCCTTACTTTCCTCTCCAAATGTTTCAGTAACTATTTCACGAGTCAATAAAGAATAAGAACAATCGTTTTCTTCATTAATTACTTTCAGATCTGAACCTTTTGATCCCCCTACAAACCTTATGTCAATTTGGTTTAACATTTTTTCAATACAAATATAATGTGGTTGTTTTATGTTCAAATTTTCTACTACGCCAGAATATACCATTTTATTATTTTCAAAAAAAAAAACATTGTCTACGGCTTTATCATGAATATTTTCTTCTAATAATTCATTCTCATTAAATTCTAAAGTTGAAAGATCTGCCTCCATATTAACAATATATATTTTGTCAATATTCTCTATTTTTTTAAAAGAAATTTCTTCAATTTTATTTATTGAACCAATCATACTTTTTGCTTGGATATTTATATCATTTATGAATGTAACAAACTGTCTTTCTCTACTAAATTTAGAATTTATTGAAAAAAAACTTGAAAAAATTAGTATTGTCACAGAAATAAATATCAGTACAATAATCATCTTATATATTTCTACTTGCATTCCTTTTTTATTCATCTACATTCCCTTGTCTGCCTTCTATTACAATATTCTAAACAATCAATACCTGTACATTCATTCTGGCAATAATTTACTTCACAATTAAAATTAGGTAACCAAAAACATGCGTCTCCGGCATATGTATTTCCTATTTTCTCCCAAATTGGTCCATTATTTATATCATATACACATACAACTTCAAAATCTATATCTGAAAAATCTATAGGTGGATAAGGTAAATTCTCTTCTGCTATACAAGCTACAGAATAAAGTTCATATTTTTTACCTTCAATTGTTTTACAAAAAACTTCCTGAGAATCCATATCAAGTGAACAAGATTTACTTGGTAATCCTGATAAATCTGGTGTTTGCCATCCAAATACACCATCATTTGAATAACACATTTCCTCACAATACTTTCCACCACAACTTTGTGTTTCAGATTCTTTACAAATTACAGAATCATAATGATAATTCTTTCCTTTATATTCACAAACTAATTCACTCCAAGTTGGAATATCAAACTCTCCATTTTTTCCACAAGTAATATCAAATGGAGCTATTATTCCTTCACCTAATGAAATATCATAATTTAGAACTCCTCCTTTATCTGGTGCACACCAACCTAAGCAGCTTCCTTGTGAACATCCACTTAGGTCTGGAAGACAATATACTTTTCCAGATTCTATAAAATCAATATTATATTCTTTTGTTGTAGAATGATCTAAATATGAATAAGAACACATCCTTTGGCTTTTCCCTATTTCATCTGATAAATCAAAAGAATATGGGATGTTTTCAGGATATACGGGACAATAAAATAATTCTGTGCAAACAGGTTCTGAATAATCTGCTTCACAAATTGAATTTGGATAATATGCAAATAATCTTTGTGCAACATTTTCCTCTTTACCATCATAACATTTACCTTTATATCTATCACCAAGGATTATTTGTTGAAAATTATCAAAAATTTGTGTTTCTCCACAACTTATGTGTGTGTTTTGATCTATTTTTCCAATTTTTAATATTGCTCTGCCAAATTTTTTATCTAAATCTGAAATTAAATCAATATCCTCAAAAGAAATATAATTTATTCCTTCACCTACAGCTTCAAAAAAATTCTGATTAACAGTTTTTTTATCATCTTTATTATTAGAACTAAAAACATATTTATCATAAAAAGAACTAATTTTTGGTTCATCCTCGTATGTAGAATCCGGTCCAATTGTAACTTCAGTATCCAAAAGTTCATAATTTATTTCCTGAACTGGTGCAAAACAAGATCCTTTTCCAATGATTTTATCAGATGCATCATAATTATTTTTAGTCAAAATAGATTTTCCATGCTCTTCATTTAAAAGACTTATTTTTGATTTACCATTGATATAAATATCTATGAATTTAAATAAATCTGAATTAATACACTCTCCAGGAGCAATATATATTGGAAATCCTTTTTCATGAATTTCCAAATTATCACCAAAATTAATATTTTCAAGTTCCCCAGTGTCTAAATATATTACTTCTTCAACATTTATATCATTACATTTTGTATGTAATGCACATATAGCAGACCCAAATAATAAACCTTCTGCTATATTTTTTTGAGTGTCAATCACGGTTGGAACGGCTTTCCAGAGTCCTTTATCCTTACACCCTATTTCTAAATCTTCTTCTAACACATTTGGTGGAAGATCTTCTTCACTATAAAATATATCAATTACTGCTGGTTCTTCAAATTCTAAATTACTATCTTCATTATAATCACCAATTGATCCAAAATTATACATAACATTTCCTATTATAGGTGCATCTGCTATAGGTAATATTGTTATTGCCATTTTACCAATTGGAACATCTTCTTTTGTTACTTTATTTCCTCTTTCAAATTCTAATACAGCCATTGCATTTTCTGATAATATTTTAAATTTTTCAAT
>JABHHN010000011.1 GCA_018671515.1 archaeon | reverse complement strand
CTACTTTACCTGTAATTTTTTTATTGCCTAATAATTCTAATAAAGAGATAAATTGTTCAATATTTATTTTCATATCTTGTATTTCAATTTTATTATAATTTAGAACTCTTACTAATTCTTTTCTTATCCATTTTGCAGCTAAATTTGAAGAGACTTTTTTAATTGCTTTTTCAAATATTTTGGTTAGATGAAAATCATTTGCAAGAACGTTTGCATCATCATTTGATAATTTTAAATCTTTAATATATCTATTATATTTAAGATTAGGTAATTCTGGAATCTCTTTTTTTAATCTTTTTTTCAAATCACTTGTAATATCAATAGGAACTAAATCAGGGTCAAAAATATATCCATAATCTTCTTGTGTTTCTTTTTTTCTAAGAAGTGATGTTGTTCCTTTATCTGAATCCCAAGATCTTGTTTGTTGTATTTTTATTCCTTGTTCTTTTTGTCTTTCTATTTCATAATTAAGTGCTCTTTGTATGTCTTTAAATCCAGTAATATTTTTTATTTCAGAACGTATATATCCTGATTCTTTTATTGATATATTTGCATCTGCTTTTATTATATTTTTTTTAGGATCAAATATATTTAGATATTGTAAAATTGTAATTAGATTTTTCATGAATTCTCTAGCTTCTTCTGGTGAATTTAATTCTGGTTTAGTTACAATTTCACATAATGGATTTCCACTTCTATTATAATCAACAAGTACGTATTTTGCATTACCTATTCCACCTGGATGTACAAGAGCAGCGGGATCTTCTTCAATATGTACTCTTGTAATTCCAATTTCTTTTTTTCCAATTGGGATTCTTCCTTTTTCACCAATAGGTATTTCATATTGAGTTATCTGGTAATTTTTTGCCATATCTGGATAAAAATAAGATTTTCTTGAAAATATGACTTGTTTTGCAATTTTGCAATCAAGTGCCATTGCAAGTTTTATTGCATATTCAATTGCCTTTTTATTAGTTACTGGTTTACTTCCTGGATGTCCAAGACAGATTGGACATGTTCTTGTATTTGGTGATTCATTTCCTTGAGTTTGGCATGAGCAGAATAATTTTGTATTTGTATTTAGTTCAATATGTATTTCAAGTCCAATAATTATGTCTTTAGTAAATTTATTCATTTTACAAATCGTTTTATTTTTTTTATATTTTCTTCAGTTTCTTTTTGTCCTTTTGATATATAATTTTTAGATTTATGAAATGAGAAAGTATTAATCTTGCTTCCAATATTAGGTCTTAGAATAAGAACGTCTTTACCATAAGTTTTTTCTTCATGACGTGACAAACCAGTAAGCATAATTTCTAATGTTCTTTGGATGACAAAAATAATATTTGTATTGTCATGTTTGGTTAATTTTCTTACCCATAAATCAACACCAATACTTTTTTCTGCTCCCATATTTTGCAATAATGAAATAGGTGTTGGTTCGATAAGGCCACCATCTACTAAATATCTTCCTTTAAATTTCACAGGTGGAAAAACACCGGGATATGTTGCAGAAGCAATTACTGCATCAATAATTTTACCTGATTTGAATACAACAAGTTTTCCATCATTTAATGATGTTGATGTGACTTGCAGAGGTATTTTTGTATCTTTGAATGTATAATCTTTAAAAACAGTTTTTAGAAAATTTCTTATTTTAATTCCTTTAATTATAGATTTTTTTGGATTGTTTAAATCAATTAATTTGATGAAATCTCTTTTTGACATACTAACTATTTTTTTTCCTAATGATTTTACTTCTAAGTTAAGTGCATAATAAGCAGCAACTATTGCACCCATACTTGTACCTGCAATATAATCTATAGGAATATTATTTTTTTTTAGTACATTAATTACTCCAATATGAGATAATCCTCTTGCTCCACCAGTGCTTAGTGCTAATCCTATTTTTTTCATTTTCTTAAAATCCTCCAAGGATTTTGAGACACTAAAAAAACAAAGTTTTTTTGTGCACAAAAATTTGTTAAATTTTTATGTTTGAAAATATTTTTTATTTTCATTTTTAGAACCTTTTTTTCATTTTTTTATTTAATAAAATTTGAACTCTTATACTATAAACAATTGCCATTAAAGTTCCAACAGATATGGAAATTAATGTTTGTTTAGTTTTTGATGACATATTATCTTTTGAAAAAAAGAAAAGATAACTAATTAACAATAACATTACAAAAATAATAATTTTTAATCTTTTTAGTATCTTTTGAGCATCAAATTTGGTGTATTCTTTACCATCTATATTAGCAATTTTTGTTTCATCATTAAATTGATCTGTCATTTTTTTAGTGACCTCGCAAAGTCAATTAATTTATGTTCTTGAAAATGATTTGCAACAGCTAATAATCCAGTTGGCATGTCCTTTGAAAATCCACTTGGAATACTAATATGTGGAAATCCTGCTAAATTTGGTCCTGCAGTCATGATATCTGTCATATAATTTTCTAATGGTGTCATTTTATTTATGTCTGAGAATTTAGGAGCAATATTTGGCATGCTTGGAGTAATTATCAAATCGTATTTTTTGAATATTTTTTTGTATTCTTCAATTATTTTTGTTCTAACTTTTAATGCTTTTAGATAATATGCATCTCTAAAACCTGACATCCTTGCAAATGTTCCAATTATAATTCTTCTTTTAGCTTCTTTAACAAAGTTATTAGATCTTACTTTTGAAAAATATTCATTGAAATTACCTTCTAATTTTTCATGCATGCCATATCTCATTCCACATAACATAGATAGATTAGTGGAAACTTCAGACATAGTGCAAAGATAATATACTTGAATACTGTATTTAAAATTTAGTGGCATTGAAACATAATCATATTTAATTTTGTCAATTAAATTAATAAGATTTTTTGATACACCTTCTTCAACACCTTCATTTATTGATTCTTTAACTAATACTAATTTTAATTTATCATATTTTTTTTTTGTATAATCAGGGATTTCAATTTTTTTAGAAGTAGAATCTTTTCTATCATATCCAGAAATAACAGATGTCATTAATGCAATTTCTTCAATGTCTTTTGATGTAACACCTATTTTATCCATACTATTTGAATAAGTCATTAATCCATATCTGGAAACTCTTCCATAAGTTGGGCATAACCCAATTACACCACAATAAGAAGCAGGTGCAGCAATACTTCCGCCAGTACTTTCTGTGACTGCAATATGTGGCATTTCTATTTTTTTTGTAATACCTGATCCACCACCAGAAGATCCACCTGTTGTCCTTTCTTTATCAAATGGATTTTTTGGTATTTTGTATCCTTTACCGACATTTGTATTAAATGATCCAAAACCAAATACATCTTGTTGAGTTTTTCCAATTATGATTCCACCTTCATCTTTGATTTTTTGAATTACTGTAGCATCATATACTGGTTTATATCCTTCAAGAATTTTTGAACCTGCTTTAGATTCTAAGTCTTTTACACAAACACAATCTTTTATAGAAATAGGAAGACCATATAATTTTCCTTTCTTATTTGATTTGGAAATTTTTTCTGCTTGATTTAATGAATAATTTTCATTAATATTTATGAAATAATTATATTCTTTGTCAATTTTTTTTATTTCTTCTAGAGTTTTTTTTGTATTCTCAACTATATCAATTTCTCCATTTTTTGCCTTTTTGATATATTCTATTGAGTTCATATCATTCCCCAATGTCTTAATAAAATCAATAATCCAGTTACAAAGACTGTAAACACAGCTAGTTTTTCTTTACTGATAAATTCATTTTTCTTTTTTGTTGTCATTTATATTACTCTTGGTCCTTTGAAATAACCATCTTTTTTGTGTTTTGTATTTTTTAGAGCTTCTTCATTGGTAAGAGATTTTTTAGGGACATCATCTCTAGTAACATTTTTTAATTCTACTGCATGATAACTAGGTTTTACATTATCAGTATTTAATTCTTGTATTTGAGAAAAAGAATCTATGACTTCTTTTAATTGTGGAAGAAATTCTTTGATTTCTTCTTTAGTTAATTCAAGTCTTGCAACTTCTGCTACATGTTTTATTAATTTTTCATCAACATTCATAGTAAAATAAGTATTTTGTAAGGATATTTAAAATATTAGTTTTGGAAGTGGATAATTTCTACTTTTTAGATTTTTTTATTTTCTTTTTTCCACTTAAATATGCCTTGAACATGAATATATGCTCCCATGTACTTACCATGAATTCAACACATATTAGGAATATTACTAAAACTATTCCAAGATATAGATTAATTTCTGGTAAGAGTTTAGTTGGACTTTTTATGACTACAAGAAGTATTCCAAGGACAATAAATATTATCCAAGCAATAAATGTATGTCCAATATGAGTCTTTACATAATGTATATCTTTTTTGAAAGTTCCAAGAGGAGTTGTATGTTCAAAAGTCATGACTGGAAAAACAAATAATAATCTAAATGTTAT
>JABHHN010000010.1 GCA_018671515.1 archaeon | reverse complement strand
TTGTCATGGGTTTAATTAAATCCGGAATGATTGAATATGGAATTGCTGGAGGGGCGGACACTGCACAATCTAAACCTGGAGATGCATTAGAATATACAGCTTCAGCAGGTGGAGCATTTTTTATATTAGGAACTAAAAAAATAGTTGCAAAAATAAATGAGACAATATCATATATTACTGATACACCTGATTTTTGGAGAAAAGCATATCAGAAATATCCAGTTCATGGTGGATCATTTACAGGAGAACCAGCGTATTATAAACACGTGATTGCTGCAACAGAAAAATTGATGGAAAAAGTAGGTACAAAACCTGATGATTATAATCATGTAGTTTTTCATCAACCAAATGGTAAATTTCCAAGACGTGCTGCAAAAAAATTAGGATTCAATGAAGAGCAGTTAAAATATGGATTATTAGTTGGTGAAATTGGAAATACTTATTCAGGTGCGTCCATTTTAGGTTTAGCAAATGTACTTGATAATGCAAAACCAGGGGAACGAATTCTTCTTACTTCATATGGTTCAGGTGCAGGTAGTGATTCATTTGATATTGTTGTAACAGATGAAATTTTAAATATGCAAAAAAATATAATGAAGGGAAAAAAATTGCAAAACATGATTGATGATAAAAAATATGTTAATTATACAGAATATAGGAGACTTATTGAATAATGAAAGATTATGAAAATACAAAAACATATTTTCAGATTTTTCATTTTTCACTTTAAAAAAGATTCAAAATGAAAAATGTAGCAATAATTGGAGCAGGACTTACCAAATTTGGAAGTCATTGGGATAGAGATCTTGTCAGTCTTTCAGTAGAAGCAGGAATAAAGGCAGTTCATGATGCTGGAATTTCAAAAGAAGATGTAGATGCATTATATGGTGGAACTATGTCTGCTGGTCTTTTTATAAATCAAGAACATCTTGCATCTAAATTAGCAGATTTTTCAGGTTTTAGAAATATTCCTTCTACAAGAGTTGAAGCAGCTTGTGCATCAGGTGGAGTAGCATTTCGTCAAGGGTATTTAGACATTGCAAGTGGAATGAATGATGTAGTAGTTGTAGGTGGTGTAGAGAAGATGACTGACGTTGGTCTTCATTCAATTACAAAGGCATTAGCAACTGCAGCAAGTCATACATATGAAGCAAATTTAGGTGCTACATTTCCAGGATTATATGCAATGATTGCAAAAAGACATATGCATGATTATGGAACAAAAGAAACAGATTTAGCAGAAGTATCTGTAAAAAATCATGAAAATGCAATTCATAATAAATATGCACAATTTAGAAGAAAAATCAATGTAGATGATGTATTAAATTCACAGATGATTGCTGATCCATTAAAGTTACTTGATTGTTCTCCAATTACAGATGGTGCATCTGCTGTAGTTTTAGCAAGTGCAGATGTTGCAAAAAAAGTATGCGACACACCAATATGGATAAAGGGAAGTGGGCATGCAGTTGACACAATTTCATTGCATGATAGAAAAGACATAACAACACTTAATGCAACAAAAGAAGCAGCAAGGCAAGCATATTTACAATCAAAAATGACATCAAATGATATTGATTGTGTTGAAGTACATGATTGTTTTACGATTGCAGAAATTTTAGCAATAGAAGATTTAGGTTTTGCAAAAAAAGGAGAAGGTGGAAAATTTGTGTCAGAGGGACAAGCAAATATTGGTGGGAAATTAGCAGTGAACACATCTGGTGGTCTAAAGGCTAAAGGGCATCCAATTGGTGCAACAGGTGTAGCACAAGCAATTGAGGCAACATTGCAATTAAGAGGAGATGCAAAAAATAGAAATACAAATGCAGAAGTTGCAATGGCACACAATGTTGGTGGTTCAGGTGGAACTTCAACTGTGCATATTTTTTCAAGAGATAGATAAAGAAAGTATTGATATTAAATTAGGATTAAATTTTGAAATCTTTTAAAAAAAGGTTTTTCAACATTTCAGGAAAGCAAATTTTATTTGCTTTCTTTTTCACATGCAAGTTTTTAGAAAAAACTTGCTATATAGAAGGGCTTGAAGAGCCCTGATGTAGTGATTCAAAAAAAATAAATAAAGCAAAGTAAAAAAATTAAAATAATAATTAAAACAAAATAAGATGGCAGTACCAAAAATATGGCGGAAGATTCCACAATATTACAATCTAATTGGAAAATCATGTCAGAAATGCAGTGAAAAATATTTTCCACCTAGAGATATTTGTCCAGAATGTGGTGCATATCCTTTAGTTGATTTTAAATTTTCAGGTAAAGGAAAAATTGAAACATTTACAATTATTAGGTCCCCACTTTCTGATCCTGAAGGGGAAAATTTAGAGATATATTTCCAGAAAACACCTTATGTTTTGGCAATAATTAAATTAATTGAAGGTCCAAAAATAACTGCTGAGATTGTTGATTGTGAAATGGATGAAGTGAAAATTGAAAAGGCAGTAAATGTTGTTTTTAGAAAAATAATGGAAAAAGGAAAACATGGTGTGATACAATATGGATACAAATTCAGACTTGTCGAATAAACCCTCAGTTGAGGAATTGGTAGAAAAATATGCTAATGGAGAAATTAAAGCATATGAAATTGAAAAACATGTTAACCCTAATAAGGCAGCAGAAATAAGATTAAAAGGTCTTGAAAAAAAATACAATAAAAGATTTGATAATCTTAAAGTATATTCTATATTACCACAAAATTGTGGACCAAATATTGAAAATATGATTGGCGCAATCCAGGTTCCATTAGGCATTGCTGGTCCCGTAAAAATAAAAGGGGAATATTCTATTGGTGAATTTCATATACCTCTTTCAACAACAGAAGGAACACTTGTTGCATCAGTGAATCGAGGTTGTTCTGTAATAAATAAATCAGGTGGAGCAAAAGTTGTTATATTAAAATCAGGACAAACTCGTTCAGTATTATTCAAATCAAAATCAGTAATAGAATCAAAGAAATTTGTTGATTGGGTAAAAGAAAATATTGATCTTCTAAAAAAAGAAGCAAAAGCAGAAGAAAGATTTATTGAAATAGATGATATTGAAACTTTCATTTTAGGGACAACTGTTTGGTTAAGATTAATTGCAAATACAAATGATGCAATGGGTATGAATATGGTCACAATTGCAGGAAAAAGAATTGGAGATTATATAAGTGAAAATTATTCTGATATTGAATTTGTTTCTGAATCAGGAAATATGTGTATTGATAAAAAACCATCAGCACTTACAATGATTAAAGGTAGAGGAAAAAAAGTTTCTGCTGAAGTTATGATTCCAAATAAAGTAATTGAAAAATATCTTAAAACAACAGCTGAGAAATTAATTGATTTAAATTATAGAAAAAATATGTTAGGTTCAGCAATGTCTGGAAGTCTTGGGTATAATGCACATTTTGCAAATATTGTTGCAGCGATGTTTTTAGCTACAGGACAAGATATGGCTCACACAGTTGATGGTTCAATTGGTTTTACAACAATTGAGAAGGTTGATGATGGTGTTTTATTTGGTGTGACTATTTCATCACTTCAAGTTGGAACAGTTGGTGGTGGAACTGGTGTTGCAACACAGAAGGAATGCCTTGATTTATTAGGTGTAGCAGGTCCTGGAGAACCAACAGGCGATAATTCTAAAAAACTAGCAGAAATTGTAGCGACCGCTGTTTTGGCAGGTGAGATATCACTTTTAGGCGCACAAGCAGCAAAGCATTTGACTAGGGCACATTTGAAACATAACAGATAATATTTTTAGTTTTTTATAATTGGTAATTTCTGTTTTTATTTTTAATAATTATTAGAAGGTCTTTTGACCTTTTTTTCATATGCAAGTTTTTTTAAAACTTGCTAAAGTAGAGGGCTTGAAGAGCCCAAATATGTATGAACAATATAGTAAAACTACTAAAAAGTAGTAAATAATCATAAAATTTATATATTTCATATTGATT
>JABHHN010000009.1 GCA_018671515.1 archaeon | reverse complement strand
GTGCTGTTTCTTCAGGTGCTGTTTCTTCAGGTGCTGTTTCTTCAGGTGCTGTTTCTTCAGGTGCTGTTTCTTCAGGTGCTGTTTCTTCAGGTGCTGTTTCTTCAGGTGCTGTTTCTTCAGGTGCTGTTTCACCTTCAGAATCATTCTTATTTTTATCTATTCCTTCATCATCTTTATTATCTGTTTCTTTGCCATCTGCTGTGTCTTTTTTTCCTTCTTCATTTTTTGATCCTAAATTTTTCTTTATCCTTTCTTCTCCCATCAATACATCATATAATTCTTTCTTATCATCATGTATTTTTTTTAACAATGATAATCCCTCATAAATATTATTTAATTTATCATCTGCTTCAATTATCTCCTTATTTTCTTTTTCAAATAAATTATCAATATCTTGACATAAATCATCTTCCAAATCAAGATTGAATAAATTTTCTTTTATTGTCAAGTTAAGTAATTTTTTATGTACATTTTTTATTACTTTTTTTAACTCTTCTTTAACGTCTGTTTTTTTTGCTTCTTTTAATTTTGGTATCAATTCCATTTCAAGATGATATAATTGATCGTTTTCAAGAGCAATTATTCTTTTGATATGTCTTGAATGCTGTGAAATTATTTCAAGCATCTTCTGTTTCTTTCTTTTATCATCATATACAAAAAATTTGATAATATATGCTACTATAATCGGCACTATAAATATCAAAACAATAAATATCCAGATTGCTAAATTACAAAAATAATATTGATACAATACAATTGTTATAAGTATTATTTCTCCTAAAAATATGAATAGATTCAGATTTTTTCTATATTTATAGATTATTTCTAATTGCTTTAACCTTTCTAATTTTTTAAATGAAGGATCATTTTCCATCCTCTTAATATATGCATCTACTAGGAAATACACAATAATTAAAGCTAAAGTCCCTACAAGAATCATAATCCAAGGGAATGGACCACATCCCCTAATCAAAAATGAAAATAATGAAAGTGGACTTTCTAATATTGCGGGTAAATCTATTTCACAAGGTTCACATGGACCACCACAATCAACTTTTTCTTCTCCTTGATTTTTTATATTATCATCACATGCTGGAAATTTACATACTTTTTCAGTTGGATGACAATATTCACTTTGACAATCTGTATCAAATAAACATTTTTGATTTATTTCACATTTATCACACAGTGTTCCACCACAATCAATATCTGTTTCATCCTGATTAAAAATTTTGTCAGTGCAAGTTCCTAAATATTCACAACTTTTTGTTGTTTCAGGCCTAAATAAAAGTGTATCACAATCATTTAAATCAATACAATCTCTTCTCCTATACCCTTCAACAGGACACTCATCTGGAAGCCAATCAGTACATAACCAATCCTCAATACAAATTGATAAAGTCTTATTTAATCCAATACCTCCTTCTCCTCCATCTGCATCTCCTCCTCCACCGCCACCACCAGACGCACCACCACTAGGTGTAGTTGATGTTGAAGGTGGAGCTGTACCACCTGTTCCATCTCCACCACCGCCACCACCAGTATTATTTGTTGGTGTTACGTTAGTTGGACATGGACCACAATCCTGTAAACATGTAGAACAGCTTTCAGTTATTTCACAAAAAGTATTTCCACATCTTGGAATTGTGACTAAATTAACTTCATGAAATTCACCAGTATACCAAACAGTATCTCCAGTTGTTGCTGCAGCATCACCATTTATTGTAAATATTATATTTTGACCATAAATAGCACCTTCATCAGTTGCAGTATAATTATCATCTCCCATACAAGATGTCAATCCATAATACCCAGGATTTGACATAGTAAATGATCCACAAGACACATTACCTGCAAATGCTTCTATTGAAGTTCCTAATGGTAAATTGGTATAATTCCCATCATCAATTTGAGCCAACCCATAAAATTCAGTTGCAACGGGTGGACGAGCAAAAACAATACTTGAGATTAATAAAAATATACCAATGAGCAAGAATTCTTTTCTTCTCATGTTATCACCCAAGTATTTGGTGAATACATATATACCCAATAACCATAATACGGAACAGTACTATTAAGATCCTGTGGACTTGGAAGACTTCCATTCCAAGTATATTGCTTATACTTATCAGTTGGATCACTTGCATTATAAAGATAAAAATATTCAAAATCAGGTTCAATAGATGATGTTGAAACCTCTATTGAACGATTTTCAAATGTAGGATAACCTATAAGATTCCATCCTGTACTTAAAGATATTAAATTTGGATCTACAGTAATTCCATTATAAAAATATGAATCATTTTGATCCATATACACCCAATATCCTTTTTTTCTATCAATTCCAGATAAATCTTGTACAACCCACGAAGGAAGATTAGGATTATATGCTTTCCATGGATCCGTTGAAGCATCACCTTCATAACTATGAATTGACCTATAACTTCCATCAATTGAATCAAATATCAAATCTATTGAATCATTAGTTGGGTCATAACAAGGAATTGAAATTAAATTCCATCCAGATTCAAAAGTAGTATTACAAGCATTAGGAGTAATATTTAATATAACTACAGTTGTATTTAATGTAGCAAAACCAGTAATTTTCTGTCTCAAATCAAAAAATTGTGGTGAAATAGAAATAATAACTCCTGCTAAAATCATCAGTGTTAAAATAGGCATTATTTTTTCAAATTTCTTGTGAAATATTATTTTATCCATCTTATATATTCTTTTTGAAAAATTTTGTTTTTCTATTTTGCTTTAATTTATATATTTTTAATTTAGATATTGTTTTTTGCTCTAAAAATAAATTCTTATGTAATGAATGAATTATTCTAAAAGTTGTTGCAAGAGGGACTTTAGTCAATTTAGAAATTTGAGTTATATGATAATATTCTTTCTCATTATTTAGAAATACTTTTAGGACTTTTAGTGTTTTTTTATCTACTAATCCATCAAAATGTGTCGACATTAGTATTTTTTTATGTTTAATCTTATTTAAATCTTTTTATTTATGAAATTATTAATCATATAATGAAATTATTATTTCATATTTGAAATATTAAATATTTTATTTTTAATGAACATATTAATCAAATTATTTTTAAAAATTTAAATTACTATATTTGCCACAGTAGTAGACCTTTGGTCTCCTGCAAAAATGTGCAAGGCAATATGCCTTGCTATGATAAAGGACGAAGTCCTAATTTAATGACAAATAATAATAAAATAAAATATGTATATAAAAATTAAAAATCCTAATCCTCAATTGCCTTATCAAGATAATTATTGAACTTCTTTTCATCAAATTCAAAATCTCTTATTTCATCAACCCGATCATTTGTCAAAATCTTTCTTTCTGATTGCATTAATATTTTAAAAGGCATTATTTCTGTGACTTCTGCTAATTTTATTAGTTTATTCATATCAATATCCCTATTTTTAAGACTACCCATTGCCTCATATAAACTTTGATCAGTCGTTACAAATTTTATCTTATCATTATTACAAAAAATCATAGTTTCCAAACTATCATTACCTTTTAGAAATTCATGGATTATTGCTGCCTTTAGATAAATTCTTTTCATTATCTTAAAATACAATATATTTTTAGAATTATTAAATTTTATGGAAAATAATTTTAATGCCTATAACCACTTCCTGATAAATCAGGATCTTCTTCTGTATTTTCTTCATTATCCAAAGGTAAATTGGGTTCTGGAATAATTTCTTCTTTTATAACTGAAATTTCACCATTTATAAAACGGATTTCTGCAAGTTTTACATTATTTCCATTATCAATATAAATAATTTCTGGTTTGTTATCATCATCAATATCTAATGCTACTAAATCTATACCAGATACTTCTGTTAATTTCTCATTTGACCCTTTATATATTTCATATCCATTAAATTTAGGTATTGTTTGACCTTCGAGCAAACCTAAAAAATCTTGTTCATAACTAAATTGATGTTGCTCATTTACTTCAAAATTTAATCTATATACTAAAATACCATCAGAACCTTGAGATATTGCAAATAAATAAATTTCATCATTATATTTTAAAAAAGTTATTCCACTTGGAAAATCACCATAATTAACATTATTATGAGATCCTATATACAGAATATCTAAAAGAATTAACTCTTTTTTATCTTCAAATTCAGATATACCAAATATATTTATTGTGGACCCATCCCTAATAAAAACGAATTGGTACTCATTAAATAATAAATGTTCAATTTCTTTATTTTCAATATTTGCTCTTGGGACATTATATTTCGTTAAAAAATTCAAAACAGAATTTCCATCATTGTAAACTAATAATTCAAACAAATCCAATATTGAAGACTCATACGATGGTATGAACATTTGAATAGATTCACTTTCTTTTATAGCAAACTCATTTCTTCCTGCAGTCGTCCCATCAGGAACTCTAGTGTTTCCTTCTAAAACTAAATTATTATCAAAAAAAGATATTATTTTGGTATTTATATCTAAATTGTAACTTATAAAAATTTGATTTGTTAAATGATTTGCTTGAATTGACTGACTATTCTCTATATCAAATACCATAAAATCTCTTTTTGGCTGGCAACTATAAAACAGTGAAGAAATTAACAACACAAAAAGAACAAATATATATTTTCGCATATGTATGAAATAAGTTATACCCATTTATAATTTTCTAAAAAATTCGCAAAATAACACAAAAATAAAATTAGAAAAAACTAAATTTTTTCATTACATTTTTTACAATGTTTTGCTCTGACATTATTTATTTCTTTACAATTAGGACATTTCTTTTTCATTCCTAATACTAAGAACAACAATATCAGTATTATTATCATTGGACCATAGACAACTGCTCCTGCTCCAAGATCTTTGAAAACTTGTCCAGTCATATAACCAAATCCTGCCAATGAAAACTCATATTCTCCTTGAAGTATTTTTATTAGGCTTCTTTCTCTTTCCCCATAATATGCTTTGATATTTACATTAGGATTATTTTCTATATCTTCATCCGTAAGAGGAATATTTACAATAAGGTCTTTTTTCTCTCCTACTTTCATGAACACTACTTCATCTGCACCAAATGTTTGTATTTCATCAAATACGGATTTTTTATATATAGTTTTCGGTTTTTGAAAATATGAATTATAATTATTCATTAATAATTTGAATTGTTGCTCTTTGTATTTTTACAATAAGCTCTTTGAGATCTTTTAATTCTCCTAAATCTATTTGTGTCTTTATCCCATATGTTGATATCTCTCTGCTTTGTCTTATTGTCGTGCTATGTGCATCCTTATCAACTTCTAAAGTGTCAAATTGAGATACTAAATCTTTACCTAATGGTAATTTATTTTCATCTATTAATTTTAAGATTACTGTAATAGTACAAGATTGATTTCTGGATTCATATCCAAATTTTGAAAGTATTGAAAGAAAACAATGATATATTGCATAAAATCCAACATTTAGTGCCCAATCTAAATTTTTAGATTCTTCTAATTGTTTCATAACTTTTGCATTATATTCTGATTTTTCTAAATGTTTTCTTGCCATTTCACAGTCAGGTGTTACTTTTTTTAATCTATTTAAATCATTTAAACACCATTTTAGATGATTTTTTAATTTAGCCATTTTATCACCAATTCAACATATTTTTTAGGATTATAAAATATAATATTTTTTGAAAAAATATTGTAAAATATAGGATCATCTATATTTTTATCAAAATCTAAAGATGTAATTTCAACATATCTAATTGGTTTATCTACCAACCCTGACACCATTATTTCTTTTTTTATATTTTTGATTTTTTTTACATTTTTTTTATCATAAATCAAAAATACATCTATATCATTAAAATTACTATTAACTATCGAAGAACCAAAAATACAACCAAATTCTATTAAATCATTGAATTTATTTAAATTATACAAAAGAACTTTATGCCACTTTGGAAAATAATTTATTTCTAAACTTAAAATATATCTTATAAAACCAATTGCAAATTCATCATTATACTTAAATTTATAATAAATTGAATTTCCAATATATTTTTTTGTAAGTAAATTTTTTTTAGATAATAAATTACAAAGTTTATTAGTATGAGCGTGATTTAAATCTAATTTTTTTGCTATTTTTCTTGCATTATATCTCTCTTTAAAATGCTTGAAAATAAATTTAAGTATTATTATTTCAGTTTTTGTAAATTGTATGTTATTAACAGACATATGTATGTTTTAAACATATGTTTTATATAAATGTTTTGTTTTAATAACTAATATTTCTAAAGTAATACCTTATTATTGAATTGGTTTTAGTAAAAAAAGAAAATGATAAATTCAATTGCAATGGCATTCACAAGTGTAACATGGAGTTGTCTTGAAATCAAATAAGCTCTCTTTTAATTCCTTATCTTTTGAACTGCAAATTGCATGACACATATTATCACATTCCCCTTCATTTTTTAGAGAATGAGAAATTCTTCCACCTATTGGTCCACATTCATCTTTTGCATATTCTATAGTAATTTCATTTATAAAGAATTTCTGATAGCTAAAATATGCTAAAGCAACTAATAGAACTACTATTAAAAAAGTCTGAATATAAATCAACTTTTTTACATGTTTTTTAAAAATTTTGCTGACCATAATAAATGAAAATCATTTATTATTATTTAAACCTTTGGAAAAAATGGGCTAATATGAAACCCTTGTTATTCTGATTATTATCAGAATAACTTTTTTGTTCAATCTTATCAATCGATCTATATTAAATGCAATTACTCTTGTCAGAAATTCTACTTTTTGAGTTTTATGATGTCTAGATTTGATACT
>JABHHN010000120.1 GCA_018671515.1 archaeon | reverse complement strand
ACAAAATGTCAAGGAAATTATGATTATTTTGATGTTAAAAGAAAATATGATTATTGGCAACAAACTAGATTGAAATCATGGTAGATTTAAAAGATACTCCACCCTTTAGGGTGGAGAGTATCATGGAAGAGAAAAAAGATAAAATCTTTTTTCCTAGTAATGATAAAAATACAAGATAATTAAAAATACATTATTCTTTAAATCTTACTTGATACAACCATTAAACCTAACCTTTTTAAATCTTTTTTTTAATCTTTATTCTATAGAAAATGAATAAAAAATACATATTGTTTTTGTGTACACATAACTCAGGAAGAAGCCAGATGGCAGAAGCATTTTTTAAAAAAATAAACAGATGTGAAGGACACGTTGCTATAAGTGCAGGAACAAAACCTGATAAAAAAATTGAAGAAAATATAATAAAAGTCATGTCTGAAAAAAATATTGATATGTTAGATGATAAAAAATATTATCCAAAAATAATTGATGAAATTCCAAAAGATATAATAGATAATGTTACTTATGTATATACTATGGGTTGTGGTGTTAAATGTCCAACACTTTCAATAAAAGACATAAATGTTACTGATTTAGGATTTGATGATGTAAAAGGAAAATCATTGGATGAAGTAAGATTGATAAGGGACAAAGTTAGAAGTTCAATTATTGATATTATAAAAAAAATTTATCTTAAAGGTGGAAAAAGATGCATCTAAATACAATAACAAAGTCAGATTCTGGATTTGTAAATTTTAAAGTATTAGATGGTAAACCTGTTCTTGATGATTTGTGGTTTATGGTTGGTTCTCGTTGCAATTTGTCTTGTAAACATTGCTATGTGGACTCATCTCCAACAAATGATACACTTGAACAGATTGGAATTGAAGATATTAGACCTTATTTATTGGAAGGGAAAAAATTTGGAGTATCTAATATTTATTTTACAGGTGGAGAACCATTCATAAATAAAGATATAATAAAAATGATTTATGAATCCCTTAAAATTGCAGATGTTACTATTCTTACAAATGCAACATTTCCTATTGCGCAATATGTTGATGATTTGAAAAGACTTAATGAGATAACTAAAAAGGAATTAAAATTTAGAGTTAGTGTAGATCATTATGATAAAGATTTACATGATGAAATTAGAGGTCTTGGTATGTTTAATGTTACTATGAAAAATATTAAAAAATTATCAAGTGCAGGATTCATTCCAATAATTACAACTACTGCTTATGTATATGAAAATAATAAGAAAACAACAGACGAGATTAATAATAATTTTAAAGAATTATTTTCAGATTTAGGGATAAATATAAGCCTAAAGATACTTCCCTATAACCTTGAACAGGGAGCTAATTTGAAACGTATAAAAAAGAGTTCAGATAAGGTAAATATTACAACAAATTGCATGACACAAGTAAAAGAAAGTGACTTTCAATGTCATAATGGCAGAACACTTCAAAAGATAGATGGTAAAATGAAGATATACCCATGTCCAATTATATATAATGATAAAAAACATGAAATGGGAACTAATCTAAAAAAATCATTTGATAAAGTATACCTTACTCATAAATCATGTTATGATTTCTGCTATAGATCTGGTGGATCATGTACAAATTAGGAAACTAAAATGAAAGAAGATACATTTAAAATTGTAAAAAATTATTATGGTGAAGTATTGAGTGGAAGCAGTGACTTAAAGACTTCTGCATGTTGCATCTCTGGTTCAATATCAAAAAGTCAAAAAGAAATACTAAAATTAATTGAACCAGAAATTAAAGATAAATTCTATGGATGTGGTTCACCAATACCACTTGAATTAAAGGGAAAGACAGTCCTTGATTTAGGATGTGGGACAGGACGAGATGTATATTTAATATCATATTTAGTTGGTGAAGAAGGACGAGTCATAGGAGTTGATATGACTGATAAACAAATTGAAGTAGCAAAAAAATATGAAGATATCCAGGCAAAGAAATTAGGATATAAAAGTCCAAACACTGAATTTAAGAAAGGATATATTGAAGATTTAAAATCATTAGGAATAGAGGATGATTCTGTTGATATTGTAATTTCAAATTGTGTCATAAATCTCTCCCCTGAAAAAGAAAAAGTATTCAAAGAAATATTTAGGATATTGAGACCAGGTGGAGAACTTCATTTTTCTGACGTATTTTCAAATAGCCGTATTTCAGATGAACTGATAAAAGATCCAGTTCTATATGGTGAATGTCTTAGTGGTGCTATGTATATTGAAGATTTTAGAAGGATGATTACACAACTTGGCTTTCCAGATTATAGAATATTAGCAAAAAGAAAAATGGATTTAGAAAATCTTGAGATTGAAAAAAAAGTAGGTATGATTGATTTTTATTCAATGACAATTCGAGTTTTTAATGTTGAACTTGAAGATGTTTGTGAAGATTATGGACAGATTGCTAAGTACATTGGTACAATAGAAGAATCACCTCATTTTTTCATATTAGATGATCATCATAAATTCATTGCACATAAGCCGATGCTTGTATGCGGAAATACAGCTAATATGCTAAAGGACACAAGGTTCAAAAAGCATTTTGAAATAATTGGGGACAAGTCAAGACATTTTGGTAAATTTGATTGTGCACCAGTTTATTCTAAATCAGATGAGGATTCAATGGGTGGAGGATGTTGTTAATGATAGATTTAGCAATTATTTCAGGTTCAGGTTTTTATGATTTTGAAGGTTTGATTAATAAAGAAGAAAAAATAATTAAAACCGAGTTTGGAGATGTAAATGTTTTATTAGGTGAATTATCAAATAAGAAAATTGCATATATTTCAAGACATGGAAAAAACCATGAACTGCTTCCAAATATGATTAATCATAGAGCAAATATTTTTGCATTAAAGCAATTAGGTGCAAAAGCAATTATTTCTACGACAGTTTGTGGTTTGACTAATTCAGGTTTAGATTTAGCAAAAATCATCGTTTTTGATGATTTATATTATCCAGATAATAGATTGCCAAGTGGAGAAGTATGTTCAATATATAAAAAACCAGGAGATAAAAAAAGAGGACATCTGATTTTTAGTTCACTATATAACAAAACCATAAGAGAAATAATAATCAAAAACAATGAATCTTATGATAAAGGTACATATGGTTATGTGAATGGACCAAGGTTCAATTCAAGATCTGAAGTGAAGATGTTATTACAATTTACTGATGCAATTTCACAAAGTGCAGGACCTGAAGTTGTTTTAGCAGGAGAATTAGAAATCCCAATTGTTTTGTTGGGATTTGGTATTGATTATGCAAATGGTGCAAGTGAAAAACCTACACCAATTGATGTCTTGAATGATAATTTGAAGAAGAGCAAGGATGAATTCAAGAAAGTAATATTATCGTTTTTGGATAATTATGAAGAACCACAGTTTGATGGTTTTGTTTATAGATTTGAGTGATTATTTTTTCTTATAACCAAAGACTTTGTTGTAATCCTCATGATTCATATATTCAAGAATAAAAGCAATTATTTTTATTTCATTTCCAATCAAAGTATATAAAAGTCTCCAGTAGCCAATCAATTCAACTCTGAATATTTTATTTGTTCCATATTTAGTTTCTGTAGTTTTAGATATATTTCTTTTAGGGATTAGGTCACCATAGTATGGATTTGCCTTTATATTTTTTAAGGCATTATTTACAGAAGTTAGAAGTTGTTCATATGTTGGTTTTTTTTTGCTTTTTTCCCTTCAGCAACACATTCTTGGAGTTTTTCATATTCAATATATGCTTCTTTATCGAACCTGATTTCAACAGGTTTCTTCACATAACAACAACTCCTTTATCAAGTTTATTTTTTAATTTTCTACTTATGTCTTCTTTATAAATCCAGATTATTCCTTCTTTTAAAATTGCAATTTTTCCACTTTTTTCTAGATAATCAAAAATTACATTTAAAGTAGGTCTCATAATTTGTTTAATTAGTCTTCTATCTATTTCATTCTTTGATAAAGGTTCTTTAGCATTTCTAATAACTGATTCAACATTTAGTATTGTATCTAATCTTGGATAATGTAGTGGTTTTTTTAGCATTTTTATAATGTAGTATATATTTATACTATAGTATATACTTATATTATATATAAATTTATGGGTTTTATAATTGAAAAGCATATAATTGTTAGAAAAAATTATATATAATTTATATATTATTAGTTGTAAATGAGTAATACTAAGAAAAAAATGAAGTTTAGTTGGAAATTTTTAATAATGATTTCTGCAGGATATATAATTCCTTTACTAATTTTTATCTATTTATATCTTTATTTTAAATATAATCCTATTTTAGAATT
>JABHHN010000119.1 GCA_018671515.1 archaeon | reverse complement strand
TAGATGTCATCTCTAAAAGCTATAGTTTCAAGTATTTCGTCATATATAATTTCAGATGATACTTCCATTGGATTTTTTGTATATAATTCACCAACCAATTCCAAAATAGTATTATTAATATTATGAATACCTATATTTGGATCAATATAAACCTCATTTAATGATGATATACTACATGGTATATTATTTTCAATCCTAGGACATAATTCATTTATCTTTGTTGATGCAACTAATTCCATTATATCATTTGCCAAAGTCTCTTGAAAAACATCATTTGATGATTTTGGTGTAAATGATGATATAACCATGAATCCCATACCTAAAATTAGAATAGATACGATCGAATCTATCAAAAAATAGTATGCTTTTTTATTCTTCATTTGCACACACCAAAATATTTACATTAGCTAATTTACGTTCGTTCATCAAATTTGAATAATAAAAGACAGGTTTGCTCAATACAAAGGATTGAGTAAACTTGATTGGGCATTTTAAATTAACATCTTCTTTATTTATTTCTCCTTCTGAATTGCAATTTTTACCTGAAGACAATTCAATTGTATTATTACCAGTATAAGTTATAATTTTTCCTTCATAATCTTTAACATATATGCAAAAAATCATTTCTTTAAATCCTAATTTATCAACATCTCCCAAAATATAAGATTTTTTTTCAGCATAACCTGTTCCTGCAAATAAACCAAAGTTAAATTTAATGAATTTTGACCCTTCTAAAAAATCACAATTACTACAAGTGGTTGGAACATTTTCAACATTGCTCATGATATAATTTGCAACATCATTAATTGATTTATCTGAAATAAGAGTATTTGAATCTCTAATCATAACAAAAAATACAGATATAGCAATCAAAAATATAGAAACTCCCATGACTAAATCCATACCAATTATTTGTGCTTTTTTTTTCATGATTCCGATAATTCTTCTGAGATTTCATTAATTTTTACACAATAATCAACCGTTCCACAAATATCTGAATCGCTTGTAGATTCAACATTAAATTCCTTTATTCCTTGTGTAAATTCTACGTCCTCAAAACAAATGCATTCAAAATTAGGTCCACATTCACTATGAAGACTTGTCAATGGACTACATTCTTCTAATTTTTCAACAAAAATAGGTATTTCTGAATCATAATATAAATTATAATTTCCATCTGATGAAACTAATTCAAAAGCCAAAACATACTCATCATCATCTGGATTACTAACATCATTCCCTTTCGCATGAATAATACCCATTGATAAAACATTTGGTGGCATATCAAGTGTCAAAACTTTTTTTGATGGTGGTCCATAATAGTGAACTTCTCTTGCAGTATCAATTATTTTTAATGATATCTCTTTTATTCTTTGTGCAACAACTTCATCTCCAGAAGAAAATGCAAAATTCTTAAACATAATTACAGTTGGAACAAGTACAAGAATAGTTAGACCAAATATCATAAGATACTCTACTGAAATCTGACCTTTCCTCTTTTTTTTCATACTATGTTAAAATGAATTAGATTATTGGTTTTATATAGTTTTTGAAAAGGAAAAGAATTTAGAGATATTTAATTTTAAAAATATAATAATTTTTATTTATTTTTCCATCATTATTCAAAATTTGTCAGAGCAAGCAAATATTTTGCTTGCAAGTCCTTTGTAGAGTGCAAAGCAGTCTACTATGATAAATTATAGTGACAAATTAAAAAAATAAAACAAAAAATTAAAAATAAAGAAATATAATCAAATCAAAATGGATGTAATACTTGTTGATAAAAAAGATAAAAAAATAGGAACTATGGAAAAAATAGAAGCCCATAAAAAAGGGCTTTTGCATCGTGCGTTTTCTATTTTTGTATTCAATTCAGATAATGAATTGTTACTTCAAAAAAGAGCAGATTCAAAATATCATTCACCTGGGCTTTGGACAAATACATGTTGCAGTCATCCTATGCCCAATAGCACATTAGAAAATGATATCCACAAAAGATTAAAAAATGAAATGGGATTTGACTGTGAATTAAAAAAATCATTCACATTTATCTACAAAACAGAATTTGAAAATGGATTAATTGAAAATGAATTTGATCATGTTTTTATTGGATGTTATGATGATGAACCTAAACCAAATCCAGATGAAGTAAGTGATTACAAATGGATTAATCTAGATGAATTAAAAAAAGACATTATTGATAATCCAAATAATTACACATATTGGTTAAAAAAAATAATTGATAGAATTAAAATTTAATATTTTCTATTAATCATAAATTCTGATAAATCACTAAAAAATTTCTTACCCTCATTTGACATATTTATTTTTTCTAAAGCAGTTTGTGATTTTTCTAGATATTCCTGTGCTACTTTTTTTGCATAATCAATTGAATCTGATTCATTTAATATTGATATTGCCTTTTCTATTTCTTCATCTGAATTATTATTTTTATCTAAAATTTTAATTAATTCATTTTGTTTTTCATCTGTTGAATTTTCTAAACAATGTATCACAATTAAAGTCCTTTTTCCTTTTATTATATCAGATGCAAAAGTATTTCCTTTATCCATATCACTATTTATGTCAATT
>JABHHN010000118.1 GCA_018671515.1 archaeon | reverse complement strand
CTACCAAATCATGATTCCAATATTCTTGTGCTAATCCCTCAATCCCTGTTAAATCTGGAAAATTATAATCAGCCATTGAATTAAGAATAATTAAATTATATAAAAAATTACCTCAGGACTCCAAATTTATTGAATTGAACACCTATTAGAAGAAATTCATTTACACTTGCATATGCTTTGTGATGAATTTATTGTCTAATAGATGTGTTTTTTCACTGGACAATTGCTGACGTGAGATATATAAATTGAAAACCTACATAAGATACTTGTGAAGGAAAATGGATATATATGGATTAAGTGAAAAAAGTAAGAAATTATTGATGCAGGAAATGAAATTAAGAGGTTATTCTAATAGAACAATTAAAGATTATATCTATTTCAATGATAAGTTCATAAAATGGGCAAAAAAAAGCCCACTAAAAATTTCAAGTAAAAATATTAAATATTATTTATTAGAAATGATTGACAAAGGTATGAATGAAAATTCTACAAATAAAATACATGCATCTCTTAAATTTTATTATTCACAGATATTGAAAAGGAAATTTTTTGATTCAATTCCAAGAAGAAAGATCCCTAAAAAAGTTGTTGAAGTTTTATCAAAAGATGAAATTTTAAGAATGATAAAAAGTACTAATAATTTAAAACATAGAATTTTAATTGAATTATTATATTCAAGCGGACTTAGGATTGGTGAAGCTGTATGTGTCAAAATTGAAAATTTTGACTGTGAAAATAAAACCTTATTAATTAAAAAAGGAAAAGGAAAAAAAGACAGATATGTCATATTGTCTGATAAATTCATTGATGATTTTAAAAGATATATTGATATTGAAAATATATATTTTGGGTATCTTTTTTTTGGAAGAAAAGGTCACATCACAATTGAAACAGGAAGGGCTATAATTAAAACAGCAGCTAAAAGGGCAAGAATAAATAAAAATGTTTTTCCACATAAATTGAGAAGTAGTTTTGCAACACATTTATTTGATAAAGGTATAGATTCTATTCATATTAAGAGATTATTAGGACATTCTAGAATTGAAACAACTTTACAATATATAAGTTCAAAACCAAATTTTGGAATCAAAAGTCCATTAGATTATTGATTTTTTTAATTATTTTATATTATTAATTTATCTCCATATATTATAAATATAAATATTATTTCCAGATAGGAATATGAAAATTGCAGAAGTCAGTACAAACCCATCAGTAGATATTGCACTTGATACTATTAATATAGGAAAGCAGGCACTTGTTTTTGTGAATACTAAAAGAAGTGCAGAGAGTACTGCTGAAAAAATTTCTATGAAATTAAAAACTGACAATTTAGAATTAAAAGAATTATCTGAAACTATATTAAAAGCACTCTCATCACCAACAAAACAATGCAGGAGATTATCAAAATGTGTAAGTAAAGGAGTAGCATTCCATCATGCAGGTCTTGCATATTCTCAAAGAAAAATAATTGAAGATAATTTTAAAAAAGGTTTGATAAAAATAATTTCTTGTACACCATCTCTTGCAATGGGTGTGAATCTTCCAGCATTTAGAGCAATAATGAGAGATCTTAAAAGATATGGTGGACGTTGGGGAATGCAATGGATACCTGTTTTAGAATATCATCAAATGGTAGGACGTGCTGGAAGACCTGATTTTAATGATGATTATGGAGAGGCAATTTGCATTGCTTCAAGCGAGAGTGAAAAAACTGAAGTATTGGAAAAATATCTAAGAGGAGAACCTGAAGATGTATATTCTAAATTGGCAGTTGAACCAGTTCTTAGAAGTAATATTTTAGGACTTATTTCTACAAAATTTGCAAGAAGTAAAAAAGAGCTTCTTGATTTTTTTAAAGAAACTCTTTATGGATATCAATATGGTGATTTTACAGAAATTGAAATTATTATCACTAAAATTTTAGGAGATTTAGATGAATGGGGTTTTATAAAAACTGACAAAGATGATTTTGTGTCCGCCGATGAAATAGGTGAAATAAATCTTAGATCAACACCATTAGGGGATAGAGTTTCACAACTTTATTTAGATCCTTATACAGCTAATTTTATTATTACTTCATTAAGAAGAGCATTACAAAAAAAGACAACAGAGTTTTCATATTTACAGATGGTATCAAACACATTAGAATTAAGACCACTGTTCAAAGTAAAGATGAAAGAGATAGAATTTGTAGAAGCAGTATTAAATGATAATGCATTCAATTTAATTGTTCTTGAACCAAGTGTTTATGATCACGAATATGATGATTTCTTGAATTCAATAAAGACTGCAATAATTTTTGAAGATTGGATGGATGAAAATAATGAAGAATATCTTTTAGAAAAATATGATGTAACCCCTGGTTTATTTGGGATGAAATTGAATTTGGCAGATTGGATATTATATTCAACTGAAGAACTTGCAAAGATGCTTAATTTCAATGAAATTTTAAAAGATATTTCTAAAACTAGATTTAGATTGAAAAAAGGAATCAAAGAAGAATTAATTCCTTTAGTTAGGCTTAAAAAAATAGGACGTGTTAGAGCAAGAAAATTATTTAGAAATGGTGTTAAAGATATTGGTGATGTTAAGAAAGTTGATATAACTAAATTGACACAGCTTTTAGGAAAAGCTCTTGCATATGATTTGAAAAAACAAATTGGTGAAGAAATTAAAGAAGTTCCTAATGGTAGACGTAAAGGTCAGTTAGGTTTGGGGAAGTTTTGATAAATTTAATTTTTAAATTTTAAAGGTATATGGGGTGGATTTTCTCCAACAGGTCTTAATGTATCATAATAAGCTCTTTTTTTTGCTTTTTCTACTTTTAGATCAAAAGGAGTAGGATCTAAATTTGGATTTTGGTGCATTAAATAATCAATAGCAATTCCTTTAGCTAATTGATAAGCAGCTGCTGGAATTATTCTAACTCTGTCTTCCATATTTCTTTTTTTAATTTCTTCAATTAAAGAAGGAACATAATTAACAGTATCTAATAAAACAATTTTGTTTATATATTCAGGTTCTTTATATAGTTTTAATTGATCTAAATCTGCTTGCCTAAGATGAGTTGCCCAAAGTTCTACTTCAACATTATATTCAATATGTTCATTTTCAGTTTTGTTTTTATTATAATTTGTTACCCATTCTTGAACTTGATTTCTTCTTAATGCTGCTTCATCATTTGCAGTTCCACCTGAATTTATTTTATCATCCATAATTATGAATTTTAGTGTAGTTTTTTTAGTGGTTTTAGCTAATTTATCTAATTTTTTAGATAGATCAGGGATATATAATTTTTCATTTATATTAATGTCTTCTCTATCTTTAAATATTTCTTGAATATCTGCGCCATGAAGAATTGTTGTTTGACCTTCATCAGTTCTAGCTTTTAGAGAAATTACATAATCATAATCATGTAATTCTGCGAAGTCTTGTGTGTTTGGAATAGCACCAAAATCAGGAGCAACAAAAAAAGTAGTTTCACGTTTATAATTACCAACTTCTTCAATTTGATCAATGTCCTCATTAAACATATCTCTAAAGTAGTTTTTATCTTGTATTTCTCCTTTTAGAATTTTTAAATAGTAACTAAATGGACTACTTAATCTTTTGAATTTTCTTTTTTTATGTCTAGTAGATTTGAGTAAATCAAGCATTATATTGTTTCCTTCTATGGCAATACCATTTACTCTATCTTTTGTTTGTGGATTTATTTCAATAAATCTTTCCAGTCCATAATTATTTGCATACCAAACTCCTTCTCTTGGTCCATGAGGATGAACATTTATATATGTATCAAGACCATGTGTAGTCAAATTATATATGAGTTGATCTAAAGCTTTAGCTTGATGTTCATCATATTTCCACAAGTTTTTTAAAAATTGATGACTCCATTCATGACTTGTTTTAGGCAATGCCCAAGATATTCTTTGAGCTCTAGCATCTCGAGCTTTTTCTAATAAATGAAAAAAATCAGCAGTTAATACATGAGGGTTAGAAGCAACACGATCGTTAGGATCATACACTCGAGTCTCATGAATAATTGAAACATATTTTCCTTGCATTTCTTTTAAAACAGAAGTATTAAGAGCACTACCTCTTTCTTGATCATCAAAAGAAATTAAGCCAGGTTCTTTTTTTCCTTTTTGAATTTTGTAATATTTTTTAGAATCAATTAGATTAATATTTGTAAAACCAAAATCATTTTTTAAAATTCTTTTTACTTGTCTTCCAAGTTTTTCAGAATATTGATGAGGAGCTAAAATTACTAAATCATCCAATGTAGCAGTAGTTATCTTTTTGGCCCCCAAAATTTTGTAGAAAATTTCTACATTATATTATACATAGAATTTTTTATTTAATATTTAAGTATTATCATTTTAAAATGAAAACATTTTTATTCAAATAAATTATTTTAGTTTTTACGT
>JABHHN010000117.1 GCA_018671515.1 archaeon | reverse complement strand
GATCGTGAGCTGGGTTCAGAACGTTGTGAGACAGTTTGTTTAATATCTACTGGAAATGTAAAATGTCTGAGGGGAAGGACCTTTTAGTACGAGAGGAACAAAGGTTCGATGCCTCTGGTTTACCGGTTATCCGACAGGGTACGCCGGGCAGCTACGCATTAAGGGATAAGAGCTGAAAGCATCTAAGCTCGAAACCCGCCCTAAAAAGAGACATTTTGATCTCCCATAAAAGATGGGTTTGATAGAACAGGTGTGTAAGTGCTAAGGTAACGAGGCATTCAGCATGCTGTTACTAAACGATCGTACTTTTTTTTGTGCAAAGTCTTTTCTTTTTTTTTTTAATTTTTTTTATTATTTTCAATTATTTCTTTAAAATAGTGATAACTATACTATTTCATTATAATTTTTTTATTATCAAATAATTTCAAATTTATTTCTAAACTAAAAATACTTTTTAATAATTAATTTACCAAACAATTAAAATAAAAAATAAATATAAAATATCATTCATTAAACTTTAACTATTATTACTTCGTTAATTTCTTAGAAATTCTATATTCTTGCCATCTTATTCTTTTCTCTTTAATACAATCTCTTAATTTTCTCTCTGTAGTTGATAATTTAGAATCTCCACTTTTTATTTCAACAAATATTATTTCATTGATATTTTTTTCATCCATTCCATTAAAAACTATCAAATCTATAGGTTTTCCCATAAATTTACATTCAGTTGGCTTATATGGAAAATCAGGCAAATATGGTGCTAATTGTTCTGAAAACTGCCCTCCTATGACTTGTCTTGATCTTTTTATAGATTCTGATCTTATTTTAGGTAAATTTAATTCCCATTGTTTATTAGTTTTTAATTCACCAACTTTGTTTCCTAATTTATACCCTATATAAATAAAAATCATTGCTAAAACTATTATTCCTAAATAAATCAATTCATTCATCAATATCACCACTATTTTTTACTACTTTTAATACTATACTTTAATATGAATTTGAATCACATTTTATTAGTTTAATGAACAAGTAGTATGTTTTTTTTGTATAGAATTAAAATTTAATTTTTTTTTGTTCATTGTTCTAATGTCATTCATAATTTGTATAGCTAAGGCTTCTGCTAATTTTACTGGGACAGCATTTCCAATCATCTTGTATCCATCTGCTATTTGATTATACTTAAAAATAAACTCATCTGGAAAAGTCTGAATTCTTGCACATTCTCTAACAGATAATCTTCTATAAGGTTTTGACTTAGGATCAAATTTCATTTTGTCTTTTTCTACTTTAATCATTTTATTAGCTTGTGGATGAATAGGAGCATGTCTACCTCCTGCTTGGATTGTAAATGATTGTTCATCCCAACTTCTAACCCTGTTTCTAGACATATAAATCGTAGAAAAACCACCATTCATATATTCATGATTTAAAACTTCAAGTTCTTGTCCATTAGTATAATTTTTTTCTTGTGCTGGATGTGCTTCAGGTAAATTACTTAAAGTATCCTTAAGTGTTATTTTTTTATCATTTGGTTTAGGGAAAATGAATTTTTTTATCATTTGAGATTTATCATAACCAACAATAAAAACTCGTTTCCTATCCTGTGGAACAGCATAATCTAATGCATTTAATTGTTTAAATGAAACAATGTAACCAATATCCAAAAAAGCTTTCACAATTTTCATAAATTCAGGTCTATGTTTAAATGACAAAATTCCAGGAACATTTTCAGCTAAGAAAAACAATGGTTTCTTCTTATTAATTAAGTTCACATAATTGTAAAATAATTTTCCTCTTGGATCTTTTATTCCTCTCATAGCTCCAGCTAAACTCCAACTTTGGCAAGGAGGACCTCCAATAAATCCAATTACACCATCAGGGATTTCGTGTGGTTCAATTTTAGCTATTGATTTTTTTGTGACTGTAATACCATGATTTTCTTCATAAGTTTTCCAACATCCTTTCCAAATATCATTAGCAAAAACGGTTTTAAACCCTGCATTTGTGAATCCTAAGTCAAGACCACCTGCACCTGAAAAAAATGATGCTATTTTCATTGTATATCATACCTAATAATTTTAGTATCTAATTGTTGTGCTGGATTATCAGGATTTTGAATTTTTACATTAGAAACATTTAATTTTGAAATTGCAGTTTTATCTTCTTCAGGAAAACTATCGAACTTTTCTTTTCTCATCATTGCAATTAAAGAGAATTTAGAATTCTTATTATAATTGAAAACATCTTCATATACTTTCCAAGGATTTTGTATAGTCCACATGCCTCTTATTCTTAAATTTGTAATTCCTAAAGGATCAACTCTGTTTACTCTTCCTAACTCATTTGTTTCGGAAAATTCTAAATTAGAAGATGTTAAACCGTTAACAACAGCATCCTTTACTCTTTTGTAAATGTTAGAATTGGCTGCATAACAATCACCATAAATAAGAATCAATAATTTCAAATCAAATCCATTCATGAATCCAACAGCATAAATAATATCTTTTTCTTTCCAACCTGGCTCACAATCCTTACATGCTTGTGTAATCATTGTACTATCAGAATAAAGTTTATATTTTGGATAAGAACTATTAAGTGCTAAGTCTGATTTTTTTATACCATCTATTTTTTTTACTTCGATAGCGTCTCCATTTTTCACAATGATGTCAGGAGGATTATTCTGATTTCCTAGATATGAAAAATTTTCTGAATATTTTTCCAATTTTACTTGAGCATTTTTCTCAAAAAAAGTATTACAAAATCCATCTTTCATAAAATATTCTAATGCTTGACCAACAGCATTTGCTCTATTTACTGATGATGGTTTGTTTTTTGGAAAAACAAGTATATTTGAAAGATTAAAATCTCCATTAGCCTTAATATTCAAAATTGCCTTTAAAATGTTAGTTACCATTTATCCCACTATAAATAATAATTATATTTTCTTTATAAATTCTTCTTCAAAATGTCCAGTGATTAAAGTATTTCAAACCATATTCTTGGCTATTAATAACTAATTAAAGTATGCTTAATAATACAAGCAATTTAATCTCTTAAAAATTACAAGAATTAATAATTCAATAATATCATAAAAAAGATTTAAATCAACAAATTTGGTCTTTTTTTCCTCTATAAAATTAATTTTTTTAACAATCTTTATAAATAAACCATACTTTCTTCAAGGCCATGGGAAGAATTAAAACCAAAAAAATAAAAAGTATTACTGAAGAATTCATTGAAGTAAATAGTGATTTGAAAAGCAGCAACTTTGAAGAAAATAAAAAGTTGGTCAGTGAAAAAACAGATGTTACATCAAAAAAACTAAGAAACATCATCGCTGGATATGCTTCAAGATTAAACAAAACTGACGAAAAGTAATTTAACTTTTAGGGTGGTTATGGATGACAGATCAAGACAATTCAATATTTATAGGTGAAAAACCATTCATGAATTATGTGATTGGTTTGGTAATGCAATTTACTACTAAAGAAGCAAGTGAAGTCATAATAAAAGCCAGAGGAAAATTCATTTCAAAGGCAGTAGATGTTTCAGAAGTAGGAAAAAACAGATTTTTAAAAGATCAAGTTGAAATTACAAAAGTAACAACTGGAAGTGAAGAATTTCAAAATAAAGAAGGAAAAGACATTCGAGTATCTACAATTGAAATTTTTATGAATAAAATCAAGAAAAAATAAATTTTTTTCTAAAGTTTTTTAAATTAAAAAAATAATCTTCTAGAAATGGGCCTGTAGCATAGTCTGGATAGTGCAGTCGGCTTCGGAGAGCCTTTTTAGAAAACGCTCGCGAAAATAAGTGAGTTTCCTCACTTCATTCGTCAAGCTCACACTTAAATATCTCTAAGACACCGACTGACCGGGGTTCGAATCCTCGCAGGCCCATAAATTTTATTCTGCTCATCTTCGAACACAAATTCACTAACGTTCATTTGCCTAGTCGTATAGTTTGCTTTTCAAACTATAATTTGCTCTGCAAATTATACTCCTCCGGAATCCTCGCAAGCCCATAAATTTTATCTACTCTTATTCAAATACAAATTAATTACTCATGATTTTTAAATAAAAAACATATTCTTAAGTAAATGAGTAAAGAAAAAGTATTTTTAAAATCATTAGGTATAATATTTATATTAATTGGAATAATTTTTAATCCTTGGATAGTCCAATATTTTTTTAGTCCTGATAAAAAATTTGATTATTTGTGGAAATCTTTTTTCATTACAATATTTAATATTTTAATTTTTATAACTGGATATTTAATCATAAAATATAATGAAAAATTTATGTTAAATAAAAAATTAAATTATAATAAATTGGCTGGCTTAGGCTTAATCTTATTCTCCTTAATTGCCAATCCCTTCATTATTGAAAGAATTTTTTTAAGAAAATTTATTCTAACTAAACCGTTTATCATAAATAACATTATTATTGAATTTATTTTTTTTATAATTGGATTTTTGATGCTTAATAATTTTAAACATATAAATAAAATTATAATTAATTATTCTACTTATATTAAAAAAATATTAATATCAATAAAAAACAAAATTAAATCAAATTATAAAAATATTTTAATACTTTTATTCGTATTAACCATAATATTAATTCTTTTTGAATTTATTTTGATTCTTGATGTTAATTTAAATTATTCAAAAACAAAATATTCTGAAATTTCAAAAATAAAAATTTTTGGAAATTTAGATAGTACAATTGATGGTATAAATAGTGACCTATTTAGAGATGTTGAACATTCAATTGAAAACAATGATAATAAAATCAGAATTGCATTTTTAGGTGACTCATATACAATGGGTTCAAGCATTCCAAATTCTAATGATATATTTAGTAGTATATTTAGAGATAAATTAAACAAAGAATTCCCCAATCAATACGAAGTATTTAATTTTGGTATGGGTGGTGCTAATATTTTAGATTTATATTGGATATTAAATCATTCAGTGCTTAAATATGAGCCAGATTACATTATATATTCATTTTTTCAAAATGATATGGAATTCTATGAACATAATATAGATTATAGATATTGTTTTAGTTTAAAAGGAATAAAAAATGAAATTTTAATACAAAATTACCTAAATGATAAAAAATATAATATCATGTTTAGATATGAATTATTTAATTCGCAAAATAAAATAACATTAACGGTAAATGAGGACTACTATGGTTGGAAATGTTTTAAATACATCATTAATAAATTAGGTTCAAATAATAATATTAATTCAAAATTAATTGCTTTTATCCTACCAATTGAAGAAAAAAGAATCGATGGTAATTATATCATGATTAATGAAACTAAAAATACTTTTAGAAAAAATAATATAAAAATAATTGAAAATGCTCAAAAACTTTTTAGCAATGCTACTAGAAATTTAACTAAAGATGAAATTTATGTTAATTTTTCTGGTGGAGATATGCATTTCAATGAAAAAATCAATAAAATATTAGCAGATATTCTCTATGATAATATGCTTGAAATAATTAAATAAAAAAATACATTTAGAAATTATAATATTTTATCTAATACTAATCCAATGATTATCAAAACTCCTGTAATCATATGAAGCCCTATTGTCATTCCATTTGCAGGTAGAAGTTCTTTAATTTTGGTATAATTATTTTCTAAAATATTATATGTTTTATATCCTAAGAATGCTGAAAACAAACTAATCAAAATCAAAATTGGCAACTTAAAAAAAACAATAGATAATATTATTAAAAGATAAACTGAAACAAGTACATTTTGATAAATTTTAACAGATTTTTTTTTCCCTAACAAAACTACTAATGTGTTTTTACTTGTCTTCTTATCAGATTCATAATCCTGAAATTCATTTATCAAAATAATCAAAAATACAAGTAATCCCATAGGAATTGAAATAAAAAAAGCTAAAACTGATATTGTCCCACTAAAAAGAAAATGTGAAAATAATACAAGAATTGGACCAAAACAAATGGCAACACCTATTTCACCTAAACCTCTATAAGATAATTTCAAAGGAGTTGCTGTATAAAAAAAACCTATAAATAACCCTATCAACATTAGCACAAGCAAAGCATTACCTTCATATATCCTATTTAAGTATAATCCTATTAATGCTCCTATTATTAATAATAAAGTTGATGCAACCAAAGCTTCTTTTGGTTTAAGTAACTTATCCTGGATAACTCTACTTCCTCCACTAAATTGTGAATAATTATTATTTTGTTCATCATTCCCAGATACATGGTCAAAAAAATCATTTGATAGATTAACTCCACCTTGTACAAAAACTGCCATTAAAATAGTAAGAATAAAATAAACCCAATTCCAAGAACCACCTTCATTCCAAGCAAGAACAAAACCTAATAGTACAGGTATAATAGATGCAGTAAAAAATGGTGCTCTAAGAGCTTTTAGATAAATATTTATTTTATTCATATAAATCAAAACTCAAATAACATTTAAATAATATAGGTTTAAGAACTATTCTGATTGTTTTCCACTTACAATAAGGTTTCCTGGCTTTCCTTCTTCTTCTTCTGCTGAAATGGATACCAAATTATTAATTAAAACATCTGAACCTGCAAGTAAATAACTTACATTAAGACCTTTAAATTTAATTTTGTGCATTCCTTCAAAATCAATAAATTCTTTTGGTACAACTTCTGATTTATGTGGATCATTCTGATCGAAAAGATGAATAAATACTGGACCATTTCCTTCTTCGTCTCTCTTTCCGCTTCTTCCTACTATTGCACTTTTAGCATTATATTCCATAGTTTACCGGTTATTTGAGAAATTTATAAAGTTAATTGTTTTAATAGGTCTTCTTATTACATACTACAGTCAATACATTTTTTATTTCTTTTAAAATATTTACAATCTCTTCTTCATCATCATCATTTTCAGGCTTAATCTCTAATGAAATCAAAATTGTTTTTTTATTTGGTCTGACATTCACAGACAAAACACTTAATTTCCTTTGTGCTATAGTATTAAGTATTTTTGTAACCATACCTAATTTATCATTAACATATACTTTTAATTTTAGTATTTTTTCATGAGGGATATCCCATTTAACATCTACTTTCTTTTTTTGATCCAATGCAAATATATTAGAGCAACCAGATTTATGTACAGTCAATGCTTTATCTTTTGTTATATAACCAACAATTTTATCTTTTAATCCAGGAGAACAACATTTTGATATCTTTACAGGACGTTTTTTTCCACTAAACCCTATAAATTTTGAAAGATTTACTATTTCCTCTTCTAGTCTCATTTGTTTTGGATCCCTATCTATTTCTAATTTTAATTCAGATCTTATTCTTTGTTTAGCTTTGTTAGTTACAACATAATTTAACCAGTTTCTTGAAGGTTTAGCATTATTTTGAGTTATTATACTAATTATATCTCCACTTGTTAATTTTGTATCTAATGAAACAACTTTTCCATTAACTTCTGCCTTAACACAATGTGAACCTACCCAACTATGAACTTCAAACCCAAAATCAATAGGTGTTGAGCCTTCAGCTAAAATTATTGGGTCCCCCTTAGGTGTAAAAACAACTATTTCATCCTGAAAAAAATTTACTTTAAAAGTATCTAAAAATTCAGACCCTGCCTTTTTCTTCCAATCTAGAACCTGCTCAAGCCAAGCAACTCTTCTATCAAACATCTTATCTCTTTCTGTCCCTTTATATCTCCAATGTGCAGCTACACCATATTTTGCAACATAATGCATATCTAATGTCCTTATCTGCACTTCCAATATGCTTCCAAATTCTGTTGCAACATCCGTATGTAATGACTGATACCCATTTGATTTTGGTACTGCTATATAATCTTTAAATCTTCCAGGAATAGGTTTCCAGACCTGATGAATCAATGCAAGAACTCTATAACAATCAGATACATTCTCAACAATTATTCTTATTGCAATAAGATCATATATCTCATCAAAAGATTTATTTCTTTTCTTCATCTTTTTATAGATGCTATGAAAATATTTTGCTCTTCCTGAAACATCATAATATTTCAAATCCATTTCAGTAAAAGTTTTTTTTACTGCCTTTATTAGAACATTTGCTTTTTCTTCCCTTTCTTCTCTTTTTGAATTTATTTTTGTCTTAATATATTGATACATTTCAGGCAAAAGATATCTCATTGAAAGATCTTCCAATTCACCTTTAATTGAATATAAACCTAATTTATGAGCTATTGGTGCATATATATCCATTGTCTCTTTTGCAACCCTTTTAGCTTTCTCATCTCTTAAATGCTTTAAAGTCCTCATATTATGCAATCTATCTGCAAGTTTTAAAAACATCACTCTAGGATCCTTGATTGTTGCAAATAATATTTTTCTTAAATTCTCTGCAGTATAATTCTCAGGTGAATCAAAAGATACTTTCGATGTCTTTGTTGCTGCTTCAACTAACTTTGCGATCTCAGAATCAAATTCTTTTTTAATTTTATTTAATGACAATGGCGAATCTTCAACAACATCATGTAAAAGACCAGCACATATCGTTGGACAATCTGCATGCAGTTCAATAAGTATCTTAGTAACTTCTAGAGGATGATTAAGAAAATCCTCACCTGACATTCTTTTTTGGCCTTGATGAGCATCCTTTGCTATATCATATGATTTTTCAATGATAGATACATCTACCCGTTTATCATATTTCTTTACTTCATCAATAATAAATTTAAGTTCTTTATCCATTAGATAAAAGATAATAGTATAAAATATTAAAAGGTTATCATTAAGACTTTGTTTTAAGAAGTTTTTTCTTTTGTTTCATATATTCCCTTATTGCACTAAGCACAATTAGAAAAACACCTATGTTTATGAAAGAATCCGCAAAATTAAATATAGGAAAAACTCTAAAATCAATAAAATCAACAACAGAACCTAAAAATATCCTATCAGTAACATTTCCAATAATTCCTGAAAATATAAATGCTGCTCCAAGTTTTGAATCAGTAAATTCTTTGATATTTAATATAAAAAATATAAATACTGCAATTGAAATTATTATAAAAAGAAAATTATTCCCTTTTAACATTCCAAAAGAAATTCCAGTATTAGTAACATAAGTCATATGAAGAACATTTTCAAATAAAGGAATACTTTTCCCAATATACATATTTGTTCTTATAAAAAACTTTGATATTTGATCAAGAAATACAAAAAGTGCAACTATTAATATGAATTTAAGATTTATAATCTTACTTATTTTCTTTTTCTTCATTTTTATCTTAAAGTTATTGTAATTGTATTTAATTCTTTGGGTAAGAAAGAAATTATTTTAATTTTATGTTTTTATATAATTTATATTATTTTTATTTTCTTTTTTATTATTAATTCAACTACATGAGGAAGACTCTGTCTTCCTAAGTTGCACCACAATGTTAAAGCAGGTGCACATTGCAGGAGACATAGCCCATGCTATGGAAATTTATGAAAAAAATATTGAAAAAATATTTTTAATTTTTCTAACAAAAGTCTAACAAAAAATATTCAACAAGTAAATTTATAAGCAAAATTCAATTAGTAAAATCTTATGACATCATTAAAACAAACTGCAATGACTGTAGGAATTGCAATATTATTCACAACATTCATAATTGTTACCATAGAGGCTTTTTATTCTATGCCAGAGCGTGAAGATTTCTGTTCAAAAGAAATACCTCCTAAAGTAATGCCTGATAAAATAAACTGCAAATATGAAGAAAATAATAGAAATAGTTTTTGTTATCAGCAAGATATGCAACCCATATATGAATTTAATGAAACTGGTTGCAGAGTTTTTAAAGAATGTTCAACATGTCAACAAGATTATAATATGGCAAGAGATAAATATGATAGAAATTTTTTCCTAATTATTGCACCTCTTGGAATTATTGCAATAATCCTTGGAACCCTATACACTATTGAATTCATTGGGACAGGATTCATGTATGCAGGAATAATCCTACTTTTTTACTCAACTCTAAAATATTTTAGAGATATGGACAAATTCTTAAGACCAATTGTTATGCTAATTGAGCTTACAGTAATATTATGGCTTGCATTTAAAAAAATAGTACCTGAACCTAAAAAGAAAAAATAATTTTTACATAAATTTATTTTTCTTAAAATAAAAAAACACTGCTAAAGTAGAAATAAACATCATCCCATATGCAAAAAATTGTCCATAAGGCCAATTAAATTCATCCATACCCTTAAAATTCATACCATATATTCCAGAAATAAGTGTAGGTATTAAAATAAAAGATGTAATAACGGTAAGTCTCTTCATTACTTCATTCATATTATTTGATACAGATGTAAGATATATATCAAGTGTTCCTGTAAGGACTTCTCTATGCGTTCCAACCATTTCAATTAGCTGCGTAACATCATTGTATAGGTATCTAAATCTTCTTAGATTTGCACCTTTAATCTCCCTAAGAAATTCCTTTTCAATTCCTGTTAATACTTCTCTATTTCCAATAAGTGCTTTGTGAAAAAAAATCAAAGTTTTTTTTAATGAAAATATTTCTTTTACTACTTTTTTTGTTGGAGATTTAAAAACATGTTTTTCTACCTTATCGAGTTCATCTTCTAAAAAATCAGTATATTTGAAAAAACTAGTCAGTACCTGTTCAAAAAATGCAGAAAGTGTATATGTCAAATCCTTCTTGAAAAGTTTCATTTTTTGCTCATCTGTAAGAGAATTAACATTAGCAAGCCATTCAAAATCATGTCTTCTTAAAATAATAACTGATTGATCTTTTAAAATAAAAGTTATAGGCACAGTAGTTAAACTAGTATTTGTCTTATGTGGAGCTTTTATAGTCACAATTGAATGATTATCAAAATCATTTATGTGTGGTCTTTCATCTTCATCAAGTGCTCTTATAAAATCTTCAAGTGGGATTTTAGTCTGATCTGCTAATATCTTTAAATCCCTTTTTTTTGGATTCTTGCAATCAATCCACATTTCATTTCTTTTATAGTATTTATAGAATTCTTCGGTAATTACTTTACCATCTTTAGAATATGTAGATGTAATCATATGATATTTTTAAGAATGATTCGTTTTTATATTTTTCTTAAATCTAACTCTCAAGAATTTGTTTTACTTCTTCAAGAACTTTAATGTTTTCTTCCAAATGTTCATATTTTGGAGATACTTCTTTTACTTTATAATAAATTTTCAATGCTTCTTCTAAATCATTTTCATCTCTTGAGTTATGATAGAATTTGTTTCCTAAATTTACAGCCAAATCATAATTATACTGTACATTATCTGGATATTCTTCAACTAGTGTTCTAAAATTATTTATTGCTTCTTCATATTTTCCAATCTGTGTCTGTAATACTGCCAAGTTTTTCCTTGCCATTTCATAATTTGGATCAATATTTAATGCTTCCTTAAAATGCCTCATTGCTTTTTCTTTATCTGTTTGTAGAAGTGATACACCTAAATTATTTAGAGTTACTGCATTATCATCATCAAGTTCCAATGATTTTTCAAATGCTACAACTGCATGACCAGTCATTCCTTCATTAAATAAAAAATTACCAAGAGATGAAAACAAATTAGGATCACCCATATCAATATCATTATCTGACTTTAGAAGTACTGAAGTTCCAATTGCTGTGGTGACTAAAGCTAACGCAAATAATAACAGAATTGATCTTTTTAATAAGCCCATATGAATTTTACAAGTATCAAAACTATATAAACTTTTTGTATATTAGTATATGTTTTTGTATATTTAAATTATTATGTAATTTTTATTTTTTAATCTGTTTTAATCATTAATTCAATGGTTATGTAGTGAGCTTTGCTCACAATTGAAATTGCAAAGCAACGCTTTGCTATGTCATTAATAATTAAAATATGAAAAAAGAAAATTCTATGTTAATTAAATAAATTATAGAAAAATATATATAACTCTGAATTTAAAAATAATTATCAATGAAGAAAAAAAATAATATAGAAAAAGAAATTCACAAAGCAGAAGACAAAGTTGAACAAATAGAATTGAATGAAATTCAAGAAGACTACAAGAAAAATGTTCCTGCTTTAATTTGGATATTAAAAATCATGTTAATACTTGGTCTAATTTATGACATATTATTTTTGTTGCCAAAAGGATATTACTATTCAATAATATCAATTGCTATTTATTCAATATTTCTATTTGCATTAATTAAAAGAAAAAGATGGGGATGGTATTTTGGATTAATCTTATTTTCTATTCAAATGATTATTCCTTTAATGATGTTAAAAAATATAGGAATAATTTATTTCATTTACTGGATTTTTCCGTTATTTTTATTTTTCATACATAATGATTATTTGAATCAATAAATCTATCTCCAAAAAACATCAATATCATCAGTTCTCTGATAAGGATAATAATCAAGTTTATCATAATCTGTTTTATAACCTGCATCATGCATAATTCGTCCAAGCCATGCAATCATTACTCCATTATCTACTAATACAGTATTTGGAGGTACAAAACATTTAGCACCTCTTTCATCACACATTATTTGACACATCTCTTGTAATCTTTTGTTACAAGCAACTCCACCACCAAGCAATAGTTCATCCTTATCACAATGAGCCATTGCTCGTTCTGTTACTTCAACAAGCATTGCAAAAATTGTTTCCTGTAATGAAAAACATATATCTTCAACTTTATATTCCTTTGAATCAAATTTACGCTTAATATTTGTCAAAATCCCACCAAAATTTACATCCATGCCTTTTACATTATATGGTAATTCAATATAATTTTTTGATTTTAATGCCAGTTCCTCTATTTTTGGACCACCTGGAAAACCAAGACCGATATACCTTGCAAATGAATCAATCATATTACCTATTCCTTGATCAAGTGTTTCACCAAAAACTCTGTATTTCTTTCCTTCATATGCAATTATCTGTGTGTTTGCTCCTGATGCATACATAAGAACTGGATCTTTGCACTTAGGAAAAAGCATCCTCCCAATTTCTAAATGTGCTACAGAGTGATGAACACCAACCATTGGAATATTTAATTTTTTAGAAAATTTTAATGCAACATCCTGCCCAACTGACAAGCACCCTCCAAAACCAGGTGCATTTGAATATGAGATTAAATCTATATCTGTTATTTTAATTTTAGCAACTTTTAATGCATCATCAATTACTTTTTCATTAATTTCTTCGTGATGACGTGTAAGCTCACTTGGAATCATTCCACCTGATTCTGTTGTAAATGAATCCTTTACATTAGCAAGGACGTTTTTGTCCTTGATTATCCCGATTCCAAATGTATGTGCTGTTGATTCTATTCCTAATGTTATCATGATATATAAAAGAAATAAAGTAAAGTATAAAAAATTAAGTAGATAAATTGAAAACTATACTTATTAGTTTTAATTAATTTCTCACTGGACATTGCCGCGCAACCTATTTAAACAATCTATTTCTAAGTAATATTATGTATTTAAAACTAAAAGAACTTCCCTCATCAGAACTCCCAAGAGAGAGACTTGTCGCTCTTGGGCCTTCTGCATTATCAAATTCTGAACTTCTTGCAATCTTACTTAGAACAGGTGCCAAAAATCTTAATGTTATAGATTTATCTAATAAAATACTTTCAGATTTTGACTTTGAATACCTTTCAAACATCACTGTTGAACAAATGGAAACAGTACATGGCATGGGTCCTGCAAAAGCATGTCAGGTAGTTGCATGTTTTGAATTAGGAAAAAGATTTTCAAGATATAAAAAAAATAGTACAAATAAAATAGAGAATTCTCAAGATGTATACAAATTACTAGGTCTTGAATATGGATATAAAAAAAAAGAACATCTAATTGTAATATTTCTAAATAAAAGAAATAAAATAATAAAAAAAGAAAATATATTTGTTGGTACACTTGATACAACACTTATCCATCCAAGAGAAATATTCAAATCTGCAATCAATTATTCCTCTTCTTCAATCATACTTGTACATAATCATCCTTCTGGAAATCCATCTCCAAGTCCAGAAGATATAGAAATTACAAAACAAATTATCCAATCTGGAAAAATATTAGATATAAATGTTTTAGATCATGTAATAATAGGACATAATGATTATTATAGTATTAGAGAAAATAACAAAGAACTTTTTGATAATTAAAAATTATTTAAAAAATAAAATAAAAAATATTAAAAGAAAATTTACTCTTTTTTGTCTTCAACTTTTTCTTCTTTAGGAGCTTCTTCTTTAGGAGCTTCTTCTTTAGGAGCTTCTTCTTTAGGAGCTTCTTCTTTAGGAGCTTCTTCTTTAGGAGCTTCTTCTTTAGGAGCTTCCTTAACCTTTTTTTCTTTCTTTGGTTTTTCAGCAGGTTTTTCTGCAGGAGTTTCTTCAACTGGAGCTTCAGGTTCACCTAATGGTTTTTTACCTTGTTTAACTACTTTTAATGAAACTTGTGAAATATTATCGTGAATTGTATTTCCACATACTGTTTTTCTTATCCTTACTCCATTTTCAGTATTTCTTGTACCAATACCTCTAACCATGAAAACTTTTTTTCTTATAGCTCCTTCAATATCTCTTCTCATTGGGAAACCACAATAATCTGCGCCACCTGTTATAACAAATTCATAACCTGTCATGTCAAATGATTCACCTTTAATATTATCTCCAATCTTTTTTCCTAAAAGAGTTTCTGCATTTTCTCCACTAATTGCAACTTGATAACATTTTCCATCTTTTGGATTTCCTATAACTAACTTAAATTCTACCATTCATATCACCTATATATTTATTTTAAAATCATAAGAACTGTGTTTAATAATCAATTTGATTAAACCCAAGGACCTTATGACCTCAGCAAGAGTCAGAAGAAAGGTTTTATTTATAAATTTTACCAATGATTTATATTAATTCCGTATATAAAATGGCAAATTTACAACTTCAGCTGAAAATTTTTCTTTATTTATTAAAACTTCAAGTTTAGTCCCAAATTCACAATAGTCCTTTGCAATGTTTGCTAATGCAATATTTTTCTTTAATGTTGGAGAATAAACTGCTGATTTTATCACACCTATCATCTGTTTATCTATCATAACAGGGTTTTCTTTTTTTGGAAGCTTTTCAAAAACAACAAGTCCTACAATTTTTCTTGGAGCTTCACTTCTATATTTCACAGGTGTAATAATTTCTTGACCAATAAAACTTCCTTTATTATAATCAATCATACCTTCAAAATTATCTAATTCATGAAGAAAATTTTTATTATCAAAATCTTCACCATATTTTTTAACTCCTGCTTCAATTCTTAATGATTCCAATGCCTTGTAACCAAAAAGCATCAAATCGAAATCTACACCCACTTCTAATATCTCTTTAAATATTTTTTTTGCATGTACATTTCTCACATAAATATCATACCCTAATTCCCCTGTTCTTGATTTTTTAATTATAAATGTTTCAATTTTTTTAATTTGAAAAATATCAATATCAAGTTCCTTCATATTGTCAATGTCTCCACCTGTAAATTTAGAGACAAGATATTTTGATTTTGGACCTTGAATTGTAAATAATGAATATTTTTTTGTTGTATCAACTAATTGACATTTGGCCAATTTAATATATTTTTCAAGATATTCTTTAATATCATTTCTTACAACTGAATTTAAATCTAATAACACAATATCTTTAATCTTATGAACATAACTATCAGTAATTATTGTTCCTAAATTTGTCAAAAAAGCTCCATATGTTCCTGAATTTATATCTAAATCAATAATATTGTTTGTAAATAAATTGTTGATAAATTCATATTTTTTATCACCATCAATCTCTAATTTTGTCCTATAAGAAATATCAGAAATACCTACTTTTCGCCTTACATGTTTGTGTTCTTCAATAGGACTTCCATAATCATTTACAATATTCCAATTATTTTTTTCAAAAAAGATTCCACCTAATTCTTTATGTTTTTCTGCTAAATTTAATTCTTTCATAATAAAATAAATGAATATCAAGTATTAAAAATTTATCTAAAAGTCAAGCTTAATTGAACATTATTGTTAATGAAAGTTGTACCAAAATTATTTATATACAAAATTTGTTATTATTTTGATAAGGTGATGTAATTTGATCAAAAAAACAATTAAAAGATTTGAAAATGAATTATATGTATTATTTAGAATTATGATTGGTCTACTTTTTGTAGAACATGGAATGCAAAAAGTTTTAGGTTTACTAGGTGGAACAGCTCAAGCACCAATGACATTTATGTGGTTTATAGGTGTATTAGAATTGGTTGGTGGAACATTTATTGCATTAGGATTATACACAAGATTAGCAAGTTTAGTAAATGGTATCGTAATGATTGGAGCATTCTTTAAAGCACATTTCAATCCAGCTAATGGTTTAGAAGGAATTGTTCCTGTAATGAATAGAGGAGAACTTGCATTAGTTTATTTGGCATGCTTTATTGTAATAACCGCATATGGTTCTGGTAAATGTGGATTAGAAAAAAAACTATTCAAAAAAGAAACTTTTTAATTTATTATTTTTTTATATTTAAATTCTATTTGAAAAAGCAATTAAAATTACAATTAATAAAACTGAAATAATTCCTGTTGCTGCAAGGCCAATTTCTATTACTCTATTCTTTTCTACTTTAACATCTATATGTTTTGATCCTCTAATTTTTTTTGATATATGATTACTTACTGGAACAAAAACATAAACCATAAGAAGAATCAAAGCTAAAGTCAAAACTACAAATGTCATAACAATTGACATATATGCACTTATTACTGTTGTCATAATAAGTTTTTAATTAGCGGACTTTATAAATTTTATCCTATAATTTCATAATCCATTGCCAATTTTATGATAATATATATCATAACAATCCATGCTATTATTGTCAGCTGCCAACTTCTTGTTGATAATCCTAATAAAAGCAAAACAAACAAAATAGAAATTATTTTTCCTCTTTTTGGAAGTTTTTTCCATTTAGATATAAGTGTTTTTTTATTCATATATAATTATTAAAATATAATTTTTTATTAAAATTTTATGATTTTTAATTATTAAAGAGCAATTATTTAAACTGATGTCACCAATATCAAAAAATGGATAAACTAATTTTTATTTATAATGCAAATAGTGGAATATTTAATGGTACAATAGACTATGTACATAAAATTATATCACCAAAAACCTATAATTGTAATTTATGTGCAATTACATATGGAAATTTAGGAATGAAAAAAAAGTGGAAAAAATACATAACATCTCTTCCAATAAAAACTGAATTTTTACATAAAAATGAGTTTAATAAAAAATATGGAATTAATGAAGAACTACCTGCTATATTTTTAGAAAGTAATGATAAAATAAAATTAATTATTTCTGCAGATGAAATTAATACATGTAAAAATATTGAAGACTTTATTCATTTAATAAAAGAAAAAAACGAAAAATATATAATTAAATAATAATTAAAATCAATTATGGATAATTGTATTTATGGTGTAGATCTTTCAAAAGAAGTAACCCCTATTATGGTTAGAGATGCAATAATTAATTGTTTTTTAAATGCACATTCTGAAATTCTTGATGAAATGAAAGAATTTGGTGATTTTGAATCAGAAAAAGAATTTGAAAAAATGAAACTTTTTGATATTAAATCATTAATTGAAAAATATTTTGAAGAAGTAAATGGTGATTTTGATAATCCAACTAAAGAATCTTTATTAGAAGTTATTGGAAAACTTCAAGAATTTGCAAAAAACTTTAGAAAGCCTAAAATTGTAAATAAACATTCTGGTGAAATCATGAAATTAATCAAAAAACTTTCATAAGAATTAGAATTATTAAAAAATAAAAAAAAATAAAAAAATTATTCTGTTTTCTTCATCTCATTTTTTATTGCATTTAATATCTTTGGAGTTTCATCCTTAAGTCCCCAACCAAATGCAATTCCGAAAGCTAAAGCAAAACCAAGAGATAAACCACTTACAAGTATCCTGAAGATATCAGTTACAAATGAAACGTCTATTCCTACTTGACCGAATGCAGTCATTAATACAAAAAGCATAATTGTAAACTTAAGTGCCTTTGCAATCATACCTGACCAAATAATTTTTGATGCTTCGATTATTTCATTAACCAAATCAGCCATAATGAAACCACCTACAACAGTTAATACCGCATAAAATAAATTTGGCATCCATCCTATAAATGATACTAAAAGATCACTTATTACACCTAATTTTATAAATTGGGCTGCTTGACCTAAAAACAATACAAATACCCACCAAAAAACAAGTTTGGATAAAATTACTGTTACCTTTGCTTGACCCAATGCATCGTCAAGTTTATGTTGTTTCAATATTTTTTCAACTTTAAACCCTTTAACAAGAATTCTCTTAAATATACTTGCTATTATTTTTGATACTACCCATCCAACTACTAATAATACTAACGCAATTAATAGTCCAAGAGCTATTGCTCCATAATCCATTACTATGTCTAACATATATATCACACCCCGTGAATTGTTTTAATATAGAATATGAATACTAATTTATAAATATTTATATAGAAAATTAATATTATTTTTAATGGAATAAATTCTAAAACAAAAAGTTCAATGTATATCCCATTATAATAATTCCAATTACTGTTATGCTAATAAAAATTGCAAGTAGCTGCCATTTCATTACTTTTTTTAAAATAAGTAATTGCGGGACAGATACAGTTACTATTGAAGTCATGAATGCAAGAGCAGTCCCAATTGGAACCCCTTTATTTACAAGTGCTTCCATTATTGGTATAACACTAACTGAGCCTGCATAAAATGGCACTCCAAAAATAACTGCTAATGGTACTGACCATACTGAATTTGAAGCCAATAAATTTTCTATAAGACTTGCAGGTACAAATCCATGTATGATTGCTCCAAATCCTACACCAAGTAAAACATATGGAAATACTTGATAAGTGATTTTCCATCCATCTTTCCAAAAATAAATTATTAGTTTTTTTGTATTTAATGATTTTCCATCATGTTCCTTTAAAATTTGAAATTTAGATTTAGAAATCAATAATTCTTTTTTTACATACTTATTAAGATTTAATTTTTGTACAAGCATTCCACCTAATACTGCTATAATTATCCCAATTGCATTGTAAACTAATGTTACATTCATGCCAAACATTGCTGGAAATAAGTATAGAGATGCTTCATTCACAAGTGGAGAACTTATCAAAAATGCAAAAGTAATTCCCAAAGGTATACCTGCCCCTAAAAAACCAATAAATAATGGAATTGAAGAACATGAACAAAAAGGAGTTACTACACCTAAAAATGCAGCAAATAAATAATCTAAACCAAACCATCTTCTTTTAGTAAGAATTTTTTTTACTTTTTCCATTGGAAAATAATATCTTGTAACTGCCATGATATAATTAATTACAATTAAAAGAATTCCAATTTTAATTATGTCATATATGAAAAAATTTATAGCATTTCCCATGTAAGTGTCTTTGGTTATATTAAACAAATTATAAGTTAGAAAATCTGCAAATATTTGAATTGGAATGAATATATCCATTTTTATTCCTCAATTCCCTCTAGAACTTTAAGTATTTTTTTAGTCTCTTTGCTTTTTACTCTATACCAAATATTTGTACCAACTCTTCTTGATTCTAATATACCTACATCTTCAAGAATTTTTAGGTGTTCTGAAACTGTTGATTGTGCTTTACCAACATCAATGGTACATGCACATTTCTCTTCATCAATTAAATGCTGGATTATTTTTATTCTAGTTTCATTTGCTAGAGCTTTAAGAAATTTTATTTTATTTTTCATACAATATCGGTAATTTCCGATATTTAAATAATTAACTAAAAAAAATAATCACGAAAATCCTAAAACACTTCGCTACTTCGGACTAAAGTACGAGGTGTGCTCGCTCGTGTTCTCAAGACGGATTTCCTGAATGTCAAAGGTCGACATTCATCTTCCAACTAAAGTAAAAAGTTTTCTGTCGACTTCAACATAATGAAATAAAATATTTTAATTAAACGTAAAGTCTGACCTAGGGGAAGATAAAAGTGTTTAAATATTGATTATTACTTCCTATTTTTTATGAAATACAAAATACCAATAAGTACCTTTTCAAGATTAACTCAGTTAACACAAAAAGCGCTTAGACTGTATGACAAGAAAGAAATTTTAACTCCTAAAATTAAAGAAATTACTGGTTATCGATATTATACAATAGATCAAATTGATGTTGGTATAAAAATAAGACTTCTTGTCAACTTGGGTTTTAGTTTATCAGATATTCATCAAATATTATTATCAAATGATGTATCTTTAATTGAAAATTTGTTTGAAAAACAAATTAATAAAACAAACCTATTGATTAATGAATTGAATATTGCTAAAAAAATATTATTAAAAAAAAATATCGAAGAGGTTTTCACTATGAAATCAGAAAAACCAATCATAAAAAAATTACCTAAAATTAGAGTAATTAGTAAAAGAGTTAAAGGCACATACGAAGAATCAATAAATCAATTGACAAATGAACTTACGTTTATAATCGACAAATACAATGCTAAGATTACTGGTCCAGTTGCTTTGTTATGTTATGACGATGAATATAAAGAAAAAAATGCTGATATCGAAGTTGCTATACCTATTTCTGGATCAATTGAACAAGGCAACTATGAACCTAAGAAACTCCCAGCAACAAAAGTTGTTTCACTTATCCATAAAGGTCATCCTTCTGAAATGACTAAGTTATTAAAATCCTACAAAAAAATTTTCAAATTTGCTGAAAAGAACAACTTAAAATTAATACTTCCTGACAGATTGCTTTTTATTAAAACAAATCCAGAATTAAAAAATGAAGACTTTATGTTCGAGATTCAATATCCTATTGAATAATTATTAATAAGGTACTTATCATTAAGAAACAAAATTTAAAAAAATAAAAAACAAAAGAAAAAAAACTACTCTTTTTTATCCTCTTTCTTGTCTTCTTTTTTATCTTCAGTTTCATCAACAACTTCAGCATCAACAACTTTTTCTTTTTTGTCACCTTTGCCTTCTGCCCCTTCAGCACCTGGTTGAGGTCCTGCTGCTGCTTCTGCTTGTTGTTTTTTTGCCATATCTTCATAGAGTTTTGTTGAAGCTTCTTGTACTATTTTGTTTACTTCTTCAACTTTTACTTTTATTGCTTCTATGTCCTTATTAGCATCTTCAACTTTTAGAAGACCTTTAAGCTCCTCAATTTTTCCTTTGATTTCTTCAATCTTTGCATCATCAACTTTCCCTTTGAAGTCATCAAAAAGTTTTTCTGTTGAATAAACAAGTGTATCTGCTTCATTTATCACTTCAATCCTTTCTTTCCTTTTTTTGTCTTCATCAGAATGTTCTTCAGCTTCTTTTTTCATTCTTTCGATTTCTTCATCACTAAGTTTTTGGGTTGCAGTAATCTTTATTGATTGCTCTTTTCCAGTTCCTTTATCTTGTGCTTTTACATGAACTAAACCATTTGCATCAATATCAAATGTAACTTCAATTTGAGGTATTCCTCGAGGTGCAGGTGGTATTCCTACTAAATCAAACTGACCCAATATTTTATTATCATTAAACATTGGTCTTTCTCCTTGTGCAACTCTGATTGTAACAGCTGTCTGATTATCTCCTGCTGTTGAAAATACTTGAGATTTCTTTGTTGGAACAGTTGTATTTCTTTCAATTAATGTTGTAAAAACACTACCTAAAGTTTCAATTCCTAAACTTAGTGGTGTAACATCAAGCAATAATACATCTTTTACTTCACCTGAAAGAACTCCTGCCTGAACTGCTGCTCCTTGTGCAACACATTCCATAGGATCAACTCCTCCTTCAACTTTTTTACCAACTAAATCCTCAACAAATTTGATTACAATTGGCATTCTTGTTGGTCCACCAACCATAATTATTTTTTCAACACCATCTTTGGATAATCCTGCATCCTTTAATGCCTGTTCAACTGGATGTTTACATTTTTGAACTATTGGTTCTACTAGCTGATCAAGTTTTGCTCTTGTCAATTTATGTACAAAATGCTTTGGTCCTTGTGCATCTGCAGTCAAAAATGGTAAATTAATATCTGTCTCCATTGTAGTTGATAATTCAATCTTTGCTTTTTCTGCTGCTTCTCTTAATCTTTCAATTGCAACATTATCTTTTGAAACATCAATTCCATTAGCTGTCTCAAATTCTTTTACAAGATAATCAACCAAAACTTTATCCATATCAGTCCCACCTAATTTTGTATCTCCAGATGTAGATTTTACTTCAAAAACACCATCACCAAATTCCATGATAGTAACATCTAATGTTCCACCACCAAGGTCGAATACTAATATATTCATATCATGATCTATCTTATCAAGACCATAAGCTAAAGATGCTGCAGTTGGTTCATTTACAATTCTTACTACTTCAAGTCCAGCAATGTCACCAGCATCTTTTGTTGCTTGTCTTTGGTTGTCATCAAAATAAGCAGGTACTGTAATTACTGCCTTTTCAACTTTTTCTCCAAGGAATTCTTCAGCATCCTTCTTAATTTTCTGTAAAATGAATGCAGATATCTGCTGAGGTGTGTATTCCTTTCCATTTACTTTGTATTTATGATCAGTACCCATTTGTCTTTTTGCAGCCATTATTGTATTAGCTGTGTTTGAGACTGACTGTCTTCTTGCTGGTTCTCCAACTAAAAGTGCTCCCTCTTTTGTAAAAGCTACAACACTTGGAAATGCTTTTCCATATTGTGAAGCTCCTTCAGCACTTGGTATTATCTTTGGTCTTCCAGCCTCCAAAAATGCAGCAGCACTATTAGAGGTTCCTAAATCTATTCCTATTATTTTACTCATTTTTTTCAATCCTCCTATGATTAATTTATTAATTTCCTATTTTAAGCAATAAAATGAGTAGAATTTTGAAAATTTGATTTTTAAATTTTCATTTATTTTACTCATTTGTATCACCTATCTGTTTTGTTTTTATTTAATTTACTTTGTTTCTATATTTTTTATTAACTCTATAATCTCATCATGAATTTTTCCATTTGTTACAATGACATCTGATATTATGAATTTTGAATCATCATATTTAATTCCTGTAACTTTTCCACCTGCTTCTGTTACAATCAAACTTCCAGCAGTATAATCCCATGATTTCTGATAATATCTTACCATCCCATCAATTTTTCCACTTGCAATATATATTAATTCTATTGCACAAGTTCCATATTCCTTAAGTCTATGAAATTCGTCTAAAAAAACATCTATGTATTTTTTTATGTCAATATGTTCTCTGATATGTCCTTTTCCAAATGTTACTGTTGAATCGCTTAATTTATCATAATTACTAACTTGTATTTTTTTACCATTTACATATGCACCTTCTCCTTTTGTTGCATAATACATTTCATCAAGCACTGGAAGATAAACAGCTCCATTAATAATTTCATCATTTTTTGCTAAAGCAATTGAAACACAAAATAATGGAAAATTTCTTGAATAATTTTCAGTTCCATCTATCGGATCAATGTACCAAGAAAATTCTGAATCATTTCTTATTTCATCTTCTTCTTCTGTTATAATATTATGATCTGGATATTTTTCTTTGATATTTTTAATGATGAATTCATTCACTTCAAAATCAGCATTAGTAACTATTGAATTGTCTTCTTTTATGGATGTATCTTTTGATTGATTATAATATTTCATAGCAATTTTCCCTGCATCTTTTGCTAATCTTTTCATGAATTCTATTTTTTCACTCATCGTCAATCCCTAAAATTTTATTCCAATCTTTTTTGTTCCTATTTTTGATATCATCATATTTGAAAATGCTTTTTCTTTTTTCTTTATTTGGAATAAGTTCAGGTATACTTCCACCATCTATATTTTTTCCACCTGAATTAATTGCTGTTGCCCATTGTCTTACGGATTCAGGATCATCTAAATTAACATAGTAATTTAGATTAAACCAAGTTATCAATTCATTTCCATAATTTTTGCATCCCATTGCAATCTTGCACTCCATTGGCTTTGCATCATGCACACCGCATCCTGATTTTTTATCATAAAAAGTGCATTTCCCATATGGCATTCCTTTTTTTCTCTCAAGCTTTGGTCTATATCTTTTTGTATTGAATTTTTCAATCTCTTCAAGGTATTTTTCTTTTGTCTCTTCTTCTGATATTTCTAAATGTTCTGCTAGTTTTTTCAAGTCCCCATCAACAAGCGAACCACTTCCATAATTACATCCATTATTACATGCGTCACATTTGCATGGGTTTACTAATTCAAATATTTCTTCAATCAAGGAACTCTTAGTTATCATCACTAGCTACCTTTACTTTACTATGTCTTATTATTTTTTCATTTAAGACATATCCTTTCTGAAATTCCTGAATAATTGTATCAGGCTTCTTATCTGATTTTTCTTTCATCATGACTTCATGTAAATGTGGATCAAACTGCTTTCCTTCTGTTTCTATTTCACTAAGCCCATTTGATTTTAATGTTTTTAAAAACAATTCATGAATCATGTTAACTCCTTTTTTGAATTCTTCAATATTATCTGTATTTGTTAATGCACTATCAAAACTATCAAGCACAGGTAAAAGACTTACTATAAGACCTTCTTTTGCAAACTTTAGGAAGACTACTTTTTCTTTTTCTAGCCTTCTTTGTGAATTTTCAAAATCAGCCTGAAGTCTAAATTGTTTATCAGTCAGTTCCTGAATTTTATTTTTTAATATCTCTACATCTGATAATTTTTCTTTTTTCTCTTCTTTTTTATGATTCTCTTTTTGTTCTTTTTTATCTAATTCAACAGATTCATTTTCTTTATCTTTTGGAGATTCTATATTTTCTTCTCTTTTTTCATGTTTATGTTTTTTTTTCATATGTCTTCTCTCCTAACAAATTGTAATAAAATAAAAAAATAAAAAAATTACATCATACCTGGCATTCCACCCATACCGCCCATACCACCCATACCACCTGGTGGCATTGCTGGTCCTCCATTTGATTTTTCTTCAGGTAAATCTGTAACGATTGCCTCTGTTGTCAAAATCAAACTTGCGATACTTGCTGCATTTTGTAGTGCTGATCTAACTACTTTTGTAGGATCAATTACTCCTGCCATAAACAAATCTTCAAATTTATTTGTTTTAGCATTAAATCCTATTTTTGGATCTGCACTTGATAATTTATCAACAATAACAGAACCTTCTTTACCTGCGTTCTTTGCCAATGTCCTGATTGGATCTTCTACTACTTTCATAAGTATTTTTACACCAATCTGCTGTTCATCTGATAAAGCCAGTTCTTTTAATACTTTTCTTGATCTAAGTAGAGTTACTCCTCCACCTGCAACTACTCCTTCTTCAACAGCAGCTCTTGTTGCATGCAGTGCATCATCTACTCTTGCTTTTCTTTCTTTCATTTCAGTTTCTGTTGCAGCTCCAACATTAATTATTGCTACTCCACCTGAAAGTTTTGCAAGTCTTTTTTCAAGATCTTCTTTATCATATTTTGATGTACTAGCATCAATTTGCAATTCAACTTGTTTTATTCTTTTATCAATTGCAGCTTGATCTCCTTTTCCACCAACAATGATTGTCTTATCTTTATCGACTTTAACTTTATCACATGTTCCTAAATCTTCTAGAGTTACCAGATCAAGTTTCATACCTTTATCTTCAGTTATGACTTTTCCACCTGTAAGTGCAGCCATATCTTCAAGCATTGCTTTTTGGTCATCCCCAAATCCAGGTGCTTTTACAGCCAGAGTCTTAAGAGCTCCTCTTAAATTATTTAAAATAAGTGTTGCTAAAGCTTCTCCTTCAAGATCTTCACATACAATAAATAATGATTTTCCTGCTTGTGCAACCTGCTCAAGTAAAGGTACCATATCTTTCATTGTACTTATCTTTTTATCATACAAAAGAACATATGGATTATCAAGTTCAGCAAGCATTTTTTCTGCATTTGTTACCATATAAGGTGAAATAAATCCTCTATCAAACTGCATACCTTCAACTACTTCAAGAGTTGTCTCCATTGATTTTCCTTCTTCAACTGTAATAACTCCACTTGCTCCAACTTTTTCCATAGCATCTGCAATAAGTTCACCAATAATAGCATCATTATTTGCTGAAATTGTTGCAACTTGTGCAATTTTTTCTTTACCTTTTACTTCTACACTTTGTTCTTTAAGATATTTTACAATTGCAGTTGTAGCTGCTTCTATACCAAGCTTAATTTCTGTTGGTTCAGCACCAGCAGCAATATTTTTAAGACCTTCTCTAATTATTGCTCTTGCAAGAACTATAGCTGTAGTTGTTCCATCTCCTGAAACTTCCTGTGTTTTTTCAGCTACTTCTTTTAAAAGTTGAGCTCCAATGTTTTCAAATTTGTCTTCTAAATCTATTTCTTTTGCAATTGTAACACCATCATTTATTACCGTTGGTGAACCAAAGCTTTGATCAAGAGCAACTGTTCTTCCTTTTGGACCAAGTGTTACGCTGACCACATCTGCTAACTTGTTTACTCCTCTCATAATTGCTTGTCTTGCATCATCATCAAATATTATTTGTTTAGCCATTTTTCTTTCCTCCTATATTTACTCAAATATTCCTAGGATATCATCTGCATCCATAAGAATATATTTTTGACCATCAATTTCAAATTCTGAACCGCCATACTCTTTATACATCACAGTATCGCCTACTTTTACATCCATTTCTGCCCTTTTTCCATCATCATTTATTTTTCCAGGACCTACTGCTACTATGTCTCCTTGATATTTCTTTTCTTTTGCTGAATCAGGTATATAAATTCCGCCTTTTGTTCTTTCTTCAGACTCGTTTGGTTTAACCAAAACTCTACTTCCTAATGGTTTTAATTTCATTTCTTTTCACCCTTATATTTTATTTTATCTTAAACTTGCAAAACAAATTATTTTTGCCAGTTTGAGAGTTGAAAATCCTTGTTTTTATGGATTTTCATTATTTGTTAATATGATTTGTTAAAAAAGCATTCCTTCAATACAAATGAATCTTTTAACATATCTACCACCACTTTTTTTGATTTTTATTTGTTTTTTCTACTTATTTATAAAGTTTGTGTTGAACTTAAATCAACGTAGTTGAAGTAAATTATATTTTCTTTATAAAGGTATCTGAAAAAGTTTATAAATACCAATTAAATAATACATGTTATGAGGCATACAAGAATTACAATCATCACTACAAGAAAACCTAAAGATGAAAATCTAAATGAAGAGCTTCAATGGTTTTGTGATACATTAGGTCTTTTAGGAAATAGAGATAAAGATAAATGTAAATTCAGGATGTTCATTGTTCTTCTAAATGCTATGAAAAATAACATTTCTCTATCAAGTGATGAGATAGCCTCACGTGTAAATCTCTCACGTGGAACTGTAGTTCATCACCTTAATTCAATGATTGATTCAGGAGTAGTAATATCTCAGAATTCAAAATATACAATAAGAGTAGATACACTTTCTCAACTAGTCGATGAAATTGAAAGTGACCTCATAAAAACTATGCAAAAACTAAGAAAGACTGCTAATTTAATTGATGATAAATTAGGACTTTAATTCTAATATTTAACTAAAAAAAGCAAGTACAATTCCAATTCCCAATATTAAGTTTAATAAAAATCCAATTATCCAGAAAAATGCAAAAAATACTAATTGAATTAACCATACAAAAAATGCTTTATGCCATTTAAGTTTAAAAAATTCTCTATATAATATAACTGAAACTAAGAATGCAATTGCTCCTCCAAAAAAACCAAACTGTCTCTCAATTGAAATAACAACTATCCAAACTATTGCATTAACAAAAGCTGTCTTTAGCAAATTTGTTTTTCCTTTCAAGAATTTAATTGCTAAATGAAATGGAAGAATTGATAGAAGATAAAATACAAATACAATCAATAGACTTAGTAATATCATAAGAAATAAGATTATTTAGAAATTTTTAAAGATATTTGTTTTGAATATTTGAATCATATCTTAAAAAAGAAAATTATTAAATATGTTTTATATATTCAATAAATTATGAAAATTAATAATTCTAATATGATTAATGAATTTATTAAGGCAAGAAAAGAAATTTCATATTATACCAGAGTTACTATAGATACAATCATTATTTTTCTTGTTTTTATATTTATTATAACCTCTTATACAATAATTACTGAAGCATTTGAAATAAAAATGATAATTGGAAATTTGATAAGTATAAGTTTAACGATATCCTTAATTAAAATAATACCATCTATCCATAATAAATTAAAAAATTCTAAAAAAAATTAAAAAGAAAATTATTTATAGTAATAATTGAACAATATATATTACCATGGAAAAATACAAAAAAAATGCGATTATTGGATTATTAATTATTATTTTTATATTAGTAATAGTATTTAGTAATAAATCAAAAAATATTGAAATAGAAGAAAAAACATTGGAAGATAGAGAACTTGAAGAAAAAACCTCTTTAAAAACAGATGATGCTGATGCTGATGATACCTTAGCTGCAGATCTTACATTAAATAATATAAATTACCCTTCAGGTAAAACATGTCAAGAAAAATTTGATGGTTTTTATTTTGAAAATATATTTAAATGGAATGGTGAATCAGAACTTGATACTAGAAATGGATATGGTGATCCAAATCCTGTAAGAGATAATCTTGGTGATTTTCCATCTTTTGGACTTTTGAAAAAAAATACCGAAGTATATTCAGATTTAGATGATAATGAAATAAAAATTTTTAAAAATATTGAAATTGATGGAACTTGTTGGATTTTAGCAGAAGTCCAAAATGAACCAGGAGAAAGTCCAGATATGTGGTTTAAAGAAGAACAATTTTGCAATTATATGAATTTAAAAAAAGATGATGAATTTGTTGAAATTACTGGTTGTTCTGATGAAGATGAAGTCATAGATTGTTTTGTAGAAGGAAATGTTGATAAAATATGTGTAGAAGGAAGAGACAATGGATGCCCAGATGATGTGATTTGGGTTCCCCCTGAAAATAATGTAAGAAAATGCCCTGCTACAATAATTGCTTCAACTGCTGATTGTCCCAGACCTGATAATTGTTGTATTGATACAGTTGATTTTGTAGCATTAGATGGAATTTCAAATGTATTAAAAAATTCATATACTCAAAGTACAGAAGATAATAATTGTTATTATTGTGCAGAAAACATACAATGGAAACTTGTCCCTTTAGAATCTGAATTATGTATTAATATAAAAGATACTCTTGAAACTTAATCTATTATAAGTAAGAGTACTGCTAAATATTAACTTTATTTGGAAGTCTATAGGAAAGAATATATACATAAACTAAATCATAAAAAACATTTAGGTGATACTATGACAGAAAAAAGAAATGTTATTATTATTGGTTCAGGACCTTCAGGGTTCACATCAGCAATTTATACTGCAAGAGCTCAACTACAACCTCTTGTTTTTGAAGGAAAACAACCTGGTGGACAATTAACAACAACAACTGAAATTGAAAATTTCCCAGGATTCAAAGATGGAATTATGGGTCCTGAATTAATGGACACCATGAGAGAACAAGCAAAAAGATTCGGTGCAGAATTCAAATATGAATCTATTTCAAAAGTAGACTTCTCACAAAAACCATTTAAATTATGGGCAGGAGAAACAGAATATTCTGCTGACTCAGTGATAATTGCAACAGGAGCTTCAGCAAGAATGCTTGGACTTCCAAATGAAGCTGATTTAGTTGGACGAGGTGTCTCAACATGTGCAACATGTGATGGATTTTTTTATAGAGAAAAAGAAATCATTATTGTTGGTGGTGGAGATTCTGCAATGGAAGAAGCAATTTTCCTAACCAAATTTGCTTCAAAAGTCTATATATCTCATAGAAGAGATGAATTCAGAGCTTCAAAAATCATGCAAGAGCGAGCAATCAACCACCCTAAAATTGAAATACTATATAGTACAGTCATTGATGAATATGTAGGAACAAAAGAAACTGGATTAACATCTGTAAAATTAAAAGATACAAAAACAGGTGAAATAAAAGATATGAAAATTGATGGAGTATTCATTGCAATCGGCCATGTCCCAAATACTAAATTTTTAGAAGGACAAATTAATATTGATGAAAAAGGTTATATTATTACAAAACCGGGAACTCCATTAACAAACGTTGAAGGTGTCTTTGCAGCAGGTGATGTCCATGATCAAACATATAGACAAGGAATAACTGCAGCAGGTTTTGGTTGCCAAGCTGCAATAACTACTGAAAGATGGCTTGAAAATAACGAATAAATTTTTTAATTATTTCTTTTTATCATTATTTTTTTTAAACCCAACCATAAATAATAGATAAAATCATTACAATTGCTATCCCTAACATTAATATCCCTGAAATTAAATGTAATAATTTAATTTTTTCCTTCCTAATTTTCTCAAGTTTTTCTGTATTTGAAAATCCCTTATAAATAATTATTAAAAGAATTATTAACGGACATACAAATATAAAATTATAAAGCAATAGATAAAATAGACCTACACTTTTTGTAACTTCTTTTGCTAATAATCCTAATATCACTATGTAAGGTCCACCTGTACATGGTAGCTCAAATAATGAAACAGCAAAACCTACAAAGAAAGCCCCAAAAGGAGACGTTACACTATTCAGAATTTTTTTTAGCTTAGGTCTCCAACTTAAAGGTATTTCCATAAGAATACCTTTTCCATACCAAAAATAATCTTTAATATTAAGTATACCAACAATAACAGCCAAAATTGTAACAAAAATATAAAATCTATGACTTAAACCTGTTGCTTGTAATACAGAAAATAACCCTAATCCAATAAGAAAATAAGATATATAAATAGAAGCTGTAAAAGCTAATCCAAATCTTAATGCTTTTTTCTTATCTGCAATTGACAATGCAGCAGTCATAAGTATAATTAAAACAGCAAATGCACATGGATTAATTGCATCAACTGCTGCTGCAGATATCACAATTGGAATTGTTAATTTTTGAGAAATCTCTTTTTTTGTATCAAGTATAGAAAATGAACTATCATTAAATATATGTATATCATCATTAGTGCCTTTATCTAATGGATTCCCACAATCTTTAACCAAACATATTTTTATTTCATTTTCTATTTGTTTCTTTAATGAATTACTAAAACCTTCAATTATTTTACCATTAATAAAAACAGTAGGAACACCACCTAAATTAACATCAAATTTTTTAGATATTTCTTGAAAAAGAATTCTATTTTCATTATTTTGATAAACTTCATATTCATGAACAATTAGTGAAGGATATTTTTCTATTTGATCATCTAAAAAAAGCCTTAAACTAGCACAATGTGGACATCCTTGACCATAAAACATAACAAGATTTACAGTAAAAGAATCATTTTCATTTTCATTTTCATTTTCATTTTCAGCTATTACGTTTGTTGTAAAAACTAACATTAAAATTAATGTTAACACAATTATTATTTTTTTCATTTATAATTCACCTATTTTAAAATTGTAAATAATATATTGCAGATTTTAATGCATATAATTAACAATCTTTGATTTTCATAATTTTATAATTGTATCAAAAGATGAAACAACACATAATAATATGTATCAAAAATTGAAATCACTTTTCTAGAAATAATTTTTTTAAATTATCATTTAATTTTATATTATTTGTTAAACCTTTTTTTGATTTTTCAATAATTTTTTTAGATTCAAGAATTTTTAATATTCTTGAAATTTTTACTCTTGACCATTTAGTCATTAATACTAATTTAGATTGTGTTACAATTCCTTTATTGGAAATTATTTTTTTAAAAATAGTTCTTTGATCTAAATCTAAAAATTGTAATGTATCAATTAAATTCTTATGTATTTTAGTTATTTTTTTTTCATATTTCTCAGAAATAAAATAATATGTAAGACTTCCAACAAACATCCCCACTAAAGACAATAAGACAATAACAATTAAAATTTCATTTCTACTTCTACAATCTAAACTACATAAAACATTATTATTAAGATATAATAAACTAAAAAACAGAATAGCTAAAAATCCTACAACTATCCCTATTATTAACCATAAGCTAATGAATTTATTTTTTTCTACCATAACTACTAATTGATTAATTTTTTATTAAAATATTTCTTTACTTAAATCCACATAAATTTTTTGAAATACATTTAAAAATTCTTCATTCTGTTCTATAACTGGAACTAAATTCATTAAAGCATCACTAAATGATTTATCATATTTTATTTTTGATGTTAATTTCAAATTATTTTCAATAAGATATTTTTCTATTTTTTTTGAAAAGTCTAAATTTATATCATATTTATTTATTATTACACTTTTAGGTATCTTAAAATGATTTACCATTTTTAGAGCTCGTTTTAAATCTGAAAATCCAGATGGAGTTGGTTCAGTAATAGCTATTACATAATCACTCCCTGTAACTGATGCAATTACAGGGCAACCAATCCCTGCTGCCGCATCAATTAACATAAAATCCGAATTTTCAGATAATTTATCACCTAATTCTTTTACAGCTGAAACAACTTTTCCTGAACCAGATTCACCAATACCTAATTGTGCAGATACAACCTTAAAATCATATTTAGTTTTTGCATACCCTATCTTTGCATTATCTACATTAACTAATGTTATAGCATCTTTTGCACATACTAATTCACAAGCACCGCATCCCTCACAACTAAATTGTTTTAACTCTGGTTTATTATTTTCAAATTTAATAGCGTCAAAATAACAAGTCCTATAACACTTCCCACATGAATTACATTTTTCTAAATCAAAGTATGCTTTTTGATTAGTCGAAATTGGTTTCCATGAATCATAATCTATATCTCTTAAACCAAAAATAAGAGCTAAATTAGATGCATCTACATCACAATCAACACAAATAATTTTATGTTTTTTTGACATTGTAACTGCCAAAGAAGCAGTAATACTACTCTTACCAACCCCTCCTTTTCCCGACAATATTGTTATTTTTTTCATTCTAATAAAATTTGCTTTTTAATATATTATTTAATTTGAATCTCTTTTGCAACATATTTTATTGATTCATCATCTACAGGAATCCCCAATGAATATAGTTTTATAATAGATTTTTTATAAGGAATTTTAAATGCAATTGTTTTATTAAATTTCTTTAACATATTTACAATAATTGAATCATTATTTTCAAACCTATTTAATATAACATCATATGGTTTATTCATCTTGATTGCTAGTTGAATAATAAGTTCTGCATCATGTTCTCCAAGAGATGTCGGTTCAGTTACTGTATATATAAAATCACAAATTTCCAATGCTGCTATAACATCACAGTGAGTTCCTGCTGCAGTATCAATAATTATATAATCATAATTTTCTTTTTTTGATTCTACAATTTCATTTACTTCATTTACAATAAATTCAGAAACTGGTTCATTAATTTTTAATTCACCAGATAAAAAATCAATATTATGATTATTTCCAGAATAAATTTTTCCTATTTCTTTTTTATCCCATGAAATAGCTTTTTCAGGACAAATAATGACACAAGACCCACAACCATAACATTGAGCAGGAATAGATATTGGTTCTTTATTTTTGATTGAGACTATCGCATTTGTCTTACAAACTTCACCACAGAACCCACATTTTGAACATTTATCATAATCCCATTTAGGAATTCTTTGATACACAGTTCTTAATTCTTCTCTTTCAATATTTATAATTAGATGATCATTTGGACAATCAACATCCATATCAACCAATAATACATTATTGGTTTTTCCAAGTTCAACTGCCAAAGCAGTAGCTACAGTTGATTTTCCAGTTCCACCTTTTCCTCCTGTTATCCCTATTATTTTCATTTAAAATCTAGAATAAAAAAATAAATATATTGATTCAAATAAGCTTTTTTAGTGTTTATGCCCACAATCTTTTGTTTGATCACTTAATTTATCCATATTATCAATAATTTCTTGAACTATTTTATAATCTAAAGATGTTTTTAGACCTAGTCCTTTATCTTTAATTAAGCCAACTGCTCGCCCACCAATACCTTGCGCAAAAATTATTGTAGGATTAACAGTTTCAATAATTTGATCAATTGGTGATTTATTAGGATTTGTATGATCCAAATCATTTTTTATAATTGATAATTCTTTTGTTTCAAAATCATACAATCCAAAAAAAGGTGCATGGCCAAAATGTTCAGATATTTGTGATTCCATTCCATTATCATCTAATAATGGAAAATAAATTCTGTCTTTTTTTACTTCATTAGTTTTTACTTCACCACTATGTGATTCAACATTGTTTGTGATTTTATTTAATTCACCACTTATGAATTTTTCTACAGATTCTTTTACTGTGCCAAATCCTTGAAATGCAGGGATTTCTAATTCTTTAATTATGTCAAATGCATTTGGACCTAAACTCCCAGTAATCAATAAATCTGGTTTTAAATTTCCTATTTGTTCTGCTGCCTTTATGCCTGCACCATGACCTTGTATGGCACCTTGGTTTTCAATGGTAGAGACATTTTTAATTTCACTATTTTCAATTTCAACCATAACAAAATATTTACATCTTCCAAATCTTGTATCTATTGGAGAATCAATTGTTTCCCCATTTGAACTTATTATTATTTTCATTTCCTTAAGTTTGCTTAAACTTGAGGTTTGAAAATTATTTTCAATTTTCATTTTTAATTCACCTTTTAAATATTTATTTTTGCTTATTTTAAACACTAATCTTTTCCAAACTAACTCTCTGAATATCTAGTCCTTCACATTTTGGACATGAATTTGGTCTTCCGGTTCCAAAAGCAATCATCCATTCACTTTTACAATCAAAACACTTAAACTTTCTTTTAACTAACTTAAAAACACCACCTTCAATTTTAAGTGCCTTTCCATTAACTATTGCATCAGTAATTTTTTTTCTAGCTGAATCTAAAACTCTTGAATAAGTTGGTTGAGAAACATTCATTAATTCTGAACATTTGACTTGACTATAATTTTCAATTTCTTTTAATCTCAATGCTTCATATTCTTCTTTTGTAAGATTAATTTCTTCTAAATCTCTAATTGGAATTCCCCGAGGTTTAAAATAATCTATAATCGGTTCTTTTCCAACATATCTTTGTTTTTTTGGTCTTACCATATTAAACCATTATGAATAAGTATTCATAATCTATTTATATAGTTTTTGGATGTTTAATTAAATTTATAAATTCTGAATACTTAGAAATCCAAATGGTAAAAAAAAATACTAAAAAAAAAATAACAAAATCTGTAGCTATAATGGCACTTGACAAAATTTATGATTTTTTTGACCTTCTAATCCATCTTTCAGTAGATCATATAAATCAAAAATATAAAATCAAAAAAAAAGTTGAAGACATAAGAGAAGAAACAACTAAAACCTTGTATGCATTAAAAAGAGAATTTATAAAAGCATTAATTGAAAGTTTTCTCCTATTATCTGCCCTTTTTGCAATAGTATTAGGATCAATCATACTTTTAGTAAAATATTTTGAAATAGAATATTTATTGTTAGGATATGGATTTATAATAAGTATCTGGATTTTACTAAAAATGAAAGTTAAGATCTAAAAAATAAAATATAATAAAAAAATAAAAAAAATTATTTCTTAAAGATTTTTTTAAGAATTGACTTTTTCTTTGGTTTTTCTGCCTTTTTAGTTTCTTTAGGTTTAGAAACAGTTTTCTTAGTTTCTGTTTTCTTAACTACTGCTTTTTTTACAGGTTTCTTTTTTTCAACTGTTTTTATAACAGCTGATTTTTTTGAAACTGATTTTTTTGCAGTTGGTTTTTTTGAAATTGGCTTCTTTACTGCAAGAACTACTTTCTTTCCAACTGGTTTTTGAGAAACTGGCTTCTTTACTACTGGAGCTACTTTCTTTACCACTGGTTTTTGAGAAGGCTTAAACCCTGTTTTTTTTGGAACAACATTTTCCTTTTTCATAGGATTTGGTTGCTGCATATTTATTTGATCAATTAAAGACACTTCTGGTCTTCCACCACCATCAAATCCACGCCTTTCAAATGGCTTCTTTTGGAAACCGCCCCTATTATTATTCCTATTGTTATCTCTATTATACCCTTTATTCCTATTATCAAATTCATTTTTAACAAATGGTTTTTTAACAAATGGTTTTTTAACAAATGGTTTATTGTTCTGCATTCTTTGATTATTACCTTGATTCTGCATAGGTCTTGGTTTCATACCTTGTTTTAATGCTGATCTTGGTTTAGCAGCTGGAATTTTAGAATTATTACTTTGAACTTTTCCAACTTTATCTTCAAATCCATCTGTCGTTGTTGCTCTAATATTTACTAATGCTCCAATTTCCGCAACTGACTTTTTTTGACCATTCTTTGGGTTAACACCCTTCTTTGTAATATCTCCACCAATCAAATATTTATCTACGTGTTTATCCATATCTAAATAATAATCTGCTTCTTTTTTTATTCGTGAGGATGCTGTCTGTCCAAAAGCCATAACTTCTGTCCTACAACCAAGTGCTTTACAATGTTCTAATAAATCTTTAAAATCTCCGTCACCACTAACTAAAATAACTACATCCAGTTTTGGTGCAAGTTTCATTACATCCATTGCGATACCTACATCCCAATCTCCTTTCTTTGCTCCTCCAAAAAATATTTGAAGGTCTTTAGATCTAACTTCATAACCAATTTTTTCCAGCGCATCAAAAAAATTGCTTTCTTCTTTTATATCTGCTTTTATAACATATGTTATTGCTCTTATTAATTTTCTTCCTGCTGTTGCATTTTTTAATATATTTGCATAATTTACTTTTTTTCCATACAACTGTTTTGCGCTGTAGTACATATTCTGCACATCAATAAAAACTCCAACTCTCTGATTAAAGTGTACTACCATTTTATTTCACTCCTATATTTTTTATTTTATTTATATACTTTTTAAATTATTTCTTAAAATTTATTTTATATTTTAAAAACTTAATTTTGGATAATTATAAAATGTATATAAATGTATTTAAAAGAAGAATAATTAATAATGAAAATTTATCTATTCTAACTTATTCAATAAAAAATTCAAAATTAAATTCAAAATTAAATTCAAAATTAAATTCAAAATTAAATTCAAAATTAAATTCAAAATTATTTTTATTGAGTCTAAATTTAAAGAATTTACTTCTTGTAAATTCTTTTATGTAAAGATAAGTGTTCTGCACTTATCAAATAATGATTAAAATTTATATTTACAAAAAAATTATCATAATTAATTTCTAAAATAATATTAATTCCTTCTTTTTTTTAGATAATATTTTAAACATCTAATAATTATCAAAAGCCATGTTTGTACATAATATCAATCCTGTTCTTTTACAACTTGGTCCTTTTGGAATAAGATATTATGGTCTTGTATATGCATTAGGATTTCTTATTGTTACACATATTGTAGTTAAAGAAGTAGAAAAAGGTAAGTTAAAACAATTAAATAAAGAATCTACAATTGATCTTATGATGGGAATCATGCTTGCTATAGTAATAGGTGCAAGGATCCTTCATGTTTTTACTGCATTTAATCATTATATGAATCCTTTTTTTATAGAATTAAAATTATTCTCATTTTCAATACCAATCCCTTCTATGCTTGCTGTCTGGAATGGTGGTATGGCATTTTTTGGAGGATTCATTGGTGTAATGCTTTATGGATATTTTTATTGTAAAAAGAAAAAAATTAATTTTGTTGAATTAGCAGACATTGTAATATATCCAATACCTCTAGTTATTGGAATAGGTAGAATTGCCAATTTCATCAATGCTGAACATATAGGTCCAATCACTAGTCTACCTTGGGCAGTACAATTCCCTGGATTTGAAGGGTTCAGACATCCAACTCAATTATATGAAGCATTAACTATGTTTACATTATTTTTTATACTTCACATAATTAAAAACAAAAAAAGTAAAAAAATAAAGACTGGAACTCTTTTACCCGTATTTATGTTTTTTTATGGTATATTTAGATTCCATACTGAATTTTTTAGAATAAATATGTTAACTTTTGGAATACTAACAGATGCACAATGGCTATGTATTTTACTAGTAATTTGTAGCATTTATTTTTTCAAAAAAATATATAATCTTAAAAATCCTAAATTGAAAATTATCACACACTAAAATCTGTATACAAAATTTAAAAAAGAATTTTTGAGATGCCAAAAAAGCAGTTTTTTGCTTTTTTTAGTATGTAAATATAAAAACAAAGGTGGAAAAATGAGAAAAAAATTTATTGCTGGTAATTGGAAAATGAATAAAACAGTAGATGAAGCAAAAGAATATGCTTCTAATTTCAAAGAACTAATTTCAGAAATAAATAATATTGATATTGTATTATGTGCACCTTTCACTCTTCTTCCAGAATTAAAAAATTCAACTCAAGGAACCAATATAAAACTTGCAGCTCAAAATATGTATTTTGAAGATAGTGGAGCTTATACTGGTGAAATATCACCATTAATGATAAAAGAATTCTGTGATTATGTAGTTGTAGGACATTCTGAGAGAAGAAAATATTTTAATGAAACAAATTCTATACTAAATAAAAAAATAAAAAAAGCGCTTGTTCATAACATTAAAATCATCTTTTGTTGTGGTGAAACATTAGAAGAAAATGAAAGTGAACAAACTCAAAAAGTGATTCAAAAACAAATCACTGAAGGCCTATCAGATATTTCAAAAGAAGATTTGAATCAAATGGTTATTGCATATGAACCTGTTTGGGCCATAGGAACAGGAAAAACTGCAACTCCTGAATTGGCAGAAGATGTGCATTCATTTATTAGAAATTTAATAAGTGAATTATATGATGAAGAAACATCTCAAAATTTAAGAATTATTTATGGTGGAAGTGTAAAACCAGAAAACATTGAAGGGTTAATAATAAAAGAAAATATTGATGGAGCACTACCAGGTGGAGCAAGTCTTGATCCTATAAAATTCTCAGAAATAATAAAAAAAATGTAATAAAAAATTTAAGAAATTATATTTAAATTACTTCAATGTAAACTTTATGAAGTCCACCATATACTTTAGCTCCATGTTTTTCACAGGGATCCCTTTCATTTTCTGCTGTTCCATCCATACAAACATAAGCATCATACACATATTCTCCTGCCTTCGTACCTAGTGGAACTACATATGATAGTAACGCATTATGATTTTCATTTTTTTCTATAAGAACTTCTTTTGGACCTTCTAGAGTGTCAGGCACCTTATTATCTTCAATACTATCAGAATCAAAAGAACTATCATCATCTAGTACTGCACGTTTAAATTCATTATAGACACTAAATGTATCTTTACCTATTGTATTACTTATTCCAAGTCCCAAAATTATAGTTTCCTTAATTTTTGCAACTCGTCTATTTGTCCCTATACATACTGATTTTCCTTCATTTAGACAAGCTTCTAAATAAAACTTCTCTTCTGAAGGTAATTCCATTTCTGTTGCAACTTTTGCAATTCTTGCCAAAAAAGATATCCCAAAACCAAATACTACTATTGAGAGAATCAGTATTACTAAGAAATTTATAGATAATTCTATTCCTTTTTTTTTCATTTTCATTTCCATTTTAAATTAAAAATATAAAAAATAATGAAAAGCCACAATTTTGTGGATTTTCAACTTGCAAATTCGTTTGAATTTACAATAATTAAAAAATTATTTTACTACTTCATATTCTTTTATTATCAGTACCATGAACAATATTAACAATACTGCTCCACCAAATAAGAATAAAAGTCCCTTTAGAAATTCTTCACTGTTTTGAGTTATAAGCGAATAAAATCCATAAGCCATAATACCAAAACCCAACCATAAAAACTTGTCAAGGACAAGCTTCATGATTTCAAATTCTTCATGTTGTGTCATTCGTTTTTTCATCATCATCACCTATGATACAGTTATTAAAAAATCAACTACACCAAAATCAGCACCATCTTCCTTAATTACAATGTTATATTCACATGTTCCTTCAGCCTTAGCATCAGTTTGAATAATTATTGGTGCAACTTTTGCATCTCCTCCACTTACTGTTGGATTCTCCAATGTATCAATTTTACCAACACATCTAGCATCCCCTATAGTATTTCCATTATTTATATCTATACTAAATATAGAATTTTCTCCAGGAGCATCAATCTGATTTGAAATAGCCAAATATATTGTTTCTTTTGAACTTTGTTTCATTTTTACTTCATATGTATTTAGAACAATTTTTTTACCTGAATCTTTTAGTCTATCCACCATATCTCTTTGAATTTCATCTGTAACTTGTGAAAATTGCTTTGATACTCCACCAAACATATTTCTCATAAACCCTAATCCTAATCCAAGCATGGTAATCGCTAAAATAAGGACAACAATCGCATTAATTGAAAGATTTAATGAACCTTTTTTCTTAGAACGTCTCATCATATGCACCTCTTTTTTTGTAATTAATTGTATACTAATATGTTATTTAGCGTAACTAATCTTTATAAATTTATTGCTTTTGAAGAGAGTGAATTTTAATTTAGTTTTAAAAAAATTAAAACCATTTTTTAATAAATTTAATATACAAATAACTATTTTAAAACATCATGAAAATATATTTTATTACTACAAACAAACATAAAGTTCTTGAAGCACAATCAATAATGAAAGAATTTGAAATTGATATCATTCAATTAGACGAAGAAAAATATGAACCTAAAGAAATGTCTCTAAAAGAAGTAACAATTTATAATGCAAAAAAATTCTATGAAATACATAAAAAACCAATTGTTGTTGAGGATACAGGTATATTTTTTGATGCATACCTTAATTTTCCTGGAACACATCCAAAACTTGTTTTCAATATGATTGGATATAAAGGTATTCTAAAACTAATTAAAAATGAAAACAAAAATGCTCATTTCAAATCAGTACTTTCATATTATGATGGACAAGAATTAAAAACCTTTGAAGGAAAACTTAATGGAAAAATATCAACTGAAATTCACGACAAAGATTTAGATGTACTACCATATGAAAGAATTTTTTTATACAATAATATTCCAATTTCATCAATTCCTAGGATTGAAAAAAACAAAATTTCCCATAGGTCAAAAGCATTTATTGAGCTTGGAAAATGGCTAAAAACTAAAAATTGAGAGTAAATTCACAGAAACCTTTTTAAATCTAATTTTTTTTCAACTAGACTGCAATGGCAAGATTAAGAAAATTCGTCGCATATAGGCAACTTGATAGACCTAATACGAGGAAATCAAAATATAGAAAAAAGGCATTTGTAAAATCAAATCCTAATTGTAAAGTTGTTAAATTCAATGTAGGAAATACTAAAGGTAACTTTCCTTTTAAAATGCATTTAGTTTCAAAAAGAAATCTTCAGATAAGAGATAACGCATTAGAATCAGCAAGACAGACATGTACAAGATATCTTGAAAAAAATCTTGGAAAAAAAGGATTCATGCTTCACATCAGAGTTTATCCTCATCACATTATTAGAGAAAATCCTCTTGCTAGTGGAGCAGGAGCAGATAGGTTCTCAACAGGTATGCAGAAGTCATTTGGTAAACCAACAGGTATTGCTGCTCAAATTAGTAAAGGACAAGAGGTATTCACTGTTCATTGTCAAAAAGAAAGCAAACCAGTTGCACTTGTTGCACTAAAAAAAGCAGGTAAAAAATTACCAATTCAATGCTTATATATTGATGACGAATCTTAATAATTTTTAATCTTTTATTTTATTATTTAATTTATTCTAGAAAAATATTATTTTATCAGAATATAAACACTCTTTGAATCTTTTTTAATGCCTAACATTTTTTTATTCATTATCTTATTTTTTAAATCAAATGCTTCTTTAATATCAATAAAATATATCTATCAATGTCAAAAAAATACGATAATATTAATCTTTTATTTTATTATTTAATTTATATAATTTTTTAGAAAGCTCTTTTGGGTCAGTATATACTTCATCAAATCTTTTTTTTAATTCATCAACATTTTCAACCATATCTGTTTTACTTATGTATACAGTTATTTCTTTTCCTAATTTTTTTACTCTTGAATATAACTTCAATTGATCATCCATCGGATATTCTTCTGTTGGATCAAATATGTATATAATATGATTTGCAACAATTTTTATTGCTAAATATGCTTGCTTTTCAATATCATTCATCTTCTCGAATCTATTTAGTGTTCCAGGAGTATCAATCATCTGAATCTTTCTATAATTCTTTTCAATATATCCAACATTTAGAGATTTTGTAGTGAATGGATAAGCATTTATTTCTGGTGTTGAAGTAGTCATTTTTGATAACAAAGTTGACTTTCCAACATTTGGAAATCCTGCAATGCATACTGTAAATAATTTTGATTTAATTGAGGGATATGACTTCATAATTTTTCGTGCTTCTTCTAAAAAAATAAGTGATCTCTTAATTTGTTTTATAATTGATGCAGCACGTCCCAAATATTCTCTCCTGACTCTTTTTACATGTTCTTCTTCTTTTTGCATCTTAATTTTTCTTTTAAATATGGTTGAGAATTTCTGAACTTGAGCACCTGCCCAGTTTACTGCCCCTAATGATTTTTTTAAATCCTTATATTCAATAGTGCATTTAATTAATTCCAAATAGAATTCATCAAGATTATCAATACTTGGAAAACTTGTTATTATTTTTTGCATATTATCAATTAATGATTGAGAAAAAGTATCTATTCTTATCAGTTCAACAGTTTTCATCCTCTTTATATCATTTTTATCTCTATTACCTTGCTTAAAAAGAGCCACTCTCTTCTTAGATTTTTTAAAAGCTGTATCTATATAAGTATCTGCAGTTTCAACAAATCTTAAGTCCTGAAAGTTCATAATTAAAGAGAAATCATAGATTGTTTATAATGTTTGGTATAAATAATGAAATTTGATTTAAAAAATGTGAAAATATGCAAATTTTATTTTAATTGAAATAATTTTGAAGAATTTGCAGTTTTACAAATTCTTCTCTATATGAAAGTGCCAAAAAAACACTTTCAAAATAATCAAAAATAAAAAATCAATTATTATTATTAATTTTTTATTTTTAAACATCTTTACTTTTTGAATAAAAATTAAAAGACAAAAAGAAAACAATCAATGCTGGAGCAAATACCCAATTCATTGAAGCTAAATTAAATAATAAAGTATCTGCCTTATTAAATAAATAGAAATAATAAAATGACCCCATCATAATTAAAAACATCGTAATTGCTACATTTCTTAATGACTTATCAAGCACTTTTATATTTCTTTCATCATACCCATGCTCAATTTTTTTATGTTTTTTGAAATACATTAATTCTCTTATTGAGAAATGAAATATGTATACTGAAACAGCATAAGCAACTAAAATATCTATTCCTTTAATATTGAACAAAGACCAATTATATTGAATAGACTTTATTATTGCCCAAATTAGATTGATTACAGCAAATACAAATAAAGCAATTTCAAATTTCAACATTACATGATCGTTTTTTTTCATTTTAATTCCCCCTTGTCTGGTATAAATAATTCTTCAACTTTACATTTTAGCACATTACATAATTTTAAAGCAAGCAACAATGAAGGATAATATTCTCCTCGTTCAATGTAGAGAATTGTTTGTCTAGTAACATCTACTTTCTTTGCTAATTCTTCTTGAGTAAAATTTTCTCTTGCCCTAAATTCTTTAATTCTTGTTTTCATTTTTGTCAATTATAGTGTACTTTATGTAATCTTTATTTAACATAATGTTAAGTATATATAACATTTAATATTTAAATGTATTGTTTTTTTAAATTAAAAAAATACATCATACTAATATATAAACAAACCAATTATACTTTAATACGGTGATACATTAATGGCAGCAAGTTTAAAAGCAAAAAAAAAAATGAAAATTGATTATAATATAGCAAAAGATGTTTATGATGAATTTATTAAAAGTTGTAGTAAAAAAGGATATGTTCCGCATGTTGTAGTTGAACGTCTTATGAAAAAATTTAATCAAACTGGTCAGATGTAATTATAGTAACTTAATTCTTTTTTTTATTTTGTAATTTTTAATATTAATTTTCAAAAACCTTTTATAATGTTTAATCTTCCCTCTCTAGATTTTATTTTTGAGGTATCAAAATGGATTACTACAAAGAATCACTGAGAATTCACAAAGAAAAGAAAGGAAAACTAGAAGTTAAATCAAAACTTCCAGTGAAAAATAAAGATGATCTAAGCATTGCTTACACACCAGGTGTAGCAGAACCTTGCAGAGTCATTGCAAAAAATTCTAATGCAGTTTATGACTATACTATGAAAGGAAATACAGTTGCAGTAATTAGTGATGGATCAGCAGTCTTAGGACTTGGAAATATTGGTGCTAAAGCAGCAATGCCTGTTATGGAAGGAAAAGCACTATTATTCAAGGAATTTGCAAGAGTGGATTCATTTCCAATATGTATAGAATCTCAAGATACTGAAGTAATTATAGAAACAATAAAACAAATATCAACTGGATTTGGTGGAATCAATCTTGAAGACATATCTTCTCCAAGATGTTTTGAAATTGAAAATAGATTAAAAAAAGAACTTGATATTCCTGTTTTTCATGATGATCAACACGGAACTGCAATTGTCGTTGTTGGTGGATTAATTAATGCACTTAAACTAGCAGATAAATGGTTTGATAATGTAAAAATAGTTGTAAATGGAGCAGGAGCTGCAGCAATAGCTGTTTCTAAATTTATTTTAAGGCAAGAACCAAAAGATCTAATAATTTGTGATAGTAAAGGAATAATCTCAAAAGATAGAGATAATTTAAACTTAGTAAAACAAGAAATGACACAAATTACAAATAAAGAAAACATATCAGGTTCATTGTCCGTTGCTCTAAAAAGTGCAGATATATTTATTGGTCTTTCTGTTGCAGGAGCACTAAAGCCTGAAGATATGAAAGAAATGAATGATAAACCAATTATATTTGCAATGGCAAATCCTGAACCAGAAATTATGCCTGATGTTGCAAAAGAAGCAGGTGCATTCATAATTGCTACAGGAAGAAGTGACTTTCCAAATCAAGTAAATAATGTTCTTGGTTTTCCAGGAATATTTAGAGGTGCTCTTGATTGCAGAGCAAGTGATATAAATGAAGATATGAAACTTGCAGCATCTCATGCATTAGCAAAATCAATTGGATATGATTTGACTGTTGATAACATCCTTCCTTCACCGCTAGATAAATCAGTTGCACAAAAAGTTGCAAAGGCTGTAAAAGAAGCAGCAATTAGAACTGGCATAAATAGGATTTAATTATTATTTATTTTTAATTTCTCAAATATTAACAAACAAGAAATATTTATATACCAGTATACCTAAAATGGATATTAATAATTAAATTAAAATTTAAAGGTGGGTAATATGAATAAAAAAATTCTTGTTTTTAGTATATTGTTTATTACATTGATTAATCTAGTTGGAGCACAAACATATACATGTGCACCAGATGGAAAAACCGTTTCTAAAGATGGTAATATAGCAATAAAATTTTGTGGAAGCGTCGAACAATCATGTTCTAATGGTGAATGTATTGGTAATCCCTGCCCTGGTTTTGAAACTTCTTGTAGTTCAGATGAGAAATGGAGATTTGCCAAATGTTCTTCAAGTGTTGATTTTGGAATTTATGAAAATTGCGACCAACAAGGTAAGACTTGCATTAATGGTGAATGTGTAGGTGAGCCTCAAATTGAGTGCGGAACTATTACTAAAAATATTGTATTAACAAAAAATTTAGTATCAGAGGATACTTGTTTTACTATAGGTGCTGATAATATTGTCATTGATGGAAATGGATATTCAATAACAGGCAATGAAAATGGAAATGGTGTTTTTTCAGAAGACCATTCAAGCATTACAATAAAAAATTTAAAAATTAATAATTTCAAATATGGAATCGAATTAAAAAAATCATCTAATTCTGAAATATATAATAATAACATAATAATTTCAGGGAACTATGCTTCAGGAATTAAGTTATTGACAGATTCAGCTCAAAATAATATTCATGATAATGAAATAATAATTGAAAATGAATATTCATCTGCAAGATATGGAATTCATGTTGAAAATAGTGAAAATAATAATATAAAAAAAAATACTATTTCAACGACAAGTAAAAATGTAGGTGGAATTCTTCTAAAACTTACTTCCAATAATATAATTGAAGATAATATTATAAGTTTAGAAGGAAGCACCCTTAATAGAGGAGCAATCTTATTTGCTGATGCAAACAACAACATTATAAATAATAATGATTTAGATTCCAAATCAGATTTTGAAATATATATGAGCCATGTTAGTAGTAGTGGTGATTTAAGTGGAAATAGATTTAGTAAAGTAAAAATACATAATACAATAATTTCTTCTGATAATTTTTATTATTCTAGTATGAAAAATGAAGACCCTCAAAGTTTACCAAATATTGAAGGAGTAAAACTTAGTGATTATTTATATATTTCAAGTTTCAATACTAATCCTGGTCACATTGATTTTAATATTCACTATGACCCTTCAGGAATAGACGAAAATACAATAATCCTTTACTATTTAGATTCAGAAACTAATTCTTGGGAATCTTTTTCAACTTCAACAATTGATAAAGAAAAAAATATAATTTCATCTGGATTGATACAATTTCCATTTATTAGTAAATCATATATTCACGTAGTCCTTATAGGACAAGAAATAGAAAATCAGGTATGTCCAAATGATTGTACAAATGGCTGTTTAAATGGTGAGTGTATAATTGATGAATTAAGTTGTACTCCTGATAACATCCGAGAAACGGTCCAATCAGGAGATTATAAGGTAGCCTTTAACACATACAATAGACAGCATCCATTAAACTCAAATCCTTTAATTGATTCCATTGTAACTTTTATCAACGTAACTTATCTTGGTGATAAAGTAGAAACTAAACTAGTTTATTTAAAAATGGAATGTCCCAAAACAGATAAATATCCAAATGGCTTCTCATCAGAACCTTCATATTGGTTCGAAACACTACCAAATCAAACTGTAATAATTAATGGACCTTCTTATACAATTCCATTAGATGAGACACTTTCAAGAAATTGTAAGTTTAGTTTTAGAGTTGATGAAAATATTTTAGTAGTAAATGAATGTATCCATGCCCCTCCATTTGATGAAGATGCTAGTTGTATTGATAATGACGGACTTGATATGGCAACAAAAGGTACTACTAAAAAATCACCTTACACTTATACTGATTATTGTGGATTTAGAGGAATATTAAGAGAGTATTCTTGCACTGGAAATACAGTTAGAACTACTGTAATGACCACATGTGAAATTAATTGTGTTGATGGAAAATGTATTAGTTCAACTGAACCAACTTGTACTGATGCAGACTTAGATTCTTATGAAAGTAGCAGTTGTGGAGGAGAAGATTGTGATGACACAAATGCAAATATTTTCCCAGGACAATCAGATTTATGTGATGATATTGATAATGATTGCGATAATGCAATTGATGAAGACTGTATATGCATTGAAAATGAAATCATATCATGTGGTGAAACAAATTTAGGTGAATGTGAATACGGTACCCAATATTGTACTAATAATGCATGGGGTGATTGTACAAATTATATAGGCTCAGAAAATGAAATTTGTGATGGATTAGACAATAACTGTGATGGGACCATAGATGAAGGTTGTGATTGTACAAATGGTGAAATAATATCATGTGGTGATACAAACTTAGGTATATGCACAATTGGTCAACAAACATGTACAAATGGAGTTTGGTCAGAATGTCAAGGACTAATCAGTCCATCAGAAGAATTTTGTGATAACATTGATAACAATTGTGATGGTGTTATTGATGATAATTGCAAATGCATTGATGGTGAAAATAAAGCTTGTGGAACAAGTGATATAGGAATAT
>JABHHN010000116.1 GCA_018671515.1 archaeon | reverse complement strand
TGCATCAACATGAAATGGAAGATATGCATTAAGATGTCTTTGCATTTCTGAACGATCTTTAGTGACATATTTATGAATGTCTTTTTTATCAATAGATAAAGATGTAGCAGCTATGTGTCCACCATATTTATGTCTGAATACATTACCAAGTATATGATTAAGTACCATTAAATTGTTTCCAAATGCACTAACAAAATATTCAATACTTTCATCATCCATATTAAATCCATTTCTAACAGAATGAATTTTTACAACCTCAGTAGCTTCTTGATAATCTGGGTTTCCAAGCATTTCATTATCAAAAGAGTTACTTATTGGTGAAACAGCTTCCTTCATCATCCTTTGCTCCCATAAAGTTCCTACAATATTGTGAGTTAGGTTGTCAGATGTATTCTCAGCTAATGCTCTAATCCAATTAACAACTTCAAGAGATTGAGATGCAAGTATTTCGTCATAGTATAGGTGTATTAATCTATAAGGTGGTAAAACCTCTCCTAAATCAACACTGAATTGGCTTAACTGATCTAAGTTTCTAGGGAATGACTTGTCACTAAAAGGATTGGGGAATAAATTAGTAAATTTTTGACTTTCAACAAATTCATCTCCATATTTATTTCTAATGTGATCATAAATTAATGTGTATATACAATGAGCAAAACCTTGCACAGTATTATCAAAATTATGATGTTGAAAATTAAAGTTAATTACTTCTGAATGTGGGAATGCATCATGATCTAATCTTGTTAGTTGTTCAAGTGTATGAATAAAACTAGTTTTTCCAAATCTTCTTAGGGATTCAACTAAATTATTTTGAGGAATTGAATTTTTAAGTAATGATAAGTGATTAGTTAATAATGTTGATCTACCTATGAATTCAAGACCTGCAACGGGAAGAGTTTTTCCTATATCAACACTCCTAAAATAATAATGACCTAATTCATTAGAAACTTCAGCTTTTACTGCAGATGGTATGTACAATTTTCTAAATGCATCGTTTGGTCCATATAATGCAGGTACATTCCAAATCCATTCATGGTTTATAATTCCTTCAACTTCCAATAGTCTTTGAGACATTTCAGGAATTAAACTATTCATTTCAGTAACTTGATTCTCACTAAATACAAATCTTAGAACTGAATCTGAAAGAATTTCACCAATATCGTTTAAAACTGTATCTCTGTCACTCATTGTATAATTAGTTATTATTTTTAAGTAATTAACTTAGAAAAATTTTTAACATAAAAATGATATACGCAAGTTTTTACGTAAGATTTTGGGTACGTTTATGAGGGTATTTTTAAGATTTATAAATTTTGGATAATTAAATAATAATTTATTAATTTTGAATAAATAATATCTTGTAGTTTTAACCATTCAAACAAATCTTTTTATATCATGCTTTTTTTAGATAGCTTAGGATAAATACATGAAACAAGAACTACGTCAAAAGATATTAAAATTAAGAAATGAATTTGATAAAGATAAATTATTAGAATTTAATTTAAAAATTAAACAAAATTTGTTAAGTCTTAAAGAATTCATTAATTCAGATGTTATTTGTTCTTATGTTTCTTTTAAGTCAGAAGTAAACACTCATAATATAATCAAAAAATCAATAAATTTAGGGAAGAAAGTTGTTGTTCCGTATATCAAAAATGAAGAAATATATTTATCAGAATTAAATGATTTTAATAATTTAGAACAAGGACAATTTGGAATTCTTGAGCCAAAAAAAGAATTTATAAAATCAGTTGATAAATCTATAGTTGAGATTTTTATTATACCCGGATTAGCTTTTGATAAATCGGGCAATAGGATTGGTTATGGCGGTGGGTATTACGATAGATTGTTAAAAGATTTAAACGTATTAAAAATTGCATTGTGTTATGAATTTCAATTGCTTGAAAATTTACCGAATGAAGATCATGACATTCCAGTTGATATAATAATTACAGAAAAACAAATAATTAGAGTTGAATAAAAAAAATGGATATAAATGGACGAGAATTATCAAAAAAAATTAAGAATGAAATTAAGGATGAAGTTGATAAATTAGACAAAAAACCAGGTCTTGCTGTAGTTTTAGTTGGAGAAAATCCTGCGTCAAAAGTATATGTTAGACATAAAGAAAAAGCATGTCAAAAAGTTGGATATTTTTCAAAAAAAATTGTATTACAGGATAATACAAGTGAAGAAGAACTTTTAACATTAATTGATGAATTAAATAACGATAATTTGATCCATGGAATTTTAGTTCAGTTACCTCTACCTAAACATATTGATTCTGATAAAGTTATTTCAAGCATTAATCCTAATAAAGATGTGGATGGATTTCATCCTTTAAACATGGGTAAATTAATGATAGGACAAAAAACTATTATTTCATGTACTCCTAAAGGAATAATTGAATTAATAAAGAGCACAAAAATTGATATGAATGGTAAGAATGCTGTTGTTATTGGTAGAAGTAATATTGTTGGAAAACCTATTGCACTATTACTTTTACAAAATAATGCAACTGTAACTATGTGTCACTCTAGAACTAAAAATTTAAAGAAACATTGTTTAGATGCAGACATAATTGTTGCTGCAGTAGGAATACCTAATTTTGTAAAAGAAGATATGGTAAAAAAAGATTGCGTTATTATTGATGTGGGAATAAATAGACTTGATGATGGCACTCTTGCAGGAGATGTTGATTATAAAACTGTACATGACAAAGTATCTTTTATTACACCAGTTCCAGGAGGAGTTGGACCAATGACCATTGCTAGTTTGATGAGAAACACATTAGAATGTTATAAAATAATTGAAGGGATTGAATAAAAAATGAAACCAATAAATGAAATTGCAGAAGAATTAGAATTAAAAGAAATTATTCCGTACGGACAAAAGTTTGCTAAAATTAATCATATACTAGTAGATAGTTTACCTGAAAGAGAATGTAAACTAATCTTAACAACAGCAATTACTCCAACAAAAGCAGGAGAAGGAAAAACTACCACAACAATTGCACTTGGACAAGCATTTGCAAAAATGGGTAAAAAAGCAGTTATTGCATTAAGAGAACCGTCTTTGGGACCTGTATTTGGTGTAAAAGGAGGAGGCGCTGGTGGAGGTAAATGTAGGATTGAGCCAATGGAGGAAATTAATTTACATTTTACTGGTGACATTCATGCAATAACTTCAGCTAATAATTTACTTAGTGCAATGATTGACAATCATATTTTTCAAGGAAATGAATTAAATATTGACAAAGTTGAATGGATGCGAGTTCTTGATATGAATGACAGAGCATTAAGACGAATTTTAATTAACGCAGGTGGAAAACCAAGTAAAGGAACATATAAAACAGGGTTTGAAATTACAGCAGCGTCAGAAGTCATGGCAGTATTATGTTTATCAAAAGACTTGAATGATTTAAAAAGACGACTTGGAAATTTAATTATTGGATATGATAACGCTGGTAAAACATTAATGGCTAAAGACTTGAATGCACAAGGATCCATGGCAGTATTGTTAAAAGATGCAATAAATCCAAATTTAGTTCAAACAGTTGAAGGTAGTCCTGCGATAGTTCATGGAGGTCCTTTTGCAAACATTGCACATGGATGTAATTCTATCATTGCAACAAAATTAGCTTTAAAATTGTCAGACTATGTTATAACTGAGGGTGGATTTGGAGCTGACTTAGGAGCTGAGAAATTTTTAGATGTAAAATGTAGAGTTGCAAATTTAAAACCTGATGCAGTTGTACTTGTGGCTACGGTTAGAGCTATTAAAGAACATGGTCAAGGTGACTTAGAAAAAGGATTTTTTAATGTGGTACAACATATAAACATAATTAAAAATTTTGGGTTACCTTTTGTTATTGGAATTAATAGATTCAAAGACGACACTGATGACGAGATTCAAACATTAAGAACATTTTGTGAAAATGAAGGTGCAAAAGTTGAGATGCATACAGGTTTTGTTGATGGAGGAGCTGGCGCAGTAGATTTAGCAAAGGCAGTAATTGATACAATTGAGAACAGCACGAATAATTTTAATTTTATTTATCCAGATGAAATGTCAATAAAAGAAAAAATTGAAGCTGTTGCAAGTAAAGTTTATGGTGCAATTGGAGTAGACTACACTGATAATGCAGAGGAGAAAATAAAATTATATAGTGAAGACTATGGAAATTATCCAATTATTATGGCAAAAACGCCTTTATCATTATCAGACAGTAAAAAAGCTGGAGGATGTGCAACAGATTTTAGAATTACAGTTAAAAATTTGGTTGTTAAAAATGGTGCAGAATTTATTGTTGTTTACTTAGGCAAAATAATGACCATGCCTGGTTTAAGCAAAGAACCAGCAGCATTAGGAATAGATTTAATTGATGGAGAAATT
>JABHHN010000115.1 GCA_018671515.1 archaeon | reverse complement strand
TTCTGTGAATAAAATAGCTAAATACTGGAAATATTTCAATTCTACTTGAATTTCTCTTTTAGAATTTATTTTATCTAAGTATTCTTGGATGTTTTCGTTATATGTTTTTATTTTCTTTCTTAATCGCTCATCTGCGATAAAAAAATTAAAATAATCCATGTCAAAACTTTCATTTTCGTTGATTAAACCCCTAAAATCGATTAAAGATTCAAAGTTTTTACCGTTATCCTTGAACATATTACAGAAGAATTTATTCAAAAATAAATTATCTTGAAGTAATTTTGATCTTGCCATCAAATTCCTCCGAATAATTTTTCCTTAAATATGATGTCTAATGGTGTTGCATTCTTCACTAAACAATCTGAATTAACAAATATTTCACCCTCATCAGTTACTTGAGATTCAATGAAATTTTTATCTTCTTTTCTGTCAATTTCTTTAGCATTTCTCCAGATTACAATCACTTTCTTGTTTTTTATCTTACCTTTAACTATGATATACTTTTGTTTTTTGCTTTCTAATTGTTCTATTTTAGAGACATAAATCCCAGCAACATAGTTAAAAGTCTCAATCAAGTCAACATTTGTTTCTTTTCCATCTATGTTTAGTTTGTAACCAAATGGAGATTCTAAATGTTCTAAATTCATAAACACATTATTATTTCTTGATTCTAAGTCCAGCATGTATTTAATTTTATAATCACTTCTTGTTAATGCTAATTGATTTGGATCTTCAAATGAGATATTGTTTAATGTGTCTTCGTATTGTTCTAGTGTTTGATATTTGAAGATTCCTCCGCCTTTCCAATTAACATCTTTAGAAATACCTGTTTGTTCTCCAAACAAAACGTGTTTCATTCTAATTAACGTTTTTGTATCAAAATATTCTCCCATCTCTACAGCAATATATTTTCTATTTTTCTTATGTGCAACCGCACAAGTGGTTCCACTCCCAACAAAAAAATCCAAAACAGTATCAGTTTCATTAGTAGATAATTGAATAAATTTCTCCAAGAATTTTTCTGGTTTCTTTCCACTCCTTAACCCCACATTCCCTTCATGTCTACAATTACCAAAAGAATCCGCAAAATTATAAAAATTTGAAATTAGTTTTACTTTTTTTGAGATCTCCCCTTTTTCAATAACTTCCCTACGAGATAAAGGTACCCCTGAATAAAATTTTCCTCTGGTTGCTCCTTCCTTTTTAGGACCAGTAAAATATCTATAACCTAACCCATCTTCTCCGATTCCTTCAACTTTATAAAGTGTTTCTAACCCATCTATTGATACTCTTTTACTTATGTAATTATCAAAATATTTTCCAGAAGCATTACCTGTTAAGACACTTCCACTTGCCCAGGTTTCCTTCAAAACGTTTAAGTTAGATTTTACTTTCTTAATTTCATAATCTCCTTTTATAAATATCTTAACGTTACGCCCCCCTAGGTTTACAATTTTAGGATTATTATTTTTCTCAACAATTTCCCACTCAAATTTATCTAAAGAATACTCTTCAAATTCTTTATTTGGTCTAAACTTATTCTTTTGACAAGAAATTGTTTGTTCTATAAGCTTTTGGTAATCGCTTTTCTCATTCAATGTTTTTCCTTCATATCTTACTTGTATGTAATAATTAGCGATTATTTCCCCAAAAATATGCTCCATGATTTTTTTTAAATTTTCTGATTCGTTATCATCAATACTTACAAATGTAACGCCTTCATCCGATAAAAATTTATTCATTATAATGAGCCGATCATTCATCAAACTCATCCAACTTGAATGACTAAATCCATCTTTATACAAGAATCCATCATTACCAGTATTATAAGGCGGATCTATATAACAACACTTAATTTTTCCCCTATACTTTTCCAACATTAAATTTAATGCCTGGAAATTCTCGGAATTTATCAACACGCCATTCGTGTTCTCTTCTAAATTTTCAATCTCACTTAATATTTGGTATTTAAGACCAGAGAAAAACTTAGTGTCTAAAACTAATGTTGGATGTTCTTTCAAATACTTAACATCAATTGAACCATCAATAAAGCCTAACTTCTTCCATTCTTCTAACTGCTTTTCATTTTTTAGTATTTCAGCATAAAATTTTTCATCAATATGGTCTAAAGTAATACAATAATCAGTACTAACAACAAACTTCTTTTTCTCACATAATTTCAATTGAAAATTTTCAATCTGTGCTAAGAATTCGACAATATTAGAAGAAATCTCTTTAAAAGTTTTAATTTTCTTCAAATTAAACTTAATTTCATCTTCATCGTTCACTTTATCAATATTAAACATTTCATTTTTAATATAAAAATCTAATTCTCTTAACAAAAATCCTTTCAGATCTTTATGAATGAAATAATCAGAACTATTTTTAGAGATATATTTATTCAAATTCCATTTTAAAATGCAACTCTCACTTTCAATCAAAGTTATTTGATTCTTATACTTTTGATTCAAAAAATCTAACTCACTTAATGATGATTGGTCAATACCTAGATCATTCCTCATCTTAATAAAATTATAATCTAATACGCTCTTTTTGTCAGCTTTCTTAAATCCAGTTAATTCTTTTAACTCAGCTAACTCAGAATCATTTATGCCACGATAGTCAAAATAAAAAACTAACTTCTTACCTTTTAATTCATGATTTAGATAAATAAATAACTTCTTTTCATCAGATTTATTGTTGTTTTGCTCAACATCCGCTTCTTTTATCTTAAAATGAATTTCATAACCATTCTCAACAAACTTAAAATCTTTGAAATCTTCAGTTGTTTTTACATAATATTGATCCTTATTTGCCCAATGCAAATAAACTTCATCTCCATTATAGGGGATGGAATATTTGTTAGCATTAGAATAAATCCCTTTTGAGATGAAATCTCCATCTAAATAATATCTAGAGAAAAATGTTAAAATTCTATCATAGATATCTTCTTCTACATCTTCCAAATTCTTTCTAGAATTAATGTTTTTCTCTAATTCAATATAGTCTTTTAATTTCC
>JABHHN010000114.1 GCA_018671515.1 archaeon | reverse complement strand
TTAGATTTTTTTCTTTTATTTAAATTAATTGGATTACTTAACTTAGATTCAGTACGTAATATATTCTTTTAAGACATTAAAATATTTTTTTGGATTACTGACTATGTTATTCATTAATGCACATTCCCATGTGCAACAACATTTTTTATCTATAATACTTTTTTCTATTTTTTTGTTTTCTTTTAAATTTAAAATTTCTGAAACACTGTTATTTTTCAAATTACCTAATTTATTATCTAAATATTCACAAGGAAATACGTCACCATTATTCTGTATAACAATCATATTTGAGTAGCAGTAACATCTGCTTGGCATTTTATTAGTTTTCATTATATTAATGACTTGCTCATTAGATATTTTTTCTATAACTGCTAAAGTTTTAGAGAATGGTTTATTCATTTTTTTGTTATTTTTATTTTTATATAAATAATTGATTATTTCTTCATATTCTTCAGGAGAGATCTCTTTTGCTATTTTTTCTTGGAGATTACCTCTTGCAAGTGTTATTGTAATAGAAGATTTATTGAAAATTTCCCTACAATAATCTATTGTTTCTTTCATATATTTTTTATTATAATAACTACAACAAATATTTATATCAATATTTAAATTATTAAATTTAGATTCAAGTTCTATAAGTTTATAATAAGTATTTTTAAGTTTATTAAAAGCTCCTTTAGTCATAACAACTTTATCATGTATTTCATTAATTCCAAGAACTGATAAGCCAATTCTCAAATGAGTTTCTTTTTTTATTTTTTTAAGGATATCTTCTGTTTTAGACACAATTAAATTTGTTAATGTTCCATTTGTAGGTAAAGAAATACTTTGCACGTCATTGTTATGTGAAATGAATTCTAATATTTTGGGTAAATCAGATCTTAAAAATGGTTCACCACCACTAATAGTCAATTGTTGGATGTCAGAAAATTCAGAATATATTTTTTTTATTTCATTAATTGTTAAATTCTCTGATTCATTAGCATTTATGACATTTTTCCAGTTAAAACACATTTTACATCTAACATTACATTTTGAAGTAACAAAGAAAACAACATATCGTGGTGTTTTTCTAGCAAATATATTTTTTATTAATTTAAATTCTTTAATCATTTTTTACCAATAAATCAATAAATCCAAGGAATCCTGCAAAACTTATTACTGTGCAAAAAAATAGATTCATTAAAATCATATAAAACATGAAAAAGAAATTATATTTTTTAATACTTTCTATAAACATTTTATAATGCAAAATTAGATAAAAAATAAACACTATATATGTTAATTTAATTAAAATATTAGTTTTGTAAATTAAATTTAAAAATATAGATGCAAAAAATAAAATGACTGTTAATGCTCCTAGTAGTAATCTAATTATATTTTTTTTATAGTAAGGTTGAGAATAGGATCCAATTAAAGATATTACTTTTCTAGTTCTTAAAAAATAATTTTTTGTAAGATTATAAAAATTTGGAAAATAATGCTTTGTTTTTATATTACCATAAGCAACAATTTTGTGATTTTTTGTTAATTTTGAAAAAAGTTTTTCACGTTCAATACTTGCTCCTTTTATTTGCTCATCAAACCCACCTAATTCAAAAAAAACATTTTTATTATAGCACTCAACTCCTCCACTTAATATTACATTTTTAATAGGGTTTTTTTTTTGAGATTTTGAAAATAGAAAATCATACAAATAAAAATAATCTGCCAATGCTTTATATTTATTTATCCATTTATGATTCATTGGAGTTTTAGAATATCTTACACTTATGTAATCAATATCATCTGTCATGGATTTGTAAATTTGTTTTAATGTATTTTTATAAAAAATTACATCAGAATCAACAAAGAGAAGTAAGTTGCTTTGTGTTTTTTTAGCACCTCTATTTCTGGCAGCACCAGCACCTTTATTTTTTTGAGAAAGTATTTTTATATTTAAGTCATTAATTATTTCTAATGATTTATCTGTTGAACCATCATCAATTACAATAATTTCAAATTTTTCATTAAAATTTGAATTTAAAATTGATAGTATACATTTTCTAATAGTTTTTTCTGAATTATAAAATGGAATTATTATTGATATTTTCATTTTTTCTTATTTTTAGTTTTAAAAAATAATATATATTTGAATCAAGGAAAAAATATCCAGTGATTTCTAAACCAAGGAGATCTTAATATTTGTGAAATCATAATTGATAAAATAATAATAATAAGTATTGCATGTTTATGTTTTTTTAAATTCTTATTTTTATTTATGTACTTAAATAAGATTCCTGAAGATAAACCTGAAAAAAGTAATAAAAAAGGAAATAATCTATCAGGATATCCTACTCTATTAATGAATGGCCAAAATGTATATAATAAGTAATAAGGAGAAACATATGTATTTGGTCCCATAATTAAAAGGACTATTATAATACAAAGAATAAAATAAATAAAATATTGCTTAAATTTTTTATTATTTTTATTATTTAATAATATATATCCACTAATTATAAAAATTAAAAATTGAATTTGGCCAAAATATATTTTTGTATCAAATGAAAAATAACTTAAAAAATTCATATGTTTACCAAATCCCCAAGAAAAACCTAAATTTTCTTGAATTGACCTAATAGGTGCATTTATTTTTAGACGTTGCACTAAATAAAAACTTGATAAAATAATAGTAGTTAATGCAGAAATAATTATTTTTTTCCAGAATATTAAGCTAATAAAAAAATTTCTTTTTTCAAAAAGATTTTTTAAGATAATATATAAAATTAAAATAAATGTTAAATATATAGTATATTGAGCAGATGATAATATTTGAACAGTTAGAGAAATACCTAAATAAAATGAATATTTTACATTTTTACTTTTTAAAGATTTTTCGAGTAATAAAAAAATTAAAGGTAACCACTGTATTGTATAATAAGGTATATGACCCCAAATATATTGTTGAAGCAAATAATTAGAAGTGATAAAAATGAATCCTGAATATATTGAAGCATTATGGTCATTTGTTATTTCAAATGTTAATAAATACATAAAAAGTCCTGATAAAAATATAGATACAAGAAAATGAATATTTGTATATACAATTTCACTCATATTTAAATAACTCATAAAAAAAATTCCAGGAATTGCATAAGTTAGTGGAATATCATAAGGCCTTACTACAAAAAAAGGTTTGTCTTGTTTATATAAATCTTGCAATTCTTTCATCATTTTTATCATTATATTTATATCAGAATGTGATGTATCTTTGAAATCATTTGTTAATAAGAAACCATCAAGATTTAATATGAGTGGCCAAGAAATAAAAGTTGATATTATTATAAAAAAAATTATTGCTTTTATTATATTTTTCATTAATTAATTAAATGAAAAGAGAATATAAAAATATATCTTATTTTTTAGAGGTATAAGGTTACATAAATCTTTTATATGAAATTGTATTTTGAAATTACACATGAAAATATTAATTATTCATCCTCCATATAAAAGAGATAAACTATATATTAAACCCATTAAAGCAATGGGTGTTATATTACCAAATTTAGGATTATTATATTTAGCTGCAGTTCTTGAAAATCAAAATCATATTGTAAAAATTATTGATGGACCTGCATTAGCAGTTGTTAAAAATTATTCTTATAAAAATTTGACAAATGATATAAAAAAATTTAACCCTGATGTTATAGGTATTAGTGCTTCTACATCACAGATACCTTTGATTGATTTAGTTTTAAATTCTATAAAGTATTCAGATACTACTCCTCAAATATTTCTTGGAGGAACAGGCATAAGTGCTGATACAAATATTATTTTAAATTATCCAAAAATTAATTTTGGTATAATAGGAGAAGCAGAATTTGCATTTATGGAAATTATAAAAAAATTAGAACAAGGCAAGGATATAAAAGAGAGTAAAGGATTAGTATGGAAAGAGAATAATAAAGTTTTATTTAAATATCCTGATAAAATTAATAACCTTGATAGTCTTCCTTTACCTTCTTGGCATCTTTTGGATTTAAAAATTTATAAACCTTCTGTAGCTAATTATAGAAAACTTCCCTCTGTTCCTTTGGTTACAGGCAGAGGTTGTCCATATTCCTGTATATTTTGTTCTAGATCTACAGAAGGTTTGAAATATAGAGCACAGTCAGCAGAACGTGTAGTTGAAGAAATAGAAAATTTAGTTAATAACTTTAAAGTAAAAGATATCCAATTTTATGATGATATATTTACAATGGATATAGATAGAGTAAAAAAAATTTGCCAATTAATAATTGAAAAAAATATAAAAATAATGTGGACTTGTAGGACAAGAGTTGACAAAGTAAATGTAAATATATTAAAATTGATGAAAAAAGCAGGTTGTTATCAAATAGCAGTAGGTATAGAATCAGGATCTGATAGAATATTGAAATATATGAAAAAAGGTATTACAAAAGAACAAATAATAAATTTTTGTAAAATAACAAAAAAAGTAGGAATAGATACAAGGGCTTTTTTTATATTCGGATTTCCTACGGAGACTAAAAAAGAGATAAAAGAAACAATAAAATTTATGTTAAAATTAAAATTAGATGTAGCTCAAATAATGATTTTTACACCTCTGCCAGGTACAGAAGCTTGGAAAGAAGCTAAAAAATATGGTAAAATTGATGAAACAGATTTTTCAAATTTTACTTATTATCCTCCTAATAAAATACCTTTTTCTTCAGACGAATTGTCAGAAAAAGAGTTATTACAATTATATAGTCAAGCATATAGGAAATTCTATTTGAGACCTAGCTATCTTTTAAATAAATTATTTAAAATTAGAACAATTGAAGATATTAAACGAAATTTTATAGCTTTTAAAGGTATAATAAGTTTTAAAAAATGAAAATTAGTATTATAATTCCCGCATATAATTCTGAGAGAACTCTTGTAAATACAATTAAATATATTTTTAATTCTAAAATAACTGATTTTGAAATAATTATTGTGGATGATTTTAGTACTAAAAAAATAAAAGATTATATTAAAAATAATAAAGTGAAAATTTTTAGAAATAAGAGAAATATGGGCCCATCATATAGTAGAAATATTGGTGCACAAAAAGCTAAAGGTGAAATTTTATTATTTTTAGATTCTGATATTTATATTAAAAAAAATACACTTTTCAAAATAATTGAAATTTTCAAAAAAAAATCCATTGATGTTCTTGTTGGTTTATTTGATGAAAGAACTCCAAATAATGATTTTTTTTCTAATTTTTATAATTTAAGGATGAGAAAAGGACTTTTAGATTCTTTAGAATCTATTGATTTTGTTTATGGTGCAGTATTTGCTGTTCGTAAATTTGCTTTTGATTCTGTTGGGGGTTTCAATATAAAATATAAAAACGCTTCAATTGAAGATCTTGAATTAGGTAAAAGATTATTTGCAAAAGGATATAAAATAAAGTTAGATAAAAATTTAGAAGTTATTCACGATAAAAAATTTAATTTTGTAAGATTATTAAAAAACGATTTTATTAGGTCTTTAGATAGAGTAGATTTTATCTCTTTTAAAAATTTATTAAAATATAAAAGATTTACTCATAGTAGTTTAGGGCAAATTATATCCGTTTTATTAACACCTGTTTTATTAATTTCAATACTAATTGATATTAAATTTTTTATATTTTTTAGTACGTTATTTATTTTATTAAATTTAAATTATTTAATTTATTTTTTTAAAAAAAAAAGATTTTTATTTTCTTTGCAAAGTGCTTGTTTTTTATTTATTGATTTAACAGTTGCATTTATAGCAATTTTTTATGGAATTATTAGGAGAATAATTGAATTTAATTTATATAAAAAAATGCAAAAAATCCTTTGATATTTTGTTTTAAATCTTCAAAAGATCTCATGCTAAAAAATTTTCTTAAAATATAATTTGGTCTCATGTAAAATTTTTTATAACTTAAGTTAAATAGTTTTTCTAATTGCTTTTTAGTCATTGAATAAGGTATGAAAGAAACTGTATGTGTATCCATTTTATCAAAAGATAAAACTTTCCCATATTTTTTTGAATTTTTGTAAATTTCTGTAGAAGGAAATGGAGTTAATACTTTGAATTTTGCATAATCTAATGGTAAATTACAAGCAAATTCTATTGTTTTAAGTCCATCTTGATAAGTCTCATTTGGTAAACCTAAAATAAAGCTTCCATATGTTCTAATACCAACAGATTTAGTCATTTTAATTACTTTTTTTACTTGTTCAGTTTTTAATTGTTTGGAAATTTTATTTAAAGATTCATTTGAAGCAGATTCAATACCATATAATATTCTCCAACAACCTGCTTTTTTCATAATTTTTAGTAGTTCATAATCAACAGAATCTATTCTCGCATTAGCAGACCATGATACTTTAATTTTTTCTTTGATAATTGCTTTGCATAATTCTACTGCTCTTTTTTTAGGTAATGTAAATGTCTCATCAAAAAATATTATATGTTTAATTCCAGATTTGACTACTTGTTTTATTTCTAATATTGAATTTTCTATACTTCTCATTCTATATCTTATCCCTGATTCTCTATAATATACAGTAGTATTACAAAAGTTACATGCATAAGGACAACCACGAGATGTAATCATAATGGTATTAGGAAGGCATTTATATAATCCAATTGCAGGTTTATATTTTTTTTCATTTACAAGATCTCTTGCAGGAAATGGAAGGGAATTCAAATCTTTTATTAATGGTCTATCAGGGTTTACAATTATTTGATTATTTTTTCTAAATATTATACCTTTCACTTGACTGATTTCACCTTTATTTTCAAGTGTTTGGCATAATTCAGCCATGGTATGTTCTCCTTCTCCAACACAAACAAAATCTACAGAAAGACATTCTTTCATACATTCTTTTTTCATTGCAGTGGGATGAGGTCCACCAATTACAATTTTTATATTCGGAAATGTTGATTTGAGATTTGAAATAAAATTTATAGATTTTTTCCAAGAAACCGTTGAAATATTTAAGAGTAATAAATCAGGTTGAATTTTAATGATATATTTTTTTATACTTAGTTCATTTTTAAAAGCTCCATCAATAAAAAAGACATTATGACCTTTTTTTCTTAAATATGAAGCAATATAAAGTTGTCCTAATGGGATTAGATGTCCAGGAACTAATCCACTACCTTTTTTTGATTTTACTTGGTAACTAGGATATAATTCATTTAGGTTATAAGGTGGATGAATATGTAAAACTTTCATAGAATGAAATAAAAAGATAGCTTATTTAAAGATTATTAAATATTAGATAAATTTTCTTTTTTTATTTAATATATTTTAATTTTTTATACTTAATTGTACAATAACAATTTAAATTTATTATTCTTTTTAAGATAAATGAAAAACATTCGAAATGATTTTCCATTTATAAATAATAGAATCGAAAACAAACCAATAATTTATTTTGATTCAGCCTGTCAGACATTAAGACCAAAACAAGTTATTGATGAGACTATTAAATATTATACTGAATTTTCTTCCTGTGGTGGAAGATCATCTCATAAATTAGCAAAAATAACAACAGAAAAAGTGGAAAAAGTAAGGGAAGATATTTCAAAATTTTTTAATGCTAATAATTCTGATGAAATTGTATTTATAAAAAACACTACAGAAGGATTGAATATTGTTGCTAGATCTTTTGGTTTAAAAAAAGGAGATGTAGTAATAACATCAAAAAAGGAACATAATTCGAATCTTGTTCCATGGCTAGATTTAGAGAGGAAAATTGCGATAAGAAGAATTCAAATTGATTTTGATGACTATTTTGATATGGAAGCTTTTAAACAGATCATTAATAAAAATATAAAGCTTGTTTCAGTTGTTCAGACTTCCAATATAGATGGAACTTCAACTCCTATTAAAGAAATTATTAAAATTTCACATGAAAATAATGTTCCAGTATTAGTTGATGGTGCTCAAAGTGCACCACATACTAAAATAGATTTAAAAAAAATAGATGCAGATTTTTTTGTATGTTCAGGGCATAAAATGTTAGGCCCTAGTGGAACAGGAATTTTATATGGGAAATACAAATCACTTAATAATTTGGAAAATTTTGTTTCAGGGGGAGATTCTGTTGAGGAAACAACATATGATTCTTACATCCCTAAGTGTTCTCCTGGAAAATTTGAAGCAGGATTACAAAACTATTCAGGAATTTTTGGATTAGGAGCAGCTATAAAATATTTGAATAAAATAGGTATGGATCAAGTTCAAGACCATGTTTTTAGATTAAATACTTTAGTTACAAAAAAATTAAAGAATTATCAGAAATTAAAAATTTTAGGACCATATGAACCCAAAAAAAGATCTTCGATATATGGATTTAATATTCAAGGATTCTTTCCAAATGACATATCTGATTACGTAGAAAAAACAAATAATATAATGATAAGAAGTGGATTTCATTGTTGTCACTCTTGGTTTAAAGCACATAATATGAACGGTTCAGCAAGGGCATCATTTTATATTTATAATACTAAAGAAGAATGTAAGAAATTTATTGATGACATCGAAGAGCTAGTAAATTTTATTAAATAATTATTTAATTTTTATATGATAGTTTCCAATAAACATATTTTTGTTTTTTGTATGTAATTGAGTTTTAATGGCATCTTCAGGGGATAGAACTATCGGTGAACCATGGATATTAAAACTAGTATTTAGGACTATTCCATTTCCCGTTTCTTTTTTTATTTGTTTTAATAATTTTTCATATTTTGGATTCTCATCATTCAAAAATTGAGGTCTTATTGATTTATCAATGTTCATTACTGATTTTGCTTTTTCTATTGATTCATCTTTCAAATAATAACCCATTGTCATAAATCTATCTAATTCTTTTTCATGAACAAATTTATTTGCATCCTCTTTTAAAATAGTAGGACAGAAAGGTTGGTACCATGATCTTTTTTTTATCTTTAAATTCAATTCTTCTTTAATTTTTGGATTTGTTGCATTTGCAAGGATGCTTCTATTTCCTAAAGCACGTTGACCTGTTTCAATCCTATCTTGAAACCAAAAAACAATGTTGTTATTAGATATTAATTCACCAGCATATTTTGATGAGTCAGTTCTTTCTTCATATGATATTTTTTTTTTGAATTTTTTAAGAGTTTTTAAAATCTCATCGTCATCAAATTTTGGACCAAGATATACATCTTTTAATTTGTAAGTTTTAGTTCCAAATAATTTATTAGAAATAAATAAAGCGGCTCCTGCTGAGAGTCCACTATCACCCATATCAGGATAAACATGGTATTTATTTACATCATTAATATTTTTAATTTTCATATTCATCTTAATATTTGATGCAATACCTCCTGCCCATACAACATCTTTTATTCCTGTTTCTTTTATTGAATTTTCAAATAATTTAGTTGTGAATTTTTCTAGAGCAGATTGTGCCATAAAAGCATAATTTTCTGGTTTATTTCTCCAATGTAAATTTTTAATTAATTGGTATCTTTTATATAATGGATAATTTGATTTAATTTTTAAACCTGAAACAGTAAAAAATTTATCCATTGGATTTTTAAAATCTTCCTCAACATTAGCATAATCAGATAAGGCCATGATTTTTCCTTCATCCTCAAGTATTCTCATGCCAGCTAAACTTGTTACTTCCTGAAAAAATAATCCAAGTGAGTCTTTTGTAGGATTTCTTGATATTGTTTTTATTTCATTATCTTCACATATGTTTATTGTTGAAGAATATCCATCACCTAATGCATCCATAGTTATGCAAGTAGCTTTATTCATTCCTGATGTGAAATAAGTAGAGGCTGCATGAGCTTTATGATGATCTACTAAATGTAATTTTGTGTTTTTTATATTAAATCCAATTTTGGATAGATATTTTGACAATGCTATTTTTGATATTTTTCTAAAAAGTTTATTTGATTTTATTTTTCCAGTCTGATTCAAAATCTGCAGATCTAAATCCCATGTAATTGGTTTATCAGTCATATGCCTTCTTCTTTCATACCAAAAATCGCTTTTCACACTAGAAAATGACCTTGTCAAAGTAGATCCCCAATCTGTAGTAGAAATTGCTATATTTGTAATTTCTTTTGGTTTTAAATCAAGAACTGATAAACAATATTTAATAGAATTTATCGGAAAATTAACTTCCATTTTTCTCTTAGTAAACTTCTCTTCACTAACTGATGCAACAATCTTTCCATCTTTGACTAATGTTGCACTAGAATTATGTCCATCCCAAATTCCTAGAATTATCATTGTTTTTTATTTTTTTTATCTGCAAGTTTATCAAGAATTTTAATAAGATCCTTTTTTACTTGATTAAGTTCATAAGCAGCAAATAATATTGCTAATGCAATTGGTATCTGTGTAATTATTACAGCAGTTGTTGTATCAATCATAAATTTAACACCCTCTTTAATTTCTTTAAACTTTTCTTAAGGCAATACATTTGATAGAAGAACCATAATATGAAAAAATAATATGGTAAATGTGAAATAATTAAAGCTGTTGAAGTATTCATATTATCCCTCTAAAAATTAATATAACAGAATATATTTGGCTATTTAAATATAACTTTCTGGTTCGTTATATTGAAATTTAATTTTTGGTTCATTATTTTCAATCCATATTTTCCAACTATCAATTTTAAAAGGTTGTCCATTTGCACCATTGATAAACCAATTTCTTATAATAATTTTTGAATCTATAGGTATTTTGATATTTATTTGATTATTTTTGTTAAAATTTGGTAGAGCAAAAATTCCTGATCCTTTTGCAGTATTATGTGAATTAGGATAAAAAATGTAGTTTATAGCATTTATTCTTAAAAATCCTAATTCGTCTTCTCCATAACTTATAAATGAATTTAAATCAATATTAATTTCATTTATGAAGAATCTATCTGAAAAATATGGAAATATAACAAGTGGAACTAATTCTTTTTGCCAGGTAACATTTAATTCTTTATAATGTATATCAAATAATTCATTTTCATCATAAAAATCAACAAATAAATTTTCACTTTCTTCTATAATTGATACAGAATCTTTAGTATTTGTTACAATTTTATCAAAATCAATTTTAATTATTTTAAATTCAGTTTTATTGGAAGTAGGTAATAAAATATTATTTTCTTCTTCATTGCTTTCTTGCATTTGAGTTTGTCTTTTTTTTAAATTATATTTTACAGATTTAACCTCTCGAATTTTTCTAAATAAATTTGGTTTATTTCCTAATCTATTAAATCCTGGAGTTAAATCAAATGAAGAAAATTCTTTTTTTATGAATTTATAATAATCTTCGGTTTCTTTTTGATAAAGCAATTTTTTATTATGAAATTCGTTGTCTAAACTAAAATTAAATTTTGAAACTAAATTAGTTATAATAAATAATATAAGGATAGTTACAATTAATTGAGTTAAAGGTTTCCATTTTTTATTTTTAATACTATTAAAAATAAACAAAAGACCATAGGAAAAGAAAAAATAGATTGCAACAAAGCTCATTATTATAATTCTATTTTTAGGAACTTCAATTATATCTCTTTGTATTGCGAGAGTTATTAGAGGAATAATAAATATAGAAGACATCATTAAAGTATGTAGTTTTGATTTTTTTATAGAGTAAAAAAATCCTTGAATTAAAATTGAAGAAATAATTAATCCAAAAAATCCTAATATTTGAAATAAAATAAATATTAAACTAGGATATGGAATAAATGGTGTTCTGACCCATTTAGTAAATGCGTTTGTAGCTAGGAAAATATAATTTTGAGTTTCACCAATACTGTTAAATCCATGATATTTTAAATGAGGGATATTATACCCAAATGCTAAAAATGCTATTAATATGAAAATTAAATAATCGTAAAATTTTCTTTTTTGAGAAAAATAAAATATAAAAATGGGAATTAAAAAAATAAGTGGAAGAAATCTTAGACCTAAACCTGAAACAATCCCATAAAAAAAACCATGAAGTATGATTTTATTTTTATATTTTAGAACTGTAAATAAAAGAACTACAGACATTACTAATGCCATATAATTCCTATCAAGAACTTCAATATAGAGATTATATGGATTAAAAATTGCAAAGATTGCAGTTATAATTGCAATTACATTATTTTTTATGAGATGTTTTATCAAAAGATATGTGAATAAGAAGAGTAGTATTTGAAAAACTACATATAATATTTTAAAAGTCTTTATTGCAAGTAAACTATGTAGAGTTGACGTAACTAAGCTGTTTCCAGGAGTAGACAATATGTTATACGGTGTTTCTGAATTTACAAGATTTTGCAATTCAGGTTGCATTGCAAATGTAAGCATATAGAAACAATTTGTTTCTCCTCTTTCCATATAAGATGTTAATGAAAGATAATAAACTGAATTATTATAAAAAAAATAAGAAAAGAATCCAACAATTATTATTAATCCTACAACAATGTAATCTTTTTTATTTAGATTTGGAAATTCAAAAATTTTAATTTTTTTAGTTATTATTATGTAAGTATAAAACATAATAAAAACAGTAGAAAGAATATTTATTTTAAGTGGGTTAATACTAATTCCAGCTAAAAAAAATAAAATAGTAATAATTAGTGGAACTAACGTTATAGAAAAAACAATAGAATAACCAATAATTTGAAGAAAATCATTTTTTTTTAAAAAAATTTTAGTTGTTAAATATCCTACTATAATTAAAAGTAAAATTGAGATTATTTCTGTCATTTTAAATCATTATTTATTCAAATTCATAAAATTATCTACAAATTTTAATTAAGGATTTCTTCAATTACTTTTCCATCTACTAAATCTGGACTTTCAATGTCTAATAGATTCATTATTGTTGGATATTGGTCAACATGGTTGATTGGTTCATTGATTTTAAATCCTTTTTTTACACCAGGCCCCATAATTATAAATGGTGTCCACATTCCTTTTGTTTCTTTAGCATATATTGCTTGTTTGTATCCTGTTTTTAGAGGTGTAGAAAAGATCTCGAGACTTTCAGTCATTTCTTCATTCCATCCATAACCTGCTTTATTTGCAATTATTAAATCTCCAACTCTATCAGTAGGTAAATCTAAGAATTCTTCAACGTCTTCCCATTTTACAACATCTTTAGTAGGTTTTTCTTTAGTATTTGGGTCATTTAAATCTAACAATGCTTGTTTTACTTCTTCTCTTAATTTTTCATATTTTTCACCACTAGCTCTTGTCCAGTTACCACCTAGGCCATCTGGGTGAATGTAAATATTATCCATTTTTAAATAAATAACTTTGGAATTATCCCAGTCAATAATTGGTTCTCCAGTTTCTTTATTTATTTTGAATTTTAACCATCCTTTTTTAGAAAATAAATTGTTTAACCTTACCCATTTATCTAATGGAACTGCTCCATGGTCAGAACTAAGAATAAATATGGTATCTTCATCACCATTTTTTAATATTTCTCCTATGATATTATCTAATTTCTTATACATTGATTTTACTTCATGCCATAATTTTTCTCTTTCAATATCATTTACATCATTGTATCTTGCACTATTTGGATCAATGTAACCTAACCACCATCTGCTGGTAAGCATTTGATTTGGGGAATAGATGTCGTGTAAAACAATATCTGGTTTTATTTCATTTGTAATAAAAGGAACTGATTTTTTATGCCAATCAAAAGACATATTCATTTCTTCTAAAAATGTTTTTTTATCTTCTGGATAGTATATTAATTGAGGTGGAAAATTATCAACAAAATCAATCATTGGACCAACATTTTCGTTAAATTCAGAAGCAATATTTGAAGGTTTTACATTAAATTCATTCAAATTATTATAAAATAATCTTATTCTAAAAAATCCATCATCTTCTAATTTTATAATATTCATAATAACATGAGAATCAACATCTATATCATTCCATTTTAAAGTTATAGGTTCCCAATTACTCCATTGACCTTTTTTTATAGTTGTAATTTTAGTGTTTTTATCTTTTGAAAACATAATTGAATCATAATTTATTTTATTATCATTAGTGGCATCATAAATGTAAGCATATATTGTAGCTCCCCAAGAAGTCATTTTTGTTTCTAAGGCTGGAGAATATGAAAGTGGTTTGATTTTCCAGTCTTTAGCTTCGCTTGATTCAATGTATTGTGTCAATTCAGGACCAAAGAAAAATAATCTTGATCCTCTTCCTTGATTTCTTCTTTGCTTTAGATCTTCTTTTGATTCAAAATTTATAGCATGGAAATCTGCGCCCCATCCACCCCATCTACCACGAATAGTTGTTCCTTGATCTAATTCAGGGGGTGTAGAACCAGGCATTGATAAAAGAAGTACGTCTAACCCATGTTCTTCTAATGTTACCCAAATAGGATCTATTTTTTTAGCTACAGATGAAAATCCACCAATAGAAACTTTATTGAGAGGTTTTCCTTCAATATGCATTGGTCCGTCTGCTACACCATGTTTATTAGGATATGTACCTGTTAATAAAGTAGCAAAGTTAGTTGGTGTATGACTTGGGAAAGTTGGTATAGAATAACCATAAGAACCTTCATCCATCATTTTTTTAATATTTGGAAGCTCTCCATTTTGTGCCCATTCAAATATATTAAAAGTATCTGGATCAGCTCTCATTCCATCTGGAATGAACCAGTAAACTTTTTTTTCTTTATTATTTTCATTAAATGATTGTTTAGTGCAAGCAGAAAATAGTAATATTCCAATTAGGAATAAGAATAGAAATTTATTCGTAGTTTTCATTATTTGGGAGAAAAAAAACTTCCTTATAAATCTCACTATAAAATATTATATTAGAATTTTTAAATAATGAAATTTTATCATTATTATTATGCCTGAAATTTTATTATTAATTCCACCTAATAAAGAAGGATTTATAAGAGATACATATTATGGCTGTTGGCATAAAAGAAAGTTCATAAATTATTCTTGGCCGCCCTTGTATCTTTATCAGCTTAATTCCATTATTAAAAATTCAAAAATAGTAGACTTATCAGAATTAAGTTTTGAATATGGTCTAAATTATTTTAAAAATGCTAAAAATTTAAAATTTATTGTTTGTAATATTGGTACCTTTACATTTAAAGAAGATTTGATGTTTTTAAAAGAAATTAAAAAAATTACAACTGCAAAAATTATTGTCTTTGGACAACATCCAACTGTAGAACCAGAAGAAACACTTAAATCTGGCACAATTGATTTTGCATTACGTGGGGAACCTGAAAATATTATTAATGACATAATTAATAATAAATTTAACAAAAAAGAATTGAAGAAGATTAATGGTGTTTGTTTTGGAAAACATATAAGTAAAAAAACAGTCATAATCAATGATCTTAATTCTATTCCATTTCCAAAAAGAATCAAAAATAAAAGATATTATAATCCATTAGTTAAAAATATTCCTTATACTACAATGTTGTTAACAAGGGGATGTCCTTTTGATTGTATATTCTGTACAGTTCCTACACTTTTTGGAAAAACATTTAGAAAAAGAAGTATAGAAAGTGTAATTTTAGAAATTAGACAAGTATTATTACAAGGATATAAGGAAATTTTTATTCGTGATGAAAATTTAACATTAGATAAAAAATATCTAAAAAATTTATGTAATGAAATTATCAATGAAAATTTGAAATTTACTTGGATATGTAATTCAAGAGTTGATACTGTAGATTATGATTTATTAAAATTGATGAAAAAATCTGGATGTCATTTGATTAAATTTGGTGTGGAATCTGGAAATCAAAAAACATTGAATTTACTTAGAAAAGGAATAACTCTTTTGCAGATAAAAAATACCTTTAGAATCTGTAAAAAAATTAGTATTGACACATTAGGGCATTTTATGATTGGTTCACCAGGTGAAACAAGAAATGATATTTTAAATACAATTAAATTTGCAATTGATTTGGACCCAACATATGCATCTTTTGACGTTTTGATTTATTATCCAAAATCAAATGTAAATTTACAAGAAAAATCTAAATTATCAGTTAGAGAATTAAATAATCTTCATGATTATGCATTTAGAAAATTCTATTTAAGACCTATATACATCTTAAAAAATATTTTAAGAACAACAACAATTTATGAATTAATTAATAAATTTAGAGCAACTTTTCAACTATGGAGAGGATTAATAAAAAGCATTATTAGTTAATATAAAGAATCTATTTCATTATAGTTTAATGAAAAAATATTATTTATATTTTTTTCTTTTTCAATATTTAAAAGAATATTTCTTATTTCTTTTATGATTAAAAGAGCTTTATATTTTCCAAGTTCTCTTAATCCAACAAGAATGGAAAAATTATCTTTTTTCTTTTTTTTAATATAATCATCTAATTTAATATTTTTATTCAATTCAAAATTCTTTGAAAGAGAAGCTAATTTCATTAATTCTTTTTTAGAATATTCTTCAAATCTTTTTTCAGATAGTTCATATGGATTTAGACCATAATGTCCAAATTTTTTGTCAAATTCGAATTTTGAAATTTTATTCATATAAATTTTTTTAAAATATTGAATTTTTAACTCTTCCATAGTTATGATTTGACATATTGCTTTTTTAGTTTTAATAGATTCAGATACAAGTGCAAGATTATTAAAGATAATTTTATCATAAATTATTTCAAATTCTTGAAAATATTTTTTAATTTTCTCAATATTGGATCCTGTATGTATTGCAACATTATATAGAATTAAAAAAGAATAAAATTTATTATAATCTTCTTTAGCATAATAATTTAATTTGACATCACGTTTAAGTTTATTGATAAATCCTTTTTTATTAAATTCATCATTATATTTTTTGTCTATTTTTAATATAATTTCAATTAGATGTTTTGTTATGTTACTTGGATTTTTGATCAATTCATCTGTGTAAGTCATAATTTTCTCTTTGAATATTTTAATTAATTAAATTTTAAATTTTTTTTAGTTTTCCCATTTTAAAACATAAAATTTATCCATTATCTTATCAATATTTATTATTTCTGATTCATTAAATCCTTGGGTTTCATGTACTTTATAAATAGTTTTAACATTTATATTATGAAATTCTAAAAATTCCCTAGTAAGAAAACAATTTATTGAAAGGGAACAAATAATTTTAGTTTTGGGATTTTTTATTAAATTATCAAAATATTCTTTTTCAATTTTTTTATTTTTATTATCTATTGGCAAAATTGAAAAATCTTTTTCATAATTTATTAGAATTAATTTTTTTGCATTATGAACTAATTTTTCATTAAATAACATATATTGATCATTTTCATCAAAAAAAAGAAAAATATAATTCTCAGATGAATAATCTTTAATTTCTTTAATTATTATTTTAGTATTGGATTTTGAATTAAAATAATAATCTAAATATTTACTAAAATCTAATTGAATTTCTTCTTGATTATATAGTGAGGCATATTTAGAATTATATCCATAGACATTTGAAATCATTGATGTAATTTTAGACATAAATCCCCAATGGCAAATAAATAATATTTCATCATTTCTATTAATATCTAAAGATAAAAAGTATTTTTCAATATAAGATAAATTATTTGCATTTTGGATAATTTTATAATAATCAGATTTTATAACATTAGAAAAATTATGAGATTGAATTGATATAATTTTAACTTTAGAATTATTAAACGCTTTAGTTAAATTTGCTTTTGTAGTATATTTTATTGAATAATTATTATTTGAATCATTAAAAGATTCAGAATTGTATAAATTGTTTGATAATTTTGTGATATTATTTTCTATAATAAAATTATTCCATTTATTTTCATAATATTTAGAAATTTTTTCATTATTCTTGATAATACTATTATTAGCCGAAATTTCAGAATATTTTTTAACAAATATTATTGTTGTTATTAAGATAAATATTAGTATACAATACAATATTTTTTTTTTAATTTTTTTTAATTTGATGATTTTATAGAATTTAGTAGTCCAAATTAATAATGCAGTTACTATAATTATTAAAATATTCCAAAAAATACTTCCTAAGGCATTCAAAATTAAATTGAAAGAATTTGGAGAGATAAATGCTGTAATAAGTTTAATATTTAAGATTAAAGTAAAAAATATAAAAATCTGAATTTTTTTATTCTTCAAAATTTATCACGTTTCCAAATAATTGTAATTTTCCACATTTTTTTATTTTATTAAAAATTCCTTTGATTTGAATAATAGGAATATCTCTTTCTCTTGCAATTATAGCAAGATGAGATAGTGAATTCCCTTCTTCCGTAACTATTAATGATATTGATGAAATGATTATTGAAAAGTCAGGATGTAATGATGGTATTATAATACATTTAAATTTTTCATTATATTCAAGAACATTATTTAGTTTCATGTAATTTAAATCTAGATTATTATTTTTTCCTTTTACTAATTTATTTCCACTAAATTTCATTTTATTGATATAAGTCATTTGAATACCTTTAAATATCTTTTTCACTTTTTAAGGATTCTACCGATGAAAATAAGGGAGCAAGCAAATCTTATCTTGGAATTAGCGATAAAAGATATAAAACTAAAATATAGTAATAGTGCTTTTGGATATTTTTGGATGTTTGTTAATCCATTACTTTTGATTATAACTTTATATGTTATTTTTTCATGGATAATGGATTTAGAAATGCAGAATTACCAGATTTTTCTTTTATTAGGAATTATTGTATGGAATTTTTTTTCTCAAGCAACAACAAACTGTGTTAATTCAGTATCATCTGGAATTAACCTATTAAAAAAAATAAAAATACCTTTATATACATTGATTTTGGGTTCAAATTTATCATCACTTATTAGCTTTGTTATAAGCTTGATAATTTTAATAATAATGATGTTATTATCTAAAATAGATATTTTTACACCTATTAGGATTCTAAGCTTATTTTATTTTTTTATTCTATTTATTTTTATATTTGGTATTTCAATTTTAATATCTGTAATGTATATACATTTTAAAGATACAAGTCATATTTGGGAATTTTTTCTTTTAATAGGATTTTGGATGACACCTATTGTTTATTCTGAAACTTTTATTCCTAATAAATATCTTAAGTATTATATGTTAAATCCTTTAGCAAGAATAATTAGCCATTTAAGAAATACAATGATATATAATTATATTGATTCATTGGAACAAATTATTATTACTGTAATTATTGTATTTATAATGTTTTTGACATCAATTTTAATTTACTATCTTTATTCAAAAAAAATATATGACTTGGTATAAATATGACTTCAATAAATGTAAAAAATATTTCAAAAAAGTATAAAATTAGGCAACATAAGCCTGGATTTGCTTTTTTAAGAGATACAGAAGAAAAGGATTTTTTTTCGTTAAAAAAAGTTAGTTTAAATGTTAAAAAAGGAGAATGTGTTGGGATAATAGGTCCTAATGGTTCAGGAAAATCTACATTACTTAGGATAATTGGTGGCGTTACAAAACCAACTTTTGGAAATATTAATATTAAAGGAGATATATTAAGTTTTTTAGATCTAAATGCAGGATTTCAAGAAGAATTAACAGGAAGGGAAAATATTTTTTTATTTAGTAGTTTTTTAGGTTTTTCAAGAAAAGAAGTGGCAAAAAAATACGATGAAATTGTTCTATTTGCGGAACTTAAAGAATTTATGGATGTAAAACTTAAAAATTATTCAGATGGTATGAAAATAAGACTTGCATTTTCAACTGCTGTTGCTTATTTTCCAGATATTTTATTGCTAGATGAAATTTTATCAGTAGGAGATGAGCTTTTTCAAAAAAAAAGTTTGAATAAAATAAAATCATTCAAATCTCTTGAAAAATCAATAATAATAGTGAGTCATAATCTGAATCATTTAAGGTTTGTTTGCGATAGAATAATTTATTTAAAAAATGGAAAAATAATAATGGATGATCTTCCTGATATTGTAATTCAAAAATATTTAAATGACACTATGCAATCAAGAACTTTTGATATAGAAATAATAAATGATAAATTAAATAAATTAAAAGTATTAAAAAAAAGATCTATTGGAATAGAAACTGAAAAAACACAATTTTTTATTAATTTATTTAAAAAAAATAAGACTAAAGAAGATATTAAGAAAGATTTAATTATTACAAAAGAGGAAATTATTAATTATATCAATATTAATTCAAATATTATTGATAAAAATATTGAAATTACTGAAAAAGAGATTGTTGAAAAATTTTCTAAAGAAAAGAAAAAAATTTTGATTGATTTAATTGATAAAAGAATTTTATTATATAAATTACAAATAGAGTTAACTAATTTGAAAGGAGAAAAAATTACGTTCCTTCAAGAAATTGGCCAATTAACAAATAAACAATTTTCATTTGGGAATTTATCAAGAAAAAAACAAATAGAAAAAAAATTTGAAGGAGCATTAGAAAAATATAGATTAAGCAAGAATACATATACTATACATACTGTAATAGAAGATATAGTTTTTTTTAGTTCAGAAATAGATGTAGCTGAAATAATTAAGAAAAATGAATTATTATTTTCATTAATTTCCGTTTTAGATGATGAAATAAAATATATTGAAAAAATTGAAAATATAAATATTGTTGATTTAGATAAAAGTATTAATAATCTTATTGTAGGTTATATTATTCTTATTTTTGATAAAAAAAAATTACTAATTGATTTAGAAAGTTTAAGTGAACAAATTTTAAAATTTTCAAAAAAAAATGAAAAAAATAGATTAAATATAATTAAATTTTTGCTAAAAAGAAGCAGATTGATGATGTCTTTTAAGAAACATAATCCTTTTTTAAGTGGAATTTTATATTCTTTTATAATTACAAATATAATTATTTTAAAAAAAAGTATAAAAAATAGTTTTATTAAAGAATTAGATGAGCATATATCTTCTTGGATATTTGATTCTGAAACTAAAATATCACAGTTAAAAAGAGAATTATTGATTAATTTAGAAGAAGGAGATAAAAATATTTCTCAATGCATTGAAGAAAAAATTCAAGAATTATCATTATTATTAGCTGAAATATTGAAGTTAAGAAATGAACTTAAACAAACGAAAAAAAAACAAGAAAGAATAATAAAAAATGTATTTTTTTCTGATGAAAAAGGAAATTTGAAGAATGAGTTTCAAACTAACGATTTTTTTCAAATAAATTTAGAATATATCTTTAAAAGAAAGATTATGAATCCAGTATTTGGTATTTCAATTTTTTCAGAAGAAGGATTTCAATTAACAGGAATTAATACAAAACATGAAAAATTATCAATTAATAATAATAAAATAGGATTATTAAAATTAATGATTAATAAGCTTCCACTCCTTAAAGGAATATATTATGTAACTGTTGTAATACATTCCAATGAAAATACTAAATCCTTTGAAATACATGAAAAAGGATTTTGGTTTATAGTAAAAAGCCATAAAATTGAAAATTTAGGATCTATTTTATTTAATACTAAATGGGAATAGTCTTAAAAAAGTACAAAAAATTTGGATTTAAATATTATTAATTATAATTGAATTTTATTATTAAATGAAAAAAATACTAATATTGGGAGCTGGTCCTGCTGGATTGTCTTGTGGAATGGAACTTAGTTCTAATGGATATAGTGGAGTAATTTTAGAAAAAAATTCGAAAATAGGAGGTTTAGCAAAGACTATAAAATTTGAAGAAAATTATTACACATTTAGAACAGATATTGGACCTCATAGATTTTTTTCTAAAAATAAATATATTCACTCGTATATTTCTAATATTTTAGATGATAAATGGATTGACGTTAAAAGAAGTACAATGCAATATATCGATGGAAAATATTTTGATTATCCAATAAATCCTTTACAAGCTTTTAAAAATATTGGATTAATAAAAACAATTAAATTTTGTATAGATTATTTAAAATCTGTAATTATTTATATAATTTTTAAGAAAAAAATAGAGACTTTTGAAGAATATATATTTTCAAAATTTGGAAAATCATTAGCAAAATTTAATATAACAAATTATACTGAAAAAGTATGGGGTATGTCTTGTAAAGAATTACATCCTGATTGGGCGAAAGAAAGAATAAAGGGACTTAGTTTTTTTTCAGTTATTAAAAATATGTTATTTGGGATTAATCAAACAAAATCTTTAGTTCAATATTTTAAATATCCTGAAAATGGAACAGGTGAAATATATGAAACAATAGGTGAAAAAATTTGTACAACTGATTTTAAAATTTTTGAAAATACTTATCCTATAAAAATAATTCATAATAATAATAAAATTAAAAAAATAGAATTTAAAATTAAAAATTTAGTTAAAAATATAGAACCTGAACATATAATTAGTTCAATACCTATAACTGAATTTATTTCTTTGATGAATCCAAAGCCACCAATAAAAATTCTAAATGCATCAAAAAATCTAAAATGGAGATCTCAAGTTTATTTGTTTATTACATTGAATAAAAAAAGAGTTACAAAGAATCAATGGATTTATTTTCCAAATATAAATATTCCATTTGGGAGAATTTCAGAAATGAAAAATTTTAGTAAAAAAATGAGCCCTAAAAATAAAACATCAATATTAATAGAATATTTTACATGGGAAAATGATAAAATTTGGAAAATGAATAAAGAAGAAATTTTTGAATTATCTTTACCTTTTTTTGAAAAAATGAATTTTTTTAAAAGAAGTGATGTAAGAAAATATTATCATTTTAAGAAAAAATTTGTATATCCTGTATATGAGTTGAATTATAAGAAAAATTTGAAAATCATAGAGAAATATCTTAATTCTTTTTCAAATTTAATTTATATTGGAAGACCTGGAAAGTTTAAATATACTAATCAAGATCAATCTATTGAAATGGGGATAAATGCAGCGAAAAAAATAATTAATCTAACTTTATAAAAAGCTAACAGAAATCTATTTAAAATAAATTATTATCTCCTTTATAATGAAGGTTTTATTAATAAATCCTCCTTGGTGGGTTGGAAAACGTCAAGGTGTAAGGGCAGGAAGTAGATGGCCACATTTAAAAATCCCTGAAGAGGATAGATATATGCCATATCCTTTTTACCTTGGTTATGCTACTTCTTTATTAAAAAAAAATAACTTTGAAGTAAAAGCAATTGATGCAATAGCAGAAGGGTTAAGTAATGAAAAATTTAAAGAAAAAGTATATGATTATTCTCCCGATTTTATAGTAAGTGAAACTTCCACTCCGACTATGGATCAGGATTTAGAATTATTAAAAGAAATTAAAAATAAAAAAAAATGTAAGATTGCAATTGCAGGTCCAGATGTAAATCTTTTTACTGAAAAATTTTTGAAAAAAAATATTTTTATTGATTTTGTATTAATTGGTGAATATGATTTTACAATACTTGATTTATTGAAATCTATTAAATTAAAAAAAGATTTATCAAATGTGAAAGGTATTTTATTTAGAAAAAAAAATAAAATTATTAATAATGGAAGAGCATTACTTAAACAAAATATTGACCAGTTACCTTGGCCTGATAGAGAAGATTTTCCAATTTATAATTATCATGATTGTCCAGGAGGAATACCTGAACCAAGTGCTCAATTATGGGCATCTAGAGGCTGTTCTTATCAATGTGTTTTTTGTTTATGGCCACAAGTAATGTATGGTGGTTCAAATTATAGAATTAGAAATGTTGTAGATGTTGTAGATGAAATAGAGTTTTTAGTTAAATCAAAAAATTTTAAATCGTTTTATTTTGATGATGATACATTTAATATTGGGAAAAAAAGGATGCTTAATTTTGCAAAAGAATTAAGAAGTAGAAATTTAAATGTTCCATGGGCATTTATGGGAAGAGCTGATCTTTCAGATAGGGAAACTTTAGTATCTTTTAGGATTTCAGGACTTTATGCTGTAAAATATGGTGTGGAATCTGGAGTTCAAGAACTTGTAGACAGAGCTAAAAAAAACCTAAATTTAGAAAAAGCAATTGAGAATATAAAAATCACTAAAGAACTAGGAATTAAAGTTCATCTTACTTTTACATTTGGTCTTCCTGGAGAAACAAAAGAAACAATTATGAAAACAATTAACTTAGCATTAAAATTAGATCCTGATTCAGTTCAATTTTCTATAATGACTCCATTTCCTGGAACAAAATTATATGAAGATATGAAAGCACTTGGAAATATTGAGTCATTTTATTCGAAGAAAATTGATGGAAATACAAAATCAGTTATTAGAAAAAAATCTTTAAGTCCTGATGATTTGAAAAGAGCTCAAGATTATGCTTACAAAAAATGGGATGAACATAAATTTAAAAAACAGAGATATAAACAACTATCACCAATTAAACTTTTTAAAATTTGTTTTAAAGAACATGGATTAAAATTTACTATTAAGAAAATAATTAGATATATTACTAATGGAAATTTTCTTTATTACTTTGGAATTTCTAAAGTAAATAGAACTACTTCAAAAAATTAAAATGGCAGCTAGACTAAAAAATTTGTTTTTTAAAAGAAAAATTAGAACTTCATTGTCAAATCAAAGAAGAAGACATGAATTCAATAATAATCTTAATAAGACTGCTTTAGAAGGAACTAAAATAATAGCACATCAGAAAAATAACTATATTCCAAAAAATGATGCACCAATTCCTGGTTTTTGTTGTATAGGAATAACTGATTATTGTTTTTTTAAATGTAAAATGTGTGATAAATGGAAGGAAGATATCAAAGTTAAAGAAAAATTATTTCCTACATTAAATGAGTGGAAAAAATTCATATTTGAATTAAGTCATGTTGTAAAAGATAGGCTTTCTGGTGATTTTAATGAGAGATTTGAATTAAATTTTGCAGGAGGAGAATCTTTAACAAATACACATACATTAGAACTTGTTAAATTTGCATCTTCATTAGGTTTTAGAACAGTAATACCATCAAATGGATATATAATAAATGAATCAATGGCTAAAAAACTCAACAAAGCTGGCTTGACAGGTCTAAATTTATCATTAGATAGTCTTAATTCAAAAACTCATGACAAATTTAGAGGTTTTAAAGGTGCATATGATGGAGTGATGAAAGCCATAGAATCTACAAGCAAATATAGATATCCAGAAGTTGGAATTATAGGAATTATTCATGATTCTACGTATAGAGGAATACCTGATTTAGTAAAATGGGTTTTAGATCATAAAAAATTAGAATGGATATTAACTATGGCAATAATGCAACCAAACAATACTATATTTAATTCTGGATGGTATGAGAGGAATAATTATTCTTATTTATGGCCAAAAAATATAGAGTCTGCAACAAAAACAGTAGATGAATTAATAGAATTAAAAAATCATACAATTTCATTGCAAAAAAAAGGACTTACAAAAAGAGATAAAATAATCAATACTTTACCTCAATTAAATGCTTTCAAAAATTATTTTAAAT
>JABHHN010000002.1 GCA_018671515.1 archaeon | reverse complement strand
TCTGATTTATTATCTTTAAAATATAATACTTTCCCATCTTTTTTTATGAACATCTTTCCTGTTCCTTTTGGGATATCTTCCCCGCTAAAACTACATTTAACCATCAGTATTCACCTATCTCATGCCTCTACCAGATCGGTTCAATGGTCTTGCTTCAATTTCAGTTTCTCTAAGCATTAATATATCTCCTACCTGTATAGGGCCTTTAACATTTCGTCTCAAAATTTTATTTTGATCTCGTCCTTCTAGCATCTTACATCTTATCTGAATGACTTCTCCACGTGAACCAGTCCTTCCGATTACTTCCTCAACACTTGCTGGGGTAGCTCTTGAAAAAACAACTGCTCCTTTTTTATCTCCTTCAGATTTTTGTCCTCTTCTACCTTTTCGATCGTCTGCCATTTTGGATCTTACTCAGTAGCTAAATCTGCTATTAATTGTTTTGCTTCACCTTCATTCATTACTGCAACACTAGCTGTTGAAACACTCATACCTGCAGCAGCTCCTAATTCTTCTTTGCTTGCTACTTCTGCACAAGGTACACCTTTTTCTTTACATAATAAAGGTAGATGCATAACGATTTCTTTTGGTGTGATATCTGCTGCATATGCAACAAATTTTGCTTGACCTTTTTCGATCAATTTTGTAACTTCATTTGTTCCTTTTCTTACTTTTCCTGTAGCTTTTGCTACTTCTATAATTTCGTATACTTTTTCTGACATTTTTTCATTTCACCTTTGTCTATATTTAATATTTACAATAACTTTGGTAAGTCTTGAGAATCAAGTTACCTCCCTCAGGTCAATTGTTTTTAATTGACCTTCATTAGTCACTGGTTAAGAGGCAGGAATCACGAGGTTCTTATAAATGTTATGGTGAAAAGTAAGAAATGTCCTCTAATCCCTGTAAATACATTTATATACTCGAACTACCAATATATACTACATAGGGGCTTAACTATTTTAAAGGTGATATACTATGAGAAACTTATTCAATTCTATTGAACACTTGGAACCAAAGTGTAGTAATTGTCATATAGTTCTCCATTATGGTGAAAACACTAACTTCAATGAGAAATCACAATCAATGGAGTGTGGTGGTTGCCATACTCCTATTGACTAAAACTATTTAAATTCTAACAAATTACTTATTTTTGGGGGAAATATTTGAGACAAATAATTATTTCAGATTCACATACGTCACAAAACATAGATTTCATTTACAACTTCATTAGAGACTCCCTTCTAAAAAAAATAAAAATTGATTTTATTGTATTAAATGGAGACATATTAGGAGAAGATAAAGCAAGACCTGGATACGGTTATAAATATGATAAAGAAATGTTTTTGTTCAATTTCAAAAAGAATGAATTATTACAAAAACTTGTTCCTGAAATTGCACAAGGAATTATCAAGTATAAAGAAATTTACAAAAATAATGGACAATTCTCTGATGATGAACAAATTGAACTTGCAAAACTAATTAAATCATACATTCAAACCAGATATGATTTTTTATATTCCACATTAAAAAAATTCTCTGAACTTGTACCAACATTATACAATCTAGGAACTTATGAATCCCCTATTCATTATAAAACAATAAATGAACTTGCATTCTTAATGAATTTGAAACCAACCCTATTAAAAAAAATAGCATTGCTTGAAAACTATAGATTTGTTTATCATGATTTCATCAAAAAAATAAAAGGATTAGAAGGAAAAAAATTCAGGAATATTTCTGGAAATGCAATTTTAATTAAAAATGTCATACTTGCAGGAATCCCTGGTTTTCATGATAGTTCAGTCCCAATGGATAGTCAATCTGAACTTCAAGAAAAAATGACTAAAGACCTCTTAGATTCTATAAAAAGACAACTTACTTATGCTGATCATTTAATTATATACAATCATTGTGATTGTAAAAAAATGAAGAATCCATTTTCAATTAGACCTGGAAGTCCACTTATAAGACAATTCATAGGTGAAATGAAAGGAAAATTAAAACACAAAATATTCATACAATCATATAATCACTGGGTCACAACACATTTCTATGAAAGAGATGAATTCAATTTCATATTAAACAATACTGCAGTAAATAATTGCATTTTCAACATTGTTGAAGTATCAAATAAAATCAGATGTTTTGATGTTGATCCAAAACAAAATAGAGTAAGAGAATTAAATAAATATGATTCTTTCACAGCTGAATATACAACTAGTGAACAAAGACTTGCATTGAATTATAAGAATCCTGATGAGATAATTGAACAAAGAAATCTTAAGGGATGTTATTATATGTAATTTTAATTTTTACTAATTTTTCAACATACTTAATTTTAAATGTTGTTTTTTTTATAATAATTTTCCTAAGTTATACAAGGAAGTCTTCGACTTCCTATTTTTGCAGAAGGCGTAGCCTTTTGCTATGTGTTAAATTAGTGATTCAAAAAAAACTAAAAAATATTTTTAATAAAAAAAGTCTATTCTCAGCTAACTAAATTTTTGGTCCTACTTTACTTAAATACTGCACATCACTACCTAATTTCTTAAAATTTTCAATAAACAAATCTGCAAGCATTCTTGCCTTTAAATCATAATCTTCTTTATCATTCCATGACTCTTTCGGGTGTAAAATAGATGATTCAATATTAGGACAAGATACTGGAACTCTCAGATTAAAAACATTATCATTATTATGGCTAATATGAAACCCTTGTTATTCTGATTATTATCAGAATAACTTTTTTGTTCAATCTTATCAATCGATCTATATTAAATGCAATTACTCTTGTCAGAAATTCTACTTTTTGAGTTTTA
>JABHHN010000113.1 GCA_018671515.1 archaeon | reverse complement strand
AGAAGGTGCAAAAAGTATCCATACATCTTTTTGGCCAAAATATAATGAAGTATATGTTGATGAAGAAGCTGAAAATGCAGGTAATATTGCAACAGATATTATTTCAGCAATACGAAAATTCAAATCTGAAAACCAAGTTTCATTAAAGGCAGAAATCAAAACATTAGTAATTGATTGTGATACTGAGACAAGAAAACTAATCGAGCTTGTCTTGCGTGATATTGAAGTCACAGGTAAAGTCATGGACACAGAATTTGGAACTGGAGATATTAAGGTTAATGATAAGATTAAGATTAGTTTAGAGATTTAGTTTTTTTTTATTTAATTTTTTAAATCAAAAAATTATTAAATTAGATTATAATAATAAAAATTATGGATTTTTCCTTTTCTAATAAAAGATTAACAATTACTGTTATTCTCTTACTAATTATTTTTTATTATATGGTTTTTTAATGGATTTCATTATTAAAAAATAATTCTACTTCTTCTTAATTAAATATCCATCTACAGTGTCTTCCATGTAATAACCTTTATCAGATATTTCATCTCTTAGTCTATCTGCTTCATCATAATTTTTTGCCTTTCTAAACTCATCCCTTTGTTTTGCAAGTTCAACTATCTCATCAGATATTTTTTCTTCAACAAATTCAAGTACTCCAAGAACCTTATCAAATTCCATCAAAAGATTATAAGATTCAAGTGCATTTTGTCTTGATAATTCTTTTTTTGATATAAGCGTATTTATTTCTTTCATGAAATCAAATATTGCAGCCATTCCTACTGAAATATTCAAATCATCATCAAGACCTTTCTCAAAATTATATTTAGCATTTGCAATAATCTCTTTGATTTTAGGGTTATCATTATCTCCCTCTATTGATTTTAATTTTGATATGAATTCTTTAAACCTATCAATAATATTTTGTGCATTATGAATTGACTCTTCTGAATAATTTAATTTCTGTCTATAATGTGTGCTAAGTAATAAATATCTTATTGCTTTTTTATCATGGCCTTTCTCCAATAAATCATTCAAAACAAAAAAATTTCCTTTTGATTTAGACATTTTTTCATTATCAACCAATAAATGCTCGCAATGCATCCAGTATTTCACAAAAGGTGCTACTCCAGAACATCCTTCACTTTGTGCTATCTCATTTTCATGGTGTGGAAATGTAAGATCAATTCCACCTGTATGTATGTCAAAACTATCTCCTAAATACTTCATTGACATTGCACTACATTCAATATGCCATCCAGGTCTTCCTTTACCTAATTCAGTTTCCCAGAATACTTCTCCATCACTTTCTTCGTATGATTTCCATAATGCAAAATCATTTGCAGAATCTTTTTCATATTCATCATTTTTTATCCTTTCTGTTGATTGTTGATTATCTAATTTAATTTTAGATAATTTACCATATTCTTTAAATTTAGAAACTGAAAAATAAGTCGATCCATCTTCAGATTTATATGCTAATCCTTTCTCAATAAGACTCTTTGTTATATCAACCATCTCTTTTATATGATCTGTTGCTTTTGGATATTCTTCTACTCTTTGTATATTTAATATATCCATATCCTCAAAGAATATTTTAGTATATTTTTCACAAAAATCATTTAATGACATGCCTTCTTTTTGAGAATCCCTTATTGTCTTATCATCAACATCAGTAAGATTCATTACATGGTACACATTATATCCTTTATACTTAAGATATCTTCTCAATATATCTGAAAAAATAAAACTTCTCCAATTTCCAATATGTGCATAATTATATACAGTAGGTCCACATGAATAGATTTTCACTCTTCCTTCTTCAGATGGCAACAAATCTTCTCTTTTTCTTGTTAATGTATTATAAATTTTCATGACCATAATATTCACCTTTCATTACATAATTTTTATTTACTTTTAATTCTTTTCTCATAATAGACAGCTAAAACTTCTTCATCTGGAAATTGATCATTCCAAAATTTAGTTTCGATTTTAGAATACTCAACAAAACCATTTTTTAACCAAAACTTTCTACTATAAGATTTTTTGCAATCAAAAGTACCTGCATAAATTGATTTGACACCTTTATCTAAAAGATAATCTTCCATTGCTTTTAGAAGTTTTCTTCCTAACCTTTTATTAGTGTGATTTTTTAAAATATTAATATGTATAGGAATTGAATTTTTTGGAGGATTATGTTTTTCTTTACCAACGTTTAATAATAAATTTTTAATGAATGTTTTTTGCTTTTTTTTAGCAAAAATATAATTTAAAAATAAGTCTTTGATAAGTCCAATATTTTTTTTATTTTTATTTGAAAGCTCTGCTAATACATATCCTTCTACTTTATTATTTATTTCTAAAACAAAAAAATTATCTAAATTACCTTCTAATTTTTCTTTAAAAAATATATTATACCATAATTTTCTATTAGGAAATATATCTTTCATTGAATCACCAATAAAACCTGTATCATAATTTATTTTTATGACGTCTTCTATATCAACTTTTTTTAATTTTCTTATTTTCATTTTAATAGATTAAAAAATAAATTTCCAAAATATACAAAATAGATCAAATTCACAATTATATTTCCAGTAATGTCTCTTATAATATCTGGAACAGGTACAGCTAGGCTTTTTTTAATAATCAACCCTAATACTGTCTGTATAACAATCATTAAAATACCTAAATAAACTATATTCAATCCTATTGATTTTGTTAATACTGTTGATAATACTATAAAAAATGAATTCATTGAAATATAAATAAGTGATGATGCATCAATCCTTCCACCTAATGCAAGCCAAGGAATAACTGCTCCTATAAAATAATAAATTAGTCCAAATTTTATACCCATTGCTGCTGATGTGACTATTGAGAAAAAAAAGAATGGACTAAGATCAATAGGTGGTTGTAGCATTCCTAAAAAATATGCAGCTGCAATTGAAATAACAATTACTACAAAAAAGAAAATTAATCTCTTAAAATAAGTTAATGCTAGAAAAAATAATATCAATAAGATTATAGTCTTAGGATTATTTAATTTCTTCTGAAGTTTTTTTAACTTCTTAATTGTCTTATTGAATGTTTTTTTCATTAAAATTCATACTCTTTATCATATTTTTTAAGTGATTTTAATATTTTACTTGGATTGACTTCATTTTCCCAAGTTTCATAAAATAATTTATATTTTTTTGGCAAATATTTCTTTATTTTTGGATATATAGGAAAGAGTAAACCTCTTATCATATTTGAAATCTTTGTTGAATATGGTAAATTTGAATAATCATAATTTGGAAGCAACCTAAATGATTCAAAAGAGCTATTTGGTACATATTTTTCATGTAATGATGGTTGAGATTCAAAAACCTTCATAATTTCTTCCCATCTATGTTGTTCTTCATCTGTTGGAATTAATTTTTCTTCATGTGTGTCCATTGGAATGAATTCCTGAATCCTAAATTTTCCTTCATAATTATTATAGCTTGAATACTCAATTATTTTATTTTTTTTTATTTTAAAATTCCTTGCTGCAATTGTTGAGAATAAATGAACTACATCATGATCTGGATGTGCACCTTCAAATGGAGGTATAAGTATAAAATCAGGCTGAATTTTTTTAAATAATATATATAATTTATCAATGATATAAGGAAAAGATATTAAATCTTGATCTGGAAGATCTAAAAATATTAATTTATCAATACTAACACCAAATTTATTCATTGCTTTTATTGATTCAATCTTTCTTATATTTGCATGATCTTTTTGTGAGACTTTCTCATCATCAATCTGCCCCATCTTCCCATCTGTGAAATATATTATATGTGAATTCACTCCTTTTCTTTTTAGAAGAAGCCTACCACAACTAAATTCAGCATCATCTTGATGTGCTCCCAAGATCAATAACTTCTTTTCTGTATCCACAAGTTGATTTATAATTTCCATTTTAAAAATAAATTGTATAATAAATATTAAAAATAATAAAATTTAAACTAGATTAATGAAAGAATTCTAACAACAACAACAAATTGTAATAACTGACATAGGAAATAGTTATAGTTAAGTTTTATATAAAGTTTTGGTTAAAGAAAATGTTAAATAAATATGATTTTTTATATTGTTTAATATTAAATTTTCCTTTTATATTATCATTCTTTTACACAGCAACCCGCTATGCGTGTCGCAACTTTGCAGGACGCCAAAGGCGGGTTGCTATAAGATTTTTGAATTTTAACTCAATATAAACTTCAATAAATAATCAATATTTTTTTATTTAATTCATAATATTTTTCGAAAAAGTTATAAAGATGTGAAATTATAAAAAATACATGAAAAACAAAAGAGGTGCATCAATTAGCCTATATGTATTTATGGGTTT
>JABHHN010000112.1 GCA_018671515.1 archaeon | reverse complement strand
CTTATAAATTAGAATATGATGAACGATTTTCAAACTTAAATGAATTCCTATATTTTTATAATGAAATAAGAATTCATCAAGGAATACATTATAGCACACCACTACAAAGATACGATAGTGCCATTAATTCGGTTTAGTATAATTCTCTAAAGACAAAATATGTTGAATAAATTTTTGTCTGTACCCAAAAAAAAATTAAATTTTTTAGAAAATCAAAGTGCTTTATAAAAAACTATTCAAAATAGCAACACAATAAATTCACTGAATATTAAAAAATAAAGCAAATTATTTGTTACATTTGCTATCCCATCCGCAGCTGCAAAATAAAATGGTTTCATAGTCATAGTTATAAAAATTCCTCCTATATATTGAATTACACTAGTAAGATATCCTAATGTCTGAATCCCCATATTTGGTAAATATACTGCAACTATATTTGCTATAATGGAAACTGCAATAAAAGCATATGACATCCAATTGGCAGCATGTCCAGCTAACATTTTTGGACCAAAATAAGCTATGAGAATAAAAAGCAAAGTATATTTTATACCATAATATCTTGTTATAACTATTTCTAAAAAAAATAATGGACTAACATCAATAGGTAAATGATACAGTTTTGAATAATATGTTATATATCCTGTAATTAAAATAAAAAAAACATAAAGAACTGCTTTTCTAAATTGTTTAAAAAAAATCATAAGAAATATCAAAACTATAATGAATATAACTTTTTTATAATCAATCTTTATTTTTTTCTTTATTTCAGGTTGCTTTTTCCTATGCTTAAATCTCTTCCTATATAAACTAGGTACTATAATTAAACTCCAAATTTGGTTCATATCATGATACATTATTATGGTTTCCCAAATACTAGTATATTAATCAGGAATAATATTATAACAAATATAAAAATTAAAAAATAAACTTTTGAATTCCAGAGTAAATGTCTGTAATTATCATATATTTTATTGAAATTTTTTATTATATCTGTCTGAGTAACAATACCAATTATGCATTTATTCTCATTTACGACAATAAGCCTTTTTATTTTATTTTGTTTCATAATATTGCTCGCTTTTTCTACAGGAGCACTCCCAGTAGTAGTAATCAACCTAGGAGTCATCACTTCTTTTATTTTAATTTTTTTAGGATTTTTTGATTTAGCAATTATTTTCCTAATAAGATCTGATTCAGTTAGCATTCCTATTGGTTTTAAATTTTTAAGAGCAACAATACAACTTATATGCTTATCAGACATTATTTTTGCTGCATCTTCTATACTCTGTTCCTCATCTATAGAATAAATTTCTTTTGACATTATATCATGTACATAAATGCTTTTTCTAATTTCAGATATTGGATTTTTTGTATTTTTCATTATAATAATTTAATAATTTCTACAATTATAAATATTATCTAAATATTTTTAGATAAATATTGAAGAAATATATGCATAATAATTAAGAAAGTAATAATTTAATATACTCAGTCTTCTTAGAAGTCTCAAGTTCTTTTATCATCAATTTTATTAGTTTTGCATCCCCTTTGATTAAAAATAACTGAAGGCATTTATGTGATTCAAGATGATTATGTATTTGTGTCTTTATTATTTTTTCAAATTTATGTGTTATTTTTGATATACTCTCACCATATTTTTCAAGATTAATTATTACAATTACTCCTTCTAAATTCCCATCTAATTTAGATCTATTTTTTTCTTCTGCAATCAAATTTCTAATTGCAGTCCTTAATATTTCACTTCTTCCTGAAAAACCCAAATCTTCCTGAAGCTTATCAATATCCTCAATAAGTTTATCATTTAATGATATGCTAATTATTGTCATGAATTAAATAATTATTAAGTTATTTATAAATATTAGCATAAAAATTATTAAGAATAAGTTTAAATATTAATAACTTTTACAAATTAAAATGGATGAAAAAATCATATACACATTAGCTAGCGTATTGATAATAAGCTTAATCTCTTTCATAGGTGTTTTTACTTTAACATTTAAAAAAAATAAACTACGTAAAATATTATTATTTCTGATTAGTTTTTCAACAGGAGCACTTTTAGGAGGAGCATTTATCCATCTACTTCCTGAAATGATTGAAGATACAGGCTTTACTATTGTCTCTTCCATTTCAATATTATCAGGAATATTACTATTTTTCATACTAGAAAAAATCATACACTGGAGACATTGCCATATTCCAACATCTCATGAACATCCACATCCTTTAGGAATAATGAATTTAGTTGGTGATGGACTACATAATTTTATTGACGGAATGATTATTGCTGGAAGCTTTTTAATTGATATACAAACTGGAATTGCAACAACAATTGCAGTAGCACTCCATGAGATTCCACAAGAAATTGGAGATTTAGGTGTATTGCTTCATTCAGGTATGTCAAGAGCAAAAGCATTATTTTTTAATTTTCTTTCAGCATTAACTTCAGTAATTGGAGCAATATTTGTTTTGATTATTGGAAGTAAATATGAATCAGTCATACATTTTATCACACCATTTACAATTGGTGGTTTTATTTACATTGCAGCATCTGATTTGATTCCTGAACTACATAAAGAAACAGAAGTAAAAAAATCTTTAATGCAGTTATTTGGAATTGTTCTTGGAATAGGTGTAATGATGTCTATGTTGTTATTAGAATAAAATTTTCAAATTTCATTCAAACACAACTTTTAAATACTTAAATGACTTTACTCTAGAGTTATGACAAACAGTAGATCTGTCTTTCTTATATTACAATTTGGACTTATTGCTCTCGTTTTAAATAATATTTTTTCAATTTTTGGAAATTTAAGAAATGTTCTTCATCTTCTTTTAATGATAAATATTTTATTATTCATTGAGATAATGAATGAGAAAAATTGGGATTACAGAGAATTTTTCCTTTTGGCAAATTTTATGATTGTAAGTTACTATGCATTTAGCGGACTTTTCTTTGAAATTGAAAAATATATGTTAAATTCTGTTTTAGCTGCGATTCTTTTTAACTTCTTATTCAGCCTATTTAAAAAAAAGAAAAGAAAAAAAAAAAAGAAAAATAATTTTAAAAGTGTCATAGAAGAATTAAATGCAATTGATGATAAAAAACCAATTGATATAAAAATAAAACAAAAAGAAGGTAAAAAAGAAATAAATATAAAAGAAAAAATGGACAATGGTTTCTTTGTAGCTAATTCAAAATCAAAAATTTACCATATAGAAGGTTGCAGATATGTAGATCCTATCCCTATGGAAAAAAGAGTTGTATTTAATAAAAAATCATTTGCAAAGAAGAAAGGGTATAAATCCTGTAAACTCTGCAAACCATAAAAAAGTATTTCTAAGCATTTCAAAAATTGTGTTATTTTAATTCATGTGTATCTTGATGAATCACTACTTGAAGAATTTAGTTAACTAAATTCTTCTCTATAAGAAAGTGCAAAGCACTTTCTAGTTAATGATAAAAAAACTACATCTTTTAGTACAACATTTAAAAAAATTCTAAATCAAATTATTTTAAACAAAATAAATTAAAAAATTAGAATAAAAAATTAAAAAATAAAGAAAAAATCAATGCATTCTTCTTTTGTTAGCTCGAAGACTTGGTCTTGCTTTTTCAGCACCTTTACCTTTCTTTCTAAGACCTCTTGATTTTCTTGCAGGAGAAGTTATTCCTCTAAAGACTCTTCCTCTGTGTTGAGGTTCAGTTATCCAGTTAATCTTCTTATCTGATTTAATAACTGGGTGACTCTTGTCAACAAGAATTACTTCATACCAAATGTATCTTCCTTCTTTTGCAACATAATATGAATTTAGAACTTCACAGTTCATGTGTTTTTTGTTTGCTCTTTCTTCACAAATCTGTTGATAATTTTTTCCAACAACTTGTCTATTTGTCCTTCTCTTAGACTTTCTTCCTTTTCTTATTGTTGGTCTTGTATGTCCACCACGGATAACTCTCTGTCTGACAATTAGATATCCTGGTTTTGCTTTATATCCTAGTTTTCTTGCTTTATCAAGTCTGGTTGGTTTTTCAATCCTAACTGATACTGGCTGTTTTCTCCATGAAACAAGTCTCTCTTTCCATAGTTCATTTAAATTTTCTTTTGGTTTTTTCCAAACGTTCTTTATATATTTATACATACCCAAGGTATATCACCGATTTATAAGATTCAGGCAGCCTGCCAAAGTAAAGCTTTGTTACAGCACTATTCCTACACTTCTTATCCAAACTTTGGAAAAATGTTTTGTTTATAAAATTAGCTGTTTTTTACTCTCAGACCACTGTTACATAAATCTTCTTGGTCTGGCTGTATTTTTTATTATATCTCTGATTACATCCAGCATCTGGAACATCTTCATAAAATGAATCTTCATAACACATATACATATCAAATACATAATTACCTGATTTAGCATTATTTGGAACAGTAAATTTCAATGTTGTTATGTATGATTTCCCATATACCATATGAAATGGACCAAAATCAGGAATTATCCAATTCTCTGTTTCTATCCTACCATAGTTTGCATCATCATATCTGACATGCACACCATTAATTGTTCCTTGAAAATTAGTTATGACATCCATTTTATTTGTAAACCCTAATCCAACATATATTTCATCTCCAGGTTTAGCATTGAACTCAGTCATTGGAACTACAATTGAAAATCCTTCTTTTAATAATTCTTCTATCTGATTTTTATAACCTACATTAAGTTCTTTATTTGCTATAGAATCTATTGATATACTTATGACTATTTTCTCATCATCTGTTGAATTAACTGACACAGGAGCACTATCACCATTATATTTTGATAAGACTGAAATTACAATAAATGATAATATAAGTAATATGAAAATTGCTTCACTTATGAAGATAAATTTCTTCTTCTTCTTTTTAGACAATTTATGATGACTTTTATATTTTACACGATGTCTTTTAGAAGGAATAGGTGGTTTATGTGAGACTAGTGGTTTAGTAGATACATGTGATTTATGAGTACTATGAACAACAGGTTTTTTACTCTCTTTATGCTCAACATGAGCTTTTTTTGATTTTTTATGAATTGTATGTTTCTTTTTTAATTTTGATATTTTTGGCAAATTTACTTTTCTTTTTTTAATTCCATTTTTATTATGTATTGGTTCATAATATGAGTCTGATGTTTTTTTCATACTATACTTTTTAAAAGTTATGATTTAAATAATTTTCTTAAATTTATATAGAATAATTAAAAAAAAGTAATAATTTATTGAGAGTTAGGCCTAATTCTTTCAACAAAAAGATAATACTTTTCATCACCTTTTATCTCAGAGACTATTCTTTTTACAATCAATTTTTGAGGTTCAGGTAATAATTTTATCCTTTTTTTTAAATCTTCGAATGATTTGAATGGTTCTTCATCTCTTTCTCTAACAATTTCCCACATATGTTTTTTTCCAAGACCTGAAATAAGTTCAAGTGTATGCATCCTTGTGGTCAAAGGTTGTGCTTTGTTAAAAAAAGCAACATATTTTTGCTCATTATTCTTAACTATTTTCTCAACTGCAAATTCTAATTCTTTTTTAGCAGTCACAGTCAATACTTTAGGATCAAGACGACCATTTATATGATGAATTTTATCTCTTTTTCCATCACCAATGTATAATTCATCATGATGCTTTATTTCACTATCTTTTTTTGGTACTGCTTCAAGAATAGTAAGATTTTCTTTACCTAGAATTTGAACAATTGGAGTCCTTTTATAACTTGGCGTCTTATCAAAAATGTAGCCGTGTGGCAAATAATCTAAAACTATAGCATATTCTTCTCTTTTGTTCATATTTATTCACCAAGTTTGTCTTAATAAACCCCTTATAAAAAATGATAAGCAACAGAAATATATAAATTTACTGCTTTATACAGAAACAGTATATTTAGCAACAGCATCAGCAATCTTTTTTGAATTTTCTTTACTGACAGTTATTGTATAGCCTTGCAGAATGATTTTAACCTCTTCAGGTGTATCAGGCAAAACATCTATTATTTTATTAATATGATTTAATTTAAGTCTTGGAATTTCAAGTGCTAAAAGATCCTTTTTCAAATCTTCTGCTTCTTTCATCTTAAGACTTGCAAAATCTTGAAGATATTCTTCAGTTTTTTTTGCTCTTATGTTTAATTCTTCATCTCTTTTTTTAATTATTTTAATTTCTTTGTAGAGATCATACATATTGATTGATTCTTCTTCAATTATTTTAGGATTCATTTTTAATTAGTAGATTTTTTTATGTGGATTGGGTGCACAACAATCATTTTGACTTTATTTTTGTCATTAATGATTACTTCATAGCAATCTCCTCTTTTTCCACTTACAACTCCACTTCTTCCATGGAATCTTGGGTAATACATACCTTTATGATAAGCAGGTTCTGCCTTTAAAACAACTCTATCTCCGTTTTCATACTCTTGAAAAAACCTTGACAAAGAAATTTTTCCCTTTGATTTATGATCTTTTTGAAGCTTGTGTCTTGTCTTCCTTCTAAATCCGCCGTGATGTTTCATATCTATCCCTAGGAAAAACAAACTGTTTATAAAGATTACTGTAAAAAGAATAGATTACCATAATTATAAAAATAAATTTCAAATCCACTAAAATATAAAAAAATTTTCTCCTAGAGAAATTGTTTATGTTAATTAAGTTAAAATGACACCAATAAATACAAACCTATCTAGAATGCAGGGAATAGAATTAGAATTCTTTCTTGTAGATAATGAAGGTAAAATTTCTAATAGAGCAGATGAAATCATAAGCAATGCCAAAAAAGCATTATTTAGAACTGAAATTAAAAAAGAATGTGGTAAATCAATGTTAGAAGTCATATCACACCCTCACATTTCAAAAAGAGAGATTTTTGATAGATTTTTTGAT
>JABHHN010000111.1 GCA_018671515.1 archaeon | reverse complement strand
CTTATAAATTAGAATATGATGAACGATTTTCAAACTTAAATGAATTCCTATATTTTTATAATGAAATAAGAATTCATCAAGGAATACATTATAGCACACCACTACAAAGATACGATAGTGCCATTAATTCGGTTTAGTATATATTTTTTAGAATCAATAAAATTCTTAACTTTTTCTAATACTCTTTTTGCACTTTTAAATGTAAGTTGATTTATTGCATCATCATAACTAAGCCATTTAAATCCTTTATGTTCAAATGACACTTGTACATTAGTGGAATGTGATTCACCAACAAAAAAGAAAACATCTTTTTTTACCATGACTTTTTCAGGATTTCTAAAGTTGTATGATATACCTTCTTCAAAACCAGGAATTATTTCTACGTCAAGATTTGTCTCTTCTTTTGTTTCTCTTATTGCTGTAATTTCTTTTGTTTCTTGACCTTCAATATGTCCTTTTGGTAAATCCCAATGTCCTGCTTGATATTGAAGTATTAAATATTTGACACCTTCTTTAGATTTATTAAATACTACAATTCCTGCAGAATATTCTTGATTCATATTTATACTAGGCAGAGTAGAATATATAAAAAGATTATTATAATTGGAAAGTATTTACAAAATATGAAAAAATCATAATAATTTTTTTAAGATAGCATAATCTTCTTTTACTGTATCGAATAATCTTCTTCGATAAAGTATTGCTGCTGGATGGTATGTTATAAAATAATTCCTTCCATCTTTTTGTTTTACTGTTCCATGTTCAGCAGACATATCCAATTTTCCAAAGACATGTTTTATTGCAGAATTACCCATTAATACAATATATTTAGGTTTTATAGAATCAAATTGTGAATAAAGATGTTTTAAACATTCTGCTACTTCTTCTTTTTTTGGTAATCTGTTTTTAGGAGGTCTACATTTTAATATGGAAGTGATAAAAACATCCTGTCTTTCCATTCCAACATGTTCGAGTAGTTGTGTAAGAATTTTTCCTGCAGCACCATGGAATGGTTTTCCAGTTTCATCTTCCTTGCGTCCGGGTGCCTCGCCTATAAACATTAATTTAGAATTCGGATCTCCTTCACCAGGAACTGTTAGATTTCTAGTTTTTGATAATTCACATTTTTTGCAAGATGCAATTTTTTTATGAATTAGTTCTAATTTCATTTATTTTTGAAATGGATAAAATATTTTAAAGTTTATGATTTGAAAATTTAATTTAGAAAAACATTGCATATATACTCAATCTCAAAAACATAGCAATCATAACCAAAACTAACCATTTCACATAATTAAATTTTGTAAGGCCTGATATGAAATTTAAGAGTGGGAATGGAAGTGGAAATAGATTGAAAATAAAAATTGCGTATTTTTCATATTTATTGAATTTGTTTTCAATCCATGCTTTACTTTTCTTATTTATTTTATTCTCTAATTTTTCTCCAAAAAATCTTCCTAAAATATAGTTAATATGTTGTCCTATTAATTGCCCAATGAATGAAAATAGAATGACTTTGATAGGAAAATTGGTTTCGTGAATAAAACCAATGAATGCAAGATCAAAAGGTATTGGGAAAATAAATATTGATGCACTGGTAAAAAATAACATCATCAGAACAAAATTTTGAGATGATATATTTTGAAAATTGTTTTTAATGAAATTGAAAATTAAAGGGATAGATTTGAAAATTTTTACAGTATCAACTTTAAATAAAATGAATAACAAATCAATTAGTATGTATATTAAAAATAGTAATGCAATCACTTTAGAAATTTTTTTGATATTTTTTGTGATATCAAATTTTAGAATTTTAGAATTCATAGATTGGTAGGCTTTATTATATCTATTTAAAGATTAGGTTTGTTAAAAAAATTAATGCCATATGCCATTTATTTTGGTATTACAGAATTTACATTTATTATTAATAATATTTATGTCAAATATGTGGTAACCTTGTCTTTTAATCAGAGTTTCATTACATTTTGGACATATTGTATTTTCAAATTTATTTCCTTGTACATTTCCAACATAAATGTATTTTAATTTTGCTTTTCCCCCAATATCATATGCTTTAGAAAGTGTATTTATTGGTGTTAAATTTTTATTTAGCATTTTATAATCGGGATGAAATCTTGAAATATGCCATGGGATGTCTTTACTAATTGATGCAATAAATTCTGCAATTTGCTTTAATTCATCATCACTATCATTTTCACCAGGGATAATTAATGTAGTTATTTCCATAAAAACTCCTTTTTCATAGTAGTATTTTATTGCATCAAGTACTGGCTGTAATTGCGCGCCACATATTTTTTGATAATATTTATTTGTAAAACCTTTTAGATCAATATTAATAGCATCAAGTACAGGAGCAATTTTGTCAATTGCTTTTTTTGTTATATATCCATTAGAGACGAAGACTGTTTTTAGTCCTTCTTTTTTCGCTTCAACACATGTATCATATGCATATTCAAAAAAAATAGTAGGTTCATTATATGTCATAGCAATACTTTTGCAACCATGTTTTTTTGCAATCTCAACAATCTCTTTTGGTGAAACATTCTCTCCACTAATTATTCCTTCTACTCCTTTGCTAACTTGAGATGTTGTGAAGTTTTGGCAGAATAAGCATTTCATATTGCAACCAACTGTACAAAATGAAAAAATATCAGATTCAGGATAAAAATGAAATAATGGTTTTTTTTCTATTGGGTCAATCTGTGCACCTTTCATTTTACCATATACAAGAGAATATAATTTTCCATCAATATTTTTTCTTACTGCACATGTGCCTTCCATTCCTTCTTGAATATAACAGTATTGGGGGCATAAATTACATTTGACGATTTTCTTATCTTTATCAAATATTTCATAGAAGTTTGCTTCTTTCATATTATTAGTTAATGTACATAAATTTATAAAATTAGGTTTAGAAAAAAATTAATATTTTATTTTAAAAGAATCAAATTTGTCACTTGCAATATTTGTCCATTCATGTGATATATTGTTGACTTTTGCAAAAGGTGGTCCTCGTCTACACCAAAGAAGAAATGTCTCTAGGTCTTGTTTTTTTCCTTCAGCAAGAATTTTTACACCACCATCATCTTGATTTTTGACCCATCCGCGTAAATTTAGAGATTTAGCTTTTCTTTTAGTATGGAATCTGTAGAAAACGCCCTGAACCCTCCCATAGACGTAAATGGTGATTCTTTTGTTCATTTGGTTATATTATATTGGTATTTATTTATAATACTTTTTATAATGGATAATTTCTATTAGTGATTTTTTAGTAAAAAATAATTTCTTTTAAAAAAGCAGGTAATTTTCAATGATTTTTAGTTTACTATTAATTTTTTATTATTACTTGAAGAATTTACATATTGTAAATTCTTCTCTATAAAAGCAAGTGCAATACACTTGCTACGATAGTGAAAACACAGAAAATAAAGTTCATGAAACAAGACTATTCAATCATATAATAAGAATTTAAAGTAGATAAAGAAGGAAAAAGAGCTCCCAACTGAAATTTTGGGAGGGGCTAACTCAGAAAATATTTGTTATGGAGCTCTTAATATGAAAAGGAAAGAAAAAAAGCTCCTTATTGTGGGGTTGGGGAGGGGCTTTGTAAGAAATCTTACATAAGGAGCCTTTTCTTTTTTAGCGTGCATGATTCTTAAGTTGAACTTATGAATCGTTTCTGATAATATATGATAAACAGAACTAGTATATAAATGTTTGTATTTTTATACATGTAATTGGTACTAGTATACAAAAAAGTATATTAAATGTTGAAGAATTCATCGATTTTTTCTTTATAATCAAGTGTAGTTTCCATTACCCAGTCCTCTGGGAAACAACGTGAATAATTTTTCCAAGCATATCTTTCATCTAAGAAAACAATTACTCCTCGATCAGTCTCACTTCTAATACATCTTCCTGCAGACTGTAATGTCTTATTAAATGCAGGGAATAGATATCCATAATCCCATCCTTTGCCATATTTCATATCATAGTAATTAATTAATGATTTTATTTCAAGATTTGGTGGGGAGAGAGGAAGTCCGACTACAACTACACATTTTAAAAGATCACCTGGAAGATCTATTCCTTCAGAAAATGATCCTGAGGTGACTGCTAAAAGCACTGCTCCTATTTCTTTGTAACCTTTGAATCTTTCTAAAAGATCTTGTTTTTCTGCCTTTAGCATTTTAGGGATTTCAGTAAAGACGGTTTTTTGGCATCTAGTGGTAAAATATTTTTTCACTTGATCTAAAATAAAATAACTAGGAAAAAAGATTACTGAATTTCCTGGAACAGCATCAGTTATTTCTTCACATATTTTTGAGATGTTATTGTATTGCTCATCACTTCTTTTTGAATATTTAGTAGTGGTTTTAGGAATTACCAAATTAAGTTTATTATTTTTTGGAAATGGATTTGAAAAAACTACTTCTCTTGAATTATCTACTCCTAAAAGTTCTTTATACATGTGAGTTGGTAGGAGAGTTCCTGACATAAAAATAGAAGAATAAGAATCATCAATTACTTTTTTTGTAAGGACTGATGGATCAAGGCATCTATATGAAAGAGAAACAAATGGTCCTCGAAAACCTTTTTTTAATGTAAGAATTCTTGCAAATCCATCGTCTTGTCCAGTCCACAAATCAAGAAATTTTGCAATACTTCCTAAATAAGATTTTTTTTGCATTTCTTTCATTGAATCACTTACAAAATGAATATCAGAACTCATTTGTTCATAATCAAATTTAATTTTTAATTCTGCAGTAAAATCTTCTTTTTTTATTAGTTTTTCTTCTCCTACGGTCATTCCTTTAGATAAATCAAGAAGGACATCTTGAATTCCATTTAGATATTCGATGACATTTTCAAAACCTAATTTTTTTGCTTCTTGTATTCCTCTTAAAACAGATACACTTGATAAATTTTCAGTTGCAAGATTTTTAACTCTTTCTGGAAGGCCATGTGCTTCATCAACAATTATTATGATATCTTCAATTTCTTTTCCGATTTTTTTAAGGAAACTTGCAGAAATTTTAGGATGAAACATATAATAATAATCAGTGACAATCACTTTGGATTTTTTTGCAACACCAATTGAAATTTCATAAGGACACATTCCTTTTTCTGCAGAATAATCAATAAGCTTTTCAGTAGTTAATGGGTTTATTACATCAAATGTTGATAGTAATGCTTTAGCATCAATTGTGAATTCAAGATTTTTTTTTGTTTTTGTAAAAAAATCACATTTCTTGTCTTCTCTCACTTTTTTACAATATTCAGAAAAGTCTCCACTATTCATCATATTTATTCCAGGAACAAGACACATCCATTTTTTTCCAATGATTGATGTAGAGTTGAAATTAAGATCATACTTTCTCTTGATTTCTCTTAGTGTATCAATTGCAATTTTGTGTTGTGTATGTCGTCCGGTAAGAAATAAAATTGTCTTATCATGTTTTATTGCATAATAAAGTGCTGGACCAAGTGCAGCAATCGTTTTTCCAAGACCTGTTGGTGCATGAGCAATTAGGTTTTCACCCATAGATAATGAGATTCCAATATTTTTTAGAAGCTTATCTTGTTCAGGACGTACTTCGTCATATGGGAAATAGTAATTTGTCTCAGACATGACACTTTTAGAAATGGATTTTGTTTAAAAGATTATGGTGGGGATGTCTAGTGAAGGTGAAGTTTATTTTTTAATTTAGAATATAATTTATTATTGTTAATTTTGAAACTAATTTTTTTACATTATTAGATTGAAGAATTTACTTTTTTGTAAATTCTTCTTTGTAGAGCAAGTGCTTTGTACTTGCAAGAATGATTATAAAAAACAAAATAAAAAAATTGAAAATAAAAATCCACTATTTCTTTTTCATATGAACATCCATCTGAGGGAATGGGATTGCTATATTTGCTTTATTTAGTGCTTTGTAAATTTTCTTTACTGCTTCAATTTTAGCAGAATATGCTTTTGTATAATTTTCAACCCAGAATTTTGCACGGAAATTTAATGATGAATCAGCCATCTCTAAAAAGTCTATTGCAGGTACAGGATCATCTTTTATTGCATCTTTAATAGTTGCCAGTGTTTTGGTTATGACTTTTTCTACTTTTTCAGGATCAGTTCCATATGCAACACCAAAATCAACATATACTCGATTAAGTGGATTTGGTAGGGCATAATTGTGGATTATATCATTTGAAAGGATTCCATTTGGCACAATAATCATTTCATTATCATAAGTTTTCATTTTTGTTGTTCTAAGACCTATGTCTTCAATTACACCAACATATCCAGATTGTAATTTAATTTTATCACCTATTCTAATGTTTCCATCAAATATTAAAGCAATTCCACCTATTATATTTGATAATGTGTCTTTTACTGCAAAACCAACTGCAATTCCTGCAATACCAAGTCCTGTAAGATAAGGGAATATATTTATGTTCCAAATAGTCAAGATATAAAATATGGATAGTACGAATATTATTACTTTAAACGCTTTTCTAAAAAGACTAAGTATTTGATCATCAAGTTCTGATTTGGTTTTTTTGACTAATTTTGAACCAAAATGAGCCATAAAAATATCAATAATTCTTACTAACACTATTGTTGAAATAAAAATTATTAATGAGTAAATGAAATTATTTGCAATATAAAACACAGTTGCTTGAAGTTCGGGTTTAAAAAATACATGATCTTGGATTCTTAAAGTAGCTAGTCTTAGACCTGCAAGTATTATTAATAAGGTTAAGGGATTATTTACTGCTGAAAAAATTTCATCATCAAATTTTGTCTTGGTTTTAGCTGTTAGTCTTAGAATAATTTTTTCTAAAATCCATACAAAAGTCCTTGTAATTATTGAAAATGCAAGTAAAACTAAAATTGCATCAGTAACAGGTTCATTATAAAATATCTTGTACATTGTTTTTACCCCAAATATAAAATAAGAATTAGGTGGGATTATACATTAATAAAACTTTTTGAAAAGGAAGTGTTAAGAATTAAAATTAGATTTTTTTTAGCTTTGAAATATTCTTATTAAATTTTAATCACTAAATTTGTCATAGCAAGCCACTTTGGTGTCTTGCACATTTTGCAGGGGACAAAGAGTCTCATGCCGTGGTAAAACTAATAATGAAAAAAGAAATAATTATTGTTTAAGAATAAAGTCTTTGGTTGGAAAATTTAATAAATAGATCATTTAGAACAATACTTGCTTTTCACCGCTATATAGTCCCATTGCAGACATCTGTTCATATTGTTCATTTGTTAAAGTCAGACTAAGAATTGTAAAGTCATATTTTTCTTTTATTTCAGAACTTATCAATTTTATCTGTGTTGCATCAACATTACTTCCAAGAACTAAGACATTTGCTTTTTTGTTTGTTTGCTTTCCATGTAATATTATTTTTTCAATTCCTTCTAAACTTTTGATTCTATCAACAAACATATCAACAACTCTTTTTTCTTTTTTAATGACTGTTTTTAAAAATTCAGTTTTTTTATTTTTTGAAAGTATGTATTGTTTTAATGTTTTGATTTCTTGGATTTCTAAAACATTTAGATCAACAAGTTTGTTTAGGATTCTATATGTTGTTGCTGGTGAGACTTTTGTTAGCTTTGCAATTTCACGTAAATAATATTGGTTATTTTCATTTTCTACAAAGAGTTGTAGGACACTTAGAATCTTATTATCGAATAGTTGTTCAAGAACATCAACAGTTTCCATATGTATTTAGATATAGAGGATATATTTATATGTTTTTATTTATGAAACACTGTTCCAAATATGAAACAAAGAATAATATAGGGGAAAAAATATAAATAGAAGCACAACTTAAATATTGTACATGGCAGATGAAGTTGTAGAAGAAGCTAAGATGATTTCTGAGGATGAAATAGATGAAGCTATGAATATATTTGAGTGTATTGCAACTCGAAGGTCTATTAGAAAATTCATGGATTCAGATGTTCCTATGGAGATGCTTGGCACTATAATAGACGCTGGAAGATATGCTCCATCTGCTGGAAATGCACAAGATTATAGGTTTGTCATTATTAGAAATAAGGATCTTATAGGTAAAGTATCTGAGGCTTGTATGCAACAACTTTGGATGGCTCAAGCCCCAGTATTAGTAGTTGTATGTTCTGACTTTGAGAAACTTAAAATGTATTATGGGATTAGAGGAGAAAGATTTTATTCTGTTCAGAATTGTGCAGCAACGGTAGAGAATATGCTTTTAGCAGCTCATGGACTTGGTTTAGGATCATGTTGGGTGAGTGCTTTTGATGAAGATGCATTAAGAAGTGCAATAGGAATACCAGGGAATGTTAGGCCAATGGCTGTGCTTCCATTTGGATTTCCTGATGAAGTTGTTCCTGTACCTATGAAATTATCGATAGAAAATGTGTGTTATTTTGAATCGTACGGGAATAGGGTGTGGAATATTGATAAGGTCATGATAAATCCAGATGTCTTTGGAAGGATGTCAAAAGCAGGAACTAGTATAGTAGAGGCAGGAAAAACTGCATTTGAAACATATCAGAAACACAAAAAGAAATAATAATTTCTATTGATTTTTTACTAAAATTTTTGTTTTTATAGTCTATAGATTAATATTGGTTTATTAAAATATATTTTAGAATATATGTATTAAAAAATGATAAGATTTATATAGTTAAGTCTACCTTGAAGATATTAAATAAATTTTTGGGGCTAAACAAATATAACCATTGGCGTGGTTTTTTTCGACTAAAAATTTTAATTTAAACAATTATTGGCGTAATTGTCTTGGCGTATTCTAAAAAGGAGATAGTACAAACTAGTATATAAAGGTTTTGGTTAGATTGTAGAATCTCGTATAATATGTTCAACATGTAAATGTTGGATATTACGAAACAGCAAAAATTATTTTTGCAGATGAGTATATATTAAAACACAAAGAATAGGGAGGTCGGGGAAATAAAATGGACTTTATAGTTGACAACGCAATAAAAAATTCTAGTGCAAGTGTCCCAGAGATGGAAACGCACCAGGCAAACATAAAAGTGATCGGCTCAGGTGGAGCTGGCAACAACATGGTAAATTGGCTTTACCAGAAAGGAATTAAAGGTGCAGAAATAATTGCATGTAATACAGATTCGCAACATTTAACTGTTACTGAAGCTGATAGAAAATTCCTAATTGGAAAAGAAGTTACCAGAGGGCTTGGGTGTGGTGGATATCCTGAAAAAGGAGCAGAAGCAGCACGAGAATCAATTCAAGAATTAAAAGATTCACTTAAAAGTTCAGACATGGTATTTGTCTGTGCTGGTATGGGTGGAGGAACAGGAACAGGTAGTGCACCAATTGTAGCGCAAGTTGCAAAAGAAGCAGGAGCAATCGTAATTGGAACAGTCACAATGCCTTTCAAAATTGAAAGAGCAAGAGTTGATAAGGCAGAGTTTGGTCTTCAACAACTTAGACAAGTAGCAGATACTGTCATTGTGATTGATAACAATAGACTTGTTCACATCGCTGGAAATCTACCAATTAGACAGGCATTTGCTGTAGCAAATGAACTAATAAGTACAATGATAAAAGGTATTGTAGAAACAATAGCACTTCCATCATTAGTAAACCTTGATTATGCTGATGTAAAGGCAATCATGACAAATGGCGGAGTAGCAGCAATAGGAGTAGGTGCAAGTGACACAAATAATAAAGTTGAAGAAGCTGTCAAAGGAGCACTATCAAACCCATTGCTTGATATAAACTATGAAGGTGCAACTGGAGCATTGATTCATGTATGTGGTGGACCAGATCTAACACTTGATGAAATCAATGGTATTGGTGAACTGGTTACTGAAAGCCTAGATGACGATGCAAATGTTATTTGGGGAGCAAGAATCACAGAAGATATGAAAGGAAAACTAACTGTAATGACAATAATCACAGGTGTTAATAGCCCTTGGATTGTTGGAAAGCCAGATAGAACAAAATCTTCACGTGAAATGTTAAGTGTTTCAGAAGAACTAGGCATTGAAATAGTACAGTAAGAATCTTGGCAAGAGATTTTTATTATTTTTTAATTTTTTCAAATTCACGCTCACACCTTTAGTCTTTGTGTGGTATAAACTTCTTGCCTCTATCTGTAAATCACCCCCGAAGCGTAGATAGGGGCAACATTTTTTTTTTTTAATTTTTTAAAACAAATCAAAAAAGAGGAATAAGGGAGAAAACGGGGAAATAATGAAATATAATAACAAAAAAACATTAACAATTCTAAATTATTTGATATTATTGTGTATTGGGTTATTGGTTTTAAGTGGATGTAATAAATCAGGTAATACTACAAATGTTGAAACAGAAGAAGAAAAAGATCATTTAGTGTACTTATATCCTGTAAAATTAGAATATATTCAGGCAGAAGAAGCATTAAAATATGATGGGAAATATGGTTTTCAGACAAATGTAGAACAATTCATAATTGATCCAATAATGAGTATAATGAAGTTTATGTTTAATGCAGATGATGGATATATGTTTAGACAAAAAAATAATCTAGATGGTTTTGATAATCAAGATATAAGAAGTGATAAAACAGATTCTGTATATGATAAAGGTGAAAAATATAGAAATTTTGATGGTATGACTTTAAGTGATACATTAATTTTGGATCAAGATGAAGTCAAGGCTTATACTCAACCGTATAAAAATTGGGTAAATTTTCAAGTACAAACATTTTTTACTGGAGGAAATTCTAAATTTAACTCTATTAATCGAGAATTAATAAGAGGTATTTTTACAGAAGAACAAAGAAACAAAATAGTAGGATTACCTCAAAAAGATATGAATCAAATCTATGATATATTAACATTTGAACAAAAAGAAGAATTATATAATCTATTAACAGCTGGCGAACCTAATATAATAAGATATATTTTTGAAGCGGATAAAGAGGAAAGAAAAAAATTACATCCTTATTTTGGTTTTACAAGAAATGGAGCTCCAATAACACCTCATTCGGTACTATATTACGCTATACCTGATAGATTTGTATTATCTGAGAGGAAACCAGATCCAAATACAATTTTAGAACCAGGAGAATATGTCTTTAAAGGTGGAAATCTTTATTTTAGACCCATTTTTTATCAAGGTGAATTTAGAGAAGGAACTTCAAATAGGTTAAATACAGGTGTAAAATGTATTAATTATTTAGAGGATGTAAAAGATCTTATTGCTAATGAATATGATGTTCTTCGAGGTACTAATTTAGAAAAATATGGAAAACAAGAATGGAATAAGTTAGAAGATTATGATGAAAATGTAGGTCCATTTATTTGTCCAATAGAAGAAGAATCTGAAATAGACAGAGAACGTGGAAATGGTGAGGCGGCTAAAATATATATAGCAGATTATATAAGTAGGCATGAAGAAACAGAAAGACCCCTTTCGCAAACATATTTAGCATTAAAACATCCAAGAGGGTTTAGGAAATATTTACCATTATCAATTATGATTCATAGGTACCCTGAAATATTTCAATTTATACCTTCAAATATTGTAGGATATTTTTTTGGTCAAGAAAGATTAGAAACAAGATTTAAAAGATTAGAAATTGAAAATTATGTTGAAGGTGCGGCAATTGATTTTTTACCTTATCTTAAGCATTTAGCAGAAAAATATATTTTTGAAATTGATGAAATTACAGAAGTTGAAGGGAATGGAAATTTAAAAATTATTGAAAAAGGATATTCTTTTAATCTTTTCCAAGAATTAGATAAGATTGAAATGGGTTTTGATGCACCTGATAGTTTATATTTTGCAGAAAGATATTCAGATAAAGATATAACAGGATATAGAAGGACACAAAAGGAGCATAATATTCTTTTTGTTGATGAAGAATTAGAATTGAAAGTCATAAAAAATTCACTCTTGTTTATTCATAGTGCTGATGGAAACGTTCCTTGGACAATTGAAAAAACATTGCAACAGGCAAAACTAGATGGTGCATATGAAATGAAGGAAATCATGAATTTTGATGATATAGATGAAGATAAACATTTTCCTATATTTTATGCTGCAAATGATTGGAATGGTATAATAAGGGCTGATTTTTATTCATTTTTGGCTGCTGAAGATGAAGAAGGTAATTATCTTGAGTATTATAATCAATTATACCCAGCAGGGGATGGTGCAGTAACCAGTATGATGAAACCAAAATTATATGAACAGGTTTATGATGATTCAAAACTAGGGTATTATGATTATCCAAGAAATAATTATGATTTATTAGTAGATTTTGTAGAAAATGGAAGGATTGATTTTGATAAGCCTGAAGAATATTATATAGAAGGAGATACATTTCTTAAAAAATTTATGACTTTTAAGAAGGAAGGATCGGGTCTTGATGAAAAGACAGAATGGTTGCTATTTAATTGGGATGCATTATTACATAGCATACTTTTAAACAATAATGATTTTAGTATTATATTTGATTGGTTTTCAAATAAAGATGTTAGAATATTTACGGATGAGAGGAATTTTGAAAGACCTAAGTTTCCAGAATATCAAAATGATGGGACGATGGTTAAGAAACCATATATTACAGAAAAAATAATAT
>JABHHN010000110.1 GCA_018671515.1 archaeon | reverse complement strand
TATTTGGACAATTTTCTACATCATAATATTCAAAAACAAATGGATTTATTTCTTTTCCAAATATTACTCTAACTGGTCCTTTTGGATTACATCTAAAAGGAAAACCTATAGGGAAATCATTTTTTTCATCTATTGTTTTTGATAAATTTAATCTTTCATCTATATTTAAATCAAAAGTAATTCTCTTGCTCATCCTCTCAACAGATTGAGATGCTAAACCTTCAACAAATAAAAAAAATCCATTTTTTGGAGTATTCTTTCTTATCCAAACAAGTGTATTATAATCTTCTAAAGTAAGTACTGGATGATCTTTTAATTCTTGTTTTACTTCTTGATAATTTCCATATGCAAAAATAAAATTTATTATAAAAATCAAAATTACAATTTTTAAAAAATGTTTCTCTAACTTGAATTTTTTAATCATACAAATTATAGCAAATGCAACAAATGGATATATAAAAATTGGAATAAGTGATCTATGTCTCAATATATATGGTGTTGAAAATATAAACGGGAGTAAAAATAAATAAGATAAGAAAAAAACAAGCAAGTACAATGGATTTTTATTTTTTTTATAATTAATAAAATTATAGAATAATCCTAAAGTTGCTAAAAAAATTATTGGATAAGATAAAAATGATAAATCAGGATAATTAATTGATCCTAAATTAAGTGTTAAATTTAATCCTAAATTAACATATGATTTTCTATTTTCTATAAATATTATTATTCTTGGTATGTATAATATTACTGATAAAATTAATACATTCAAATAAATAATCAAATTTATAATTTTTTTAGAAAATTCTTTTTTTAGAATTTTAAAAAATATAATAATCAAAAAAGGAATCAACAGTAAAATTTGTGAAAAATGTGCCATAATTATTCCAACTACTAGAAAACACAATACTATCAATTGCCAATTTTTATTTTCTTTGATATAAAGATAAGAAAAATATATTGCAAAACAAAGAAACATCGAACCTAATGCTTGAAGAAACATTCCTATGTACCAATAATAACTCCAAGCACCAATATTTATTGGAAAGACATATAATATTGCAGAAACCAAACCTATTTTTTTTGAATTAAATAATTTTGATGAAAACAAATATATAAGAAAAATTAATAATGAATTATATATCATTGAAAGACCAAGTGCAATATTCCAATCTTCAACTCCTGTGAATTTAAATAATGGTGCAACATGCATATAAAATAATGGTGGTATGACATTTGCAATTTCTTCTTTTCCAAAAGCCAAAAATGGTGGAAATTCAAATTTTTCTGAAGTTGCAATATGATCTGCAACCAAATAATGATTTATTCCATCAAATGAATATAAATTTCCTGGATAATCAAGTTTTCCAACCATATTAATCCTTAGAAAAAAACCAAAAATAAAAAGCACAAATAAGATTATTTCAATATTTCTATTATTATCCGACGTTTTTATTTTTTTAATAAAATAATTAAAATGTTATTAAATTAAAAATATTATTATTTACTCAAATACATTAAAAAATAATTCATCATCTTATAAAAAATATTATTAATATTGCAATACCTACTACTAAAAGCATTAATCCAAAAAATCTAAATAATAATGTATTTATTTTAGATCCTTTAGTTTCACTAAATGTAGTTCCTATATTTGAAGCTACATCATATAATTTAGGAAATAATTTTTTCCTTATTTTTTCTCTAAATATAATATATGATTCAAATATTATAGGTCTAAAAATACCAATTAATCCAAATATTATTAAAATAAAACCAAATACTAAAACAAAATTCATAACCATAATTGTATCTATATTTCATTAATATTTAAGATTTTTCTTTTTTTAAAATTAATTTTTTTCTATCATTAATTTAATACCCTAGCAAGCCCCTGGCTTGCAATTTTGCAAGACGCCAAAGGCGGGTTGCTATGCCAAATAATGTTAACTCAACTAATTTAAAAAACAAATAAACAACCTTATTAATCAAAAAAAGACTTTCGAAAAACTTTATATATTTTAGCACTTTCTCTTTTTTGACAATGATAAAATACAAGATTCTAGTACTTCTGCTCTAAAGAGCATTCATTGTCCTGAGTTTATCTAATTATAATTAAAAAATTTAAGGTGATATTTTAAGATGGAAGAAATAAGAAAAAAATGGTTGAAAAAATGGGAAGAAGCTAAAGTATTTGAAGCAATCCCTGATAGTAATAAAAAGAAATTTTTTGGTACATTACCTTATCCTTATGTAAATTCATATCTGCACTTGGGTCATTTTTATTCTTCCATGAGACTTGAAGCATTTTCAAGATACAAAAGGATGAAAGGATTTAATGTATTATATGCACAAGGATGGCACTGCACAGGTTCTCCTATTGTGAACGCTGCAAAAAGAATAGCAGAAAATGAACCAATACAAGTTGGAATCCTTAAAAAACAAGGATTCTCTGATGATGAAATAAAAAAGTTTGCAGATCCAAAAGCATGGGTTGAATATTTTCCACCACAAGCTCAAGCTGATTTTACTGATATGGGTTATTCAATAGATTGGAGAAGACAATTTATCACAACAGATCTAAATCCTCATTATGACAAATTCATTAAATGGCAATTTAATAAATTAAAAGAAAAAAATTATGTCGTCAAAGGAAAATTTCCAGTAGTTTGGGATCCAATTGAAAATACACCTGTTGGTGATCATGCAAGATTAGAAGGAGAAGGAGAGACACCACAAGAATTTATTTTAGTAAAACACAAATTAGATGATAAATTTTTGATAAGTGCAACATTAAGACAAGATACTATATTAGGAATCACTAATTTGTATGTTCATCCAGAAATTGTTTATTCAATAATTGAAACTAAAGGAGAAAAATGGATATTAAGTGAACATACAGCTAATAATTTAAAATTCCAAGACTACGATGTTAAAAAAATAGGAACTATCAAAGGGGATGAATTGATTGGTAAAAAAGTTGAAGTTGTTGATGGAAGAAAAGTTTTAATTTTACCTGCAACATTTTTGAACGAAACTTTTGGAACCGGATTAGTTCATTCAGTTCCATCTGACTCTGCAGATGATTTGATTGCTCTTTACGATTTACAAAAAGATGAAGAAACTTGTAAAAAATACGGAATAGACATTGAGGAATTAAAAGGAGTAAAACCTATAGGTGTACTAAATACTGAAGGTTATGGTGATATTCCTGCAAAAAAAATGCTTGAAAAATATAATGTCAAACACCAGAATGAAAGAGGAAAACTTGACAAAATAAAAAAAGAATTGTATAAATTAAGTTATTATAACGCATCATTTAATCATCTATACAAAGACTTCTTCGATAAAAATATTGAAGGTGTTAAAGTAGAAGATGGAAAAGAATATATCAAAGAAGAATTAATGAAAATGGGCTGGATTGACATTTATTATCAATTAACTGGAAAAGTTGTTGCTCGTTCATTAGGAGAATGTTTAGTCAAAATTGTTGATAACCAGTGGTTTTTAGCATATGGTGATGAAGATTGGACTAATAAAGCCAGAGAATGTCTTGATGGTATGAAATTGTTTCCAGATAAAACAAGATCCCAGTTTAATTATGTATTAGGATGGTTACATAATTGGGCATGTACACGTGAATTGGGTTTAGGTACTAAACTTCCATGGGATGAAAGTTGGTTAATTGAATCCTTATCTGATTCTACAATCTATATGGCATTTTATACAATCAATTACAAATTAAAGAATATTGATTCAAAAAAACTTGATGATGCTTTTTTTAATTATATATTATTAAGTGAAGGAGATGGTAATAATCTTCAACTTGATAAAGAAATTGCAGATGAATTAAAAGAAGAATTCGAATACTGGTATCCTATGGATTTCAGAACAACAGGAAAAGATTTGATTCAGAATCATATGTCTTTTTGTATATTTAATCATGTAGCAATATTTCCAAAAAAACATTGGCCTAAATCATTCGGACTTAATGGTCATGTAATGGTTAATGGAGAAAAAATGTCTAAATCAAAAGGTAATTTCATCATCATGCGAGATGCTCTAAAAAATTACGGTGCTGATGCATCAAGATTCACAGCTCTTAGTGGTGGTGAAGGAATTGATGATGCTAATTTTGATACAGAGATGGCAAAATCAATTGATATAAAACTAAATCAATGGATTGAATTTGCAACTCAAAATTACAATAAAGGAAGAGATGAGAAAAAATCAATTGATGAATGGATGGAATCTCAGATTAACTTAATTGGAACTGATATGACAAATTTCATGGAAGAAACATTATTTAGATCTGCATTACAAAAAGGATATTTTGACATGCAAAGAGCACTAAAATGGTACATGAGAAGAACCAACAATAATCCAAACAAAGATGTTATGAATAAATTTATTGAAACACAAACAATAATTTTAGCACCATTTACTCCATTTATTTGTGAAGAGATTTGGGAAAAATTAGGTAAAGATGGTTTCATATCAATAACAGATTGGCCTGAATTTGAAAAACCAAAAGAAAGTGATCTAAAAAGTCAAGTACTTGAAGACACATTAAAAAATACACTTGAAGATATTTCATCAGTATTAAAATTAGCAAAAATAAAAAAACCTTCAAAAATCAAGATTTTCATTTCAGCTAATTGGAAATATGATTTTTATTCAAAATTAAATGAAGAATTAAAAAATTCAAGAAATGTTGGTGAATTAATCAGAATATTTTCAACTGATGAAAAATACAGAGAAAATATTAAAGAAATTTCAACAATAATTCAGAAAACTGTAAAATCTGGAAAAAGTATTGATAAAATATTATCCCAAGATGATGAATTAAATAACATGCAAGAGTCAATTGATTTCCTTGTAAATATTTTTAATGCAGAAGTAGAAATTATGGTTGCAGAAAAATCTGATGAAAACAAAGCAAAACAGGCAAGACCTGGAAAGGTAGCAATATTGGTTGAATAAAAATGATAAAGAAAGACATGGACTGGAAGAATATTGGATTTCAATATAGAAAAACAAATGGTTATGTATATGCAAAGTGTATTAATGGAAAATGGGGAGAAGTACAATTTAGTACTGATGAATATTTTCCAATACATATTGCAGCAAATGTACTTCATTATGGTCAAGCATGTTTTGAAGGTATGAAAGCTTTTACAACAAAAGATGGAAAAGCAGCAATTTTCAGACCAAATATGAGTGCAAAAAGAATGAATAGATCTGCACAAAGAGCAGTTATGGAAAAAGTGCCTGAAGAGTTATTCTTAAAGGCAGTAAAAGAAGTTGTCAAAAAAAATATAGATTATCTACCCCCCTATGGAACAGGTTCAAGTATGTATATAAGACCAACATTAATTGGTTCTGGACCAACTATTGGAGTAACTCCATCAGAAGAATATACCTTTTTTGTACTTGTAACACCAGTTGGACCATATTATAAAGAAGGATTCAAACCAGTACAATCAATTGTAATTGATGAATATGATAGGGCAGCACCACTTGGTACTGGAGACACAAAACTAGCAGGAAATTATGCTGCAGGAATTCTACCTGCAAAAAAAGCAAAATCATTAGGGTATCCTATAGTTTTATATCTTGATTCTAAAGAAAAGAAATATGTTGATGAATTTGGTACATCAAATTTCATTGGAATTACAAAAGATGGAAAATTCAAAACACCAAAATCTCCTTCAATACTTCCTAGCATAACAAATGATTCACTACAAATTATTGCAAAAGACATAGGAATAGAAGTAGTTAAAGAACAGATTGCAATTGATGACTTAAATCAATTTGCTGAAGTAGGCGCATGCGGAACTGCTGCAGTAATTACACCTATATATTCTGTCAAACATAATGATAAAACATATACATTTGGTGAAAAGGAAGTTGCTGGTGAAACCCTGACAAAATTATACAACATACTTGAAGGAATCAGATATGGTGAAATTGAAGATAAGTATAATTGGTTGGAATTTGTAGTGTAATGTTTGTTTGTTTTTAGTTTTTTTATTTTTCTAATGATTTATTAAGAATAAATTTCTGTCATTACTAGGAAAAAAGATAAATCTTTTTTCTCTTCCAAATGCAAGTCCTTTTTGGACTTGCTATAAAAAAGGGCAAAGCCCTGAAATAAACATTCAACTATTTTAAAAAAATAAAAAATAAATCCAACTAAACATAATTAAAATATTCTTCCTTCTAAACAATAATATTTATATATAATTTATCATTACCTAAACGAACATGAAAAACAATAGTACAATTTTAGTTTCTGTAATTCTTCTTGTGCTAGTGGTAATTCTCTAAGTTTAGCCTTTAATTCGCTAAACTGTTGCAAATTAAAGGTTCTCATAGGTGATTAAAATTAAAAATAATAATAAATTTAATAAGAAAAACAAAGGTGGTAAAAATTAAAGGAAGTGAAGTAATAATAGAATGTCTATTGAAGAAAAAAGTCGACACTATTTTCGGTATTACCGGTGGTGCAGTCATACCATTATATGATACACTTTATGATATGCCTGAAAAAATGAATAATATCATGTGTAGACATGAACAAGGAGCAACACATATGGCTGCAGGTTATGCAAGAGCTTGTGGAAAGCCAGCTGTAGCACTAGCTACATCAGGTCCAGGTGGAACAAATCTTGTCACAGGTATCATGGATGCATATATGGATTCAACTCCAATGATTGCAATGGCTGGACAAGTCCCTCAATCTATGATTGGTGGAGATGCATTCCAAGAAACCGATATGCTTGGAGTCACAATGCCTATAACAAAACATAATTTCCAATTAAGAGATCCTGAAAGAGTAGGAGAAATAATGTTAAAGGCATATAAGATTGCTACAGAAGGTAGACCAGGTCCAGTTTATATTGATCTTCCAAAAGATGTCTTAACTGCTGATGTAAAATCAAAGATTCCTGAATTTGTTGATATACCTTCATATAGACCAACAATAAAACCTAATCCACTACAAGTTAAAAGAGCTGTTGAAATGATGCTAAAGTCAGAAAGACCTCTTATTATTGCAGGTGGAGGATGCATAATTTCAAATGCAAAAGATGAATTGGCAGAATTTTCTAATTCAACTTTTATTCCAGTTACTACAACTACAATGGGTAAATCAATATTTCCTGAAAATCACCCACTTTCCCTTGGTGTACTAGGAATGCATGGAGAAGAGCATGCTAATTATGCAACATTAAATACTGATTGTATGATTGTTGTAGGTTGTAGATTCTCAGATAGAATTACAGGACCAACAAAATTATTTGCAAATGATACAAAAGTAATTCATGCAGATATTGATCCAACTGAAATTGGGAAAAATGTTAGTGTTGATGTACCAATCGTTGGAAATGCAAAAGATGT
>JABHHN010000109.1 GCA_018671515.1 archaeon | reverse complement strand
TACAGAAGTGTTGGAAATGTTAGTTTTCAAACAATTGAAAGATACATTAAAGAAAGTCAAGGAGAATGGAGTTTTTCGTAGTGTATTTTACAAAGATACCCTACTTTTCAAAGTAGGGAGTTTCATTTGTATCACTATTTATAATTTATTCTATTTTTTAATTAATAATTAAAATAAAAAAAAGAAAAGTGCGGGTGGGGAGATTTGAAATCCCGACATCCAGATTTCTAGCGCTATAAAATGTCATTGCCGTTAGGCTCATCACTCATAAGCATATGAGTCTGGCGCTATAACCAGGCTAAGCTACACCCGCGTATTTGGTTTTAGAATTAGAAGTGTTTTTTATATCTTTCTCTAAATTTTGAAATTTATCTTTAATTTCTTTGAAATTTTATCCAAAATGCTCTTTTTTTCCTTCCATTTTTCTTTACCAAGAGCAATATTTATCATATTATTTAGTGAATCTTTAGATGGTGTTCCTACATATCCTATTCTTTCATTTGTTCCAGGACCTGTGATTATTAATGTTGGAACTCCTCTAACATCAAATTTCTGTGCTCTTTTTGAACCTTTACTTGTCATAGTACTAGTTTCTAAGAATTTTACATCTTCTCTTTTATCACATACTTCTTTTGCAATTTTTTTTGCAGAAGGGCAATGAGGACAAGTAGGACTTGTGAATACTTCTACGTGGGCTTTTTCCATTTTTATTTTAGAAGATCCATTCTTTCTTCTATAGATTTTCTTGAGTCTTCCATGTCTTCATCATCAGAATATTTTCCTTGAGGCCAGTGTTTTAGGCCGTCACCTTCAAATCTAGGTATTACGTGGAAATGTGAATGCATAACAACTTGACCTGCTGCAGGATAATTATTCATAGTTATATTGAATCCATCACAACGGATTCCATCCATTATTGATTTAGCTATTTTTCTAATTATTTTACTGCATTTTTCTGTAACTTTCTCATCCATTTCAAGATAGTTTTCGGAATGGACTTTTGGAATGATAAGTGTATGGCCTTTATTTACAGGATTTATGTCTAAAAAAGCAAGTACATCTTCATCTTCGTAGAGTTTTGCAGAAGGTATTTCTCCAGCTACAATTTTACAGAATACACAATCAGGATCTTTCATTTAATATCACCGAAAATCAATAAAATTAGCATGTTTTTAAATTTTTAGATGTAGATTATTTGTCTCAATATTAATTTGTATCGTCTCAATAATGTTTGTATGTTGTCTCATTTAGTATTTTGAGACACCCCTTTATTTCCACTGGAGATTAAGATATAATCTCGTCTCACAAATGTCTCATTAATAAATTGAGACGGTATCATTTTTGTCTTATTTTTGGTAAAAAATACATAGTGGATACCTTTAAATAGAAAAATGCATTACTTAATTTCATGGTTCGGGGGGACTTAGAGGAATTGCATGATAATCTCAAAGATTCATTCTCTAAGATAAGGAAAGATTTTGATGAAATTAATCAAAAATTAAGTGTTTTTGATCTAAGGATTCAAGATGTAGAAAAAATAGAAGAACCTAAGGGATTTGATGAAAGTCACATTAAAAAAATAGTAGTTGAAACAATAAATGCCCTTGTGTCTTCAGGCAAATTGAATTTTTCAGATACACCTAAAAATAGATCAGATGAAAAAATATTAAGAAAAATAAACCGTACAAAAAAATACATGATTGCAAATAGGATTATTTATTTAGCAAAAAATAAAAATATGACATTACCTGAAATAAGGGATATAATTGCATATGATGAAGAATTATGCTCACGTGCAACATTTTATAGGTATTTTGAAAAACTGACCAAAAAAGGTCAGATAAGTATTGTAAAAATTGATGATGTTGAAATAGTAGTTCATATAGATACACCTAAAACCTAAGATTTATAAAATTTGAAATTCTAATTAATTTATGCAATATTGGCATTGGCTTGTGGGGATTTCATTATTTTTTCTTGTTCTTGAAAGAATATTTCCTTGGAGAAAACAGAAATTACTTAGAAAAAGTATTCTGACTGATACAATTTACCTTGTATTTAATGCACATTATTTAAACATTGCAATTGAGACAGTCCAAATATTTATCTTGTTGAAATTAAATGATTATGTAAAAATCAATGATTATTTATCAATATTCAATATTGAATTGATATCAGGACAGTCTTTTATTATTCAATTTATTATTTTATTTTTTACACATGATTTTATTCAGTGGTTGATTCATGTTAGTTTACATAATATTCCAGTTTTATGGAAATTTCACAAAATTCATCATACAATAGAAGAATTGGATTGGATTGGAAATTTTAAGTTTCATTGGTTTGAAATAGTTGTATACAAAAGCATTTTATATTTTCCATTGGCTTTTTTTGGATATAATTCTAATGTTTTATTTTGGTTTGCGGTGTTTAGTACAGCACAAGGGCATTTCAATCATTCAAATTTAAAAATGTCATTAGGTCCATTAAGATATTTTTTCAATACTCCTGTAATGCATGTATGGCATCATAATCTTCTTTTAAAAAAAGAAGAAAAGACAGTAAATTATGGAATTAATTTAAGTATATGGGATTGGATTTTTAATACTGCTTATATGCCAAAAAACAAACATCCAAAAAAAATAGGGATAATTGATAAAAATAAGATTCCAAAAAGTTTCATCAGGCAAGAATTATATCCTTTTATTAGATTTAAGAAATAATATATGCTCACTTAATGATTCAAACTAGAATTTAAAAACTTAAATAAATAATAATAAAAAATGGTAAAATTCACAATAGGGGATAAATCACCACTTCCTGCTCTCAAAAAAAACTTTGAGAGTGAAAATATCAAGAATCTGTTTGTTATAGGCTCACTTTCTGGAATTCCATTAATTAAAAATGCTATCAATCAAGGAAAGGATGTCATAGATGAAATAAAACCTAATTCTATAAAAAAAGAAGCAGATTTTGATTTGATAATTGTAGGTGGTGGTCCAGGTGGAGTGACTGCAGCAATTGAAGCAAAAAAGAAAGGATTGAATTATATTTTATTAGAAAAAGGAAGATTATTTGAAATAGTGCATCAATATCCAAATAAAAAACCTATATATGCTGAGCCACATGAATTAAAAGTAACTGGTGACTTAAATTTTGAAGATAAGCCTAAGGAAAAATTGTTGGAAGATTTGGCAAAAAAAATAAAGAAAAATCCAATCAATATAATTGAAAATAATCCAGTATCAGATATTAAAAAAAAAGGAGATCTATTTTTTATTAAATCAAAAAATAAAAATTATACTTCAGAATTTGTAATTCTTTCAATTGGTGATTTGGGTTCTCCAAGAAAACTAAAAATTAGTGGAGAAGATCTAGATATTGTTTCTCATAAATTAGACAATCCTGATAAATATTTTGATAAAAAAATATTAGTAGTTGGTGGAGGAAATAGTGCAATTGAAGCAGCTATTGCATTAAGTGAAAAAAACAAAGTTATTTTATCATATAGGCAGGATAGTTTTTTTAGATGTACCAAAAAAAATAAGGATTTATTACAAAATATGATTGCAAGTAAAGATGTAGATATAATTCTAAATAGTAGTCTTAAAAATATAAAACACACACATGTAGAAATAGACATAAAAGGAAAAGTAGCAAAAAAAGATTTTGATAAAATTTTCATATTAATTGGTTTTGAACCATCATTATCTTTTATGGAAAAAATAAATATAAAATTAGAAAAATCATATGGATTAAAAGACATATTTGGATTTTTAATTATTGGTTTTATAGCCTTATGGGTATATACATATAATAAAGGTGTGACTGAAATATCTAACCTTTTTAATTCATCTCTAGTTGGAGAAATAATTAATCTTAATAACATTTCAAATCCATTTAATATCTGGAGTATAGTCTTATTTTTGATACTTATTGTAAATATAATTTATATAGTCTATGCAGGAATTAAATCAATAAAAAAAATAGGACAAAAAAATTACACTATACTTATTGGTTTAATCATAATAATCTGGATATTTTCAGGTGTAACATTCATATATAATTACCTAAGGACAGGAATTCTTTTTAATACTGGTGGAGCATTCTGGCCATATTATACATTATTATATTCACTTATTGTTACATCATTTGGATTTATGTCTTTATTAAAATATAAAAAAAAATACATATGGGATAGAACATTAGCATTAATTTATTCTCAGACAATATTATTATTTTTACTTCCTGTTTTCATCTTCAAGGATTGGAGAGTTTTTTCACTAGTTTATGTTTGGCCATTAGGACCTGATGCACTTACAAATACATATGTTGTCGAAGGTTCAATACTTGGATTTTTATCAAATGGATTTTTTATGTGGCTTGGAATAATACTTTCCTTTGTTGGTTTTTCAATCCTTGTTTATTATAAAGGACGTGGTGCAGTCTGTTCATGGTTCTGTGGATGTGGTGCTTTGGCAGAAACATTAGGGGATCCATTTAGAAAAAAGACACCTCAAGGAAAATCTGCTAAATGGTTAGAATATTCATCATACTTTTTATTTGGATTTGCAGCAATAGTAACAATCCTTAAAGCATTTAGAAATACTATGCTACCAGTTGTATTTGCAATATCTTTTTTTACACTATTTTTTATGTGGTTTAGTTATAGAAAAATAAAGAACAATATCATTCCTATTTCAATATTTATTGGATTGATATTTGGATATGTATTAGATATAATTATTATTAAATACGGTGGAAGTTCATTTACATTATACAAATATTTTGCTGACTTTACTTTGGCAGGCTGGGTTGCAGTTGCAGCATATTTTTTTATTGGTGGAAGAATATGGTGCAGATATTTCTGTCCACTTATATCTTATCTTGGAATAATTTCTTCAATTGGACGATTCAAGATACGACCTAATCCTGATAAATGTATTTCCTGTGGATTATGCACTAGAAATTGTCATATGGGAATTGATGTGATGAACTATGCACAGAAAGGACATGATATGAAAGAACCATCGTGTGTTGGATGTGGGATATGTGTTGAGGTATGTCCAATGGATCTTTTTAATGTAGTAACAGATAATAAAACTATAGGACCTGGAACATCATATCAAATAAAGGCAAATCCAAATAAATTGAAAATCATAGATTTTCAAAAGTCAAGTTTTGAAAAAAATAATATTTCAAATAGTTCAAAACTCAACAAGTTTCAAGTTCTTGCTATGGGTGGTAAACCCGAGGCAACAAAAACATTAATGGCTGCAAGAGCTAAAATGATAAAAGGGATGAAATCAAAAACTCTTAAAGTATTAAAATGAATAATAAAAATTGTCTAGTCATATTTTGTAAAAATCCAGATACACAAAAAGTAAAGACAAGACTAGCAAAAGAAATAGGTAAAGAAAAGGCAGTTGAGATATATAAAAAAATATTAGATGAAATAATTACCAAAAACAAAAATAGTGATTATGATTTGATTTTATATATTAAAGGTGATGAAAATTATTTTTCTAAGTATAATCTACTAACAAAGCAACAAGTTGAAGGTGATTTAGGAAAAAAAATGTTGACTTGTTTTGAAGATGAATTAAAAAATTATGATAAAGTAGTAATTGTAGGTTCAGATATGCCTGAAATTGATACAAAAATGATTGATAATGTATTTAAGAAGCTTGATGAATTTAAATTAGTGTTTGGTCCAGCATATGATGGTGGATATTATCTTATTGCACAAAAAAAACCATTAGATGTTTTTATAGATAAATGGAGCCATGCCAATGTAATGAGGCAGACTCTTGATATTGCTCTAAATAAAAAATATAAATTTTATTTATTGGAAGAAAAAAGAGATATTGATACAAAAAATGATTTAGAATATTATGATGAATTTAATTATTAGATATAGGTGATTTTATTTCTTAAAAACAATTCTTCTTCCATGTTCAAATTTGTGTCCAATTTTTCTGACAAATCCATTTAAATAGTATCTAAATGATATTCCATATATTGGACTTAGAGTTTTCCAAAATGATATTGCATCTATGTGTGCATCTTTTGCCAGTTTGATTGTTTCATTAATGTTTTTTTTATTATCATTCCAATTAAATAATATATACTTCCACTCAATAATTGGATGTTTTTTATTTTTCTTGTTTCTTTCTATGATGATTTGTTTCATTGCATCATACGCTTTGTTAAAATCTGTTCTTTTTTGATATATCGAAATTATTTTTTGATTTGGGCCTGGAATTGAAAAATATATATGGTCAAAAAGTAATGCTGCTTTTATTTTCTCATCATTATCTATTAATGTTCCATTTGTGGATCCAATAATTTTCATGTTTGGATTATATTTTCTAATTATTTCTAATTCTTGTCTAATATTGATAGATATGAATGGCTCACCAAGATTAAAATAGCATATTGATTCAGTCTTATTTTTTTTAAGTTCTTTTGCAATAATTTCAATTTCATCCAGACTAATTTTTTTTCTCGTTCTTTTTTCATATACTTCTTTTCTTGAACATGCAATACAATCTATGTTGCAGTTAGCTGTATTTTCAATTCTTATACTTTTAGGAATAATTATTTCTTTTTTTTTAGAATTAGTATTTTTTCTTACTGATTTTAAATCTTGACATCTAAAACAATAACTTGTTGGAAGAGTACCATTTGATAATTTTTTTCTAAAATTATTAGCAATATTTCCATTTAATATTTCATTTATATTTTGGATTTTTAGTGATCCGATCACACCAGACCTATCTCTATCCACACAATTACAGGAAACTTTCATATCTGAATTAATAGTCAAATTATAATTTTCTGAATTTCCATTGAGTGTTTTACACATGAATCTTTTATTTTGCATTTTTGCAGATGCTTCAACAAATAGATTCATAGATTTTTTTAAAATTGATTTTGATTTCACGTATTTATAAGAAAAGAGTTTTTGTTTTATATTAGTTTTGAAAATATTTTATTAATTATGTAATTTATGAAATTTTATTTGTACAATTTTTTCATTATAATTTTAGAGCTTTGCTCTTATTTATAGCAAGTTTTTTTAAAACTTGCATATACGTTTAGGTGGGTAGTTTAATCCACACTTTAGTGTGGTTTGAAACCCGCCCATGAAATCCAATTAGGATTTCATCAGAATAATATATAATTCTAGAAAACATAGTATTAAGT
>JABHHN010000108.1 GCA_018671515.1 archaeon | reverse complement strand
AATAGTATCTGTATCTCAGGAAAGAAAGATTGAAAATAAAATTGGTGGGAATTTCTACCAATATAAACAAAAGAAAATGTTTATTAACGATATATTTACTGTATTTATTCTATTTTTACATTATATTAAAGTTTTTGGGAAAACAAATAAAATTATTTTTCAAACTCGAGTCAGCAATATTGCGGTCCCTCTAGTAATAATAAAATTTTTACCCAAAACACGCATTATATTTGATGCACGTGGTGCCCATTCAGAAGAATTTGCACACAATCACAATCTTAATAACCTAAATCTATTGAAGAAAATTAAGTACTTATCATTGAAATTGAATGAAAAATTATTGGTTATTAACTCGGATCTGGTATTTTGTGTTTCTAATAGCTTAAAAAAATATTATATAAAAGAATATAATCAATCATTAAAAAGGTTTAAAGTTATTCCTGGTGCAGGTGATGGTGAATTATTTTATTTTAACCATTCTGAACGACAACAATTACGCAAACAATATAGGGTTGAAAATAAAATTATATTTATTTATGCCGGGAAGTTAGAAATGAAATGGGAGATTCCTGATGAAATATTTTTGTTTTTTAAACAAATTTCAAATCAGAATAATAATGCACTATTGTATCTTCTTACGCCAGATATCATGTTGGCAAAGAAACTCAGAAAAAAATATGGATTTGAAAGTGATTGCGTGAAAATTAAAAGCGTGGATTATTCAGATGTGAGACCATATTTAAATATGGCGGATATTGCTCTTTTATTGCGGGAAAATGTATTGATGAATAATGTGGCTTCACCAACAAAGTTTGCGGAATATCTCTTATGTGGATTACCAGTAATTATTAGCGATGCTATTTTAGATTTTGCTGAAATAGTAAAGAACTTTAATTTTGGTGTCGCAATATCTGATTTTCAACCAACACCTAGCGTGAATTCATTTATAAATTTAGTACACAAACAAGATAAAATATTGATAGCAAACTGGGCTTCTAGTAATCTTTCAAAGGAATGTTATTTAAAAAATATTGTAGATACCTTCTGCAATATATAATAAATTGGAATAAATCAAAATGTGTGGGATAGCAGGAAAACTTTATTTTGATCCTAATCGCAAAGTTAGCATTTCTGAAATTAAGAGTATGACCGATGTTATCCCTCACAGGGGGCCAGATGATGAGGGTCACTTAATAGACAATAGAATTGGTTTGGGTTTTCGGCGATTAAGTATTATCGACCTGTATTCTGGTCATCAACCACTCTCTGATAATAGTGAACGATATTGGATTACATTTAATGGTGAAATTTATAATTTTCAGGAATTAAAAATTGGATTACAAAATAAGGGATATTTATTTAAAACTAATACAGATACAGAAGTCATTATAAACCTGTTTGCAGAGTACAAAGAAAAATGTTTGGAATATTTACGTGGTATGTTTGCATTTGTAATATGGGATAAAAAGGAAAAATTGCTATTTGGGGCAAGAGATCGTTTTGGAATCAAGCCATTTCATTATTATATAGATCATGAAAAATTTGTTTGGGGTTCAGAAATAAAATCAATTATCAATTGTCAAGATATTGATAAGAACATCAGCTTGTCATCGTTAGATTACTATTTTGCATATGGATACTCAAAAAGAGAAAGCACAATATTTGATAAAATAAAGAAATTAGAACCAGCCCAATATTTTATTTTAAATCCAAATAAGAAGAATAAAATGGAAATAAAATCTTATTGGAAAATTCAATTTCAACCGGATTATTCAAAATCAGAAAACTACTGGAAAGAAGCTATTTATGATTGCTTGAATGAATCGGTAAAATTACGAATGATAAGCGATGTACCTATAGGTGCATTTTTAAGTGGAGGAATTGACTCAAGTATTGTTGTGTCGCTAATGGCACGGAACTCAACACAACCAGTAAAAACATTTTCCATTGGTTTTAAAGAAAAAAAATTCAGTGAATTATTATATGCTCGTCAAATAGCAGAGAAATTTAATACAATTCATCATGAGATGGTAGTTGAGCCTGACTCAATAGATTTGCTTCCAAATTTAGTAAGTGCATATGACGAACCATTCGCAGATAGTTCAGCTATTCCAACTTATTATGTTTCTAAATTTACTCGAGAACACGTCACTGTATCCCTTTCAGGTGATGGGGGTGACGAACTTTTTGCTGGTTATAACTCATATCCCAAAATGTTATCTCTGAATAATGCAAGTTACAGTACTAGATTTACGGCTAAAAAAATATTTAGTCGATTAAATAAAATGATACCGGACTACTTTTATGGAAAAGGATATTCCTATTACTTATCAAAAAATAAAAGAAATATAGGTGCCTTTTTCTGTTTTTGGAAGGATTATGAACGGAGGCAATTATTTAATAAGGATATAGGTCGTAAAATATCTGTTAATGAGAGTGAAGATTACAAAATATCATTGATGTTAGGGGAAAGTACTGACTTTCTGAGTAGGATGTTGCATTCTGACATGCAAACTTATATGGTAGATGATATATTAACAAAAGTAGATCGTGCTTCAATGCTGAACTCTCTTGAGACTAGGGTTCCGCTTCTTGACCATAAATTTGCTGAATTGAGTTTTACTATTCCTTCGGAACTAAAATTAAATAGAAATTCTAAAAAATATATTT
>JABHHN010000107.1 GCA_018671515.1 archaeon | reverse complement strand
TAGTTGGAAAATCAGTCAAGTATGTTGCACCTGGAAAGAATAAAACAACTATAGAAGGAAAAATTTCTGGAATACACGGTTCAAAAGGAGCTCTAAAAGTTACATTTGAAAAAGGTATGCCTGGTCAAGCTATGGCAACAAAAATAGAAATAAATTAAATTTCAATTAATTCAGTTTCTTTTTCTTGATAAGTCATTATAGTATTTAATTTAAGGACTTCATTTATTTTTGTAAACATTTCCATTGCTAATGGTTTAGTATTATTATTTTCACTAATATGAGCTAAAAATACATTCTTTAAATTAATTGATGAATATTCTCTTATCAATAACGATGCATCTGCATTTGAAAGATGTCCAAGTGGACCTAATATCCTTTGTTTAAGATGATAAGGATAACGACCTTTTAGAAGCATGTCAGTATCATGATTTGATTCAAGTATACAACAATCTACTTTATTGACCCAATATTTTATAGAACTATTTATTCGTCCAAGATCAGTAATCGAACCAACTTTTTTCTCACCATCATCAATTATAAATGAATAAGGATTTACTGCATCATGCTCAATTTCTAATGGCTCAATACTAAAATTATCTAATTTTATAGTTTTATTAAAAAATATTTCACAAGTCCTTTCCAATTTTAATTTATCAAATGTTTTTTCATGAATAAAAATTGGAATTTTAGTTCTTTTTTTTATTGTTGCAAGACCTCTTACATGATCTGAATGTTCATGTGTAATAAAAATCCCATCTATTTCTGCTATATCAGTATTAAGTCTAAAAAGTGATTCTTGAATTCTTTTATATGATATTCCTGCATCTATTAATATTTTTTTTCCGGAATCTATATACGTACAATTACCTGAACTTCCTGAAGCTAGAACTGAAACTTTCATTTAAATCTAAAATTTATTTTAATGATTTAGGCAAGAATGTTGCTATAAAAGGCCAAGCATAAGGAGCTACAAAAATTAGAACACCGATAATAAAAGTATGTACGAATTTTTCTCCAACTCTTCCAGCAATTGCTGCTGCTGCTGAAATTTTTAACATTGCAATTATTGCAACTACTGCTCTAATACCTAAAATAACCATAATATTTTTTGTAAATGGAAGATTAAAAAAACTTAATGTCCAAGAAATATTCATACTAATAAAAGTAAAAAAGATAGTTGCAGGAATTGCATGTAACCCATGCATGATCCAACCCATGCCCGCTTCATCTGCATGAACAAATATTAATTCAATTATTCCAATTGCCCCACCTATAATTAATGAAGGAATTATCATCAATGCTGCACTTACTGGTTCTGCCATTATTATTTTTTTAGAATTTCAAGTTTATATAATTTACTATTTTTTTAATATAAATCAACAATTTATTTTTTATTAAACAATGACAAATCCAAATACCAAATTCCCACACCAATATAGAAAAGTTTAAATAGAGATAAAAGAAATAAAAGATATAAAATAGGTGCACAAAATTTGAATAAAAGAACGAAATACCTAGTATTAGTTAGTATATTCTTTGCAATTCTAATCATACCTACAGTTTTTGCTCAAAGTATAAACTTTATTAGAGCACTTTCTCCTCTTCAAAATTTTAATGGACAGATTTATGAAGTATATTATCCTTTAATTGATTTCATTCTTGTTGGGATGATTTTTGTTGGACTTGCAAGAAGTTCACTTGGTAAACAATTTAAAGCAGGTCCTCAAGCATTAACAGGAATAGGTCTATTGATGGCCGCAATTGTTGCAATGTTTGAATGGAGATTCAAAATCAGCTTGTTCGAACTTTTATGGCCTCTTGTTGTTATGGCAGTAATTCTAATGGTAGTGCGTGTTGTAATGTACTTAGCTAAAGGAGAAAGACTTTGGTCAGGAATTATGCTTTTAATAATATACGCTATCCTCATGGGTCCACTTGCAAAACCATTAGCTACATTTACAGCAAAAGTACCTGGTATGAGAGATATCCTTGCACTTGTTTATGTTGTAATGCTCTTTGCAGGATTAATTTTTACAGTTCTTGGGATAATAGATCTTGGAAAATTTGGAGATGGAGAAGGAGGTCTTCCCGGTTGGTTTAAACAATTAACAGGTGGTGGAGACAACGGAAGCAAAAACACTAGTAAATCTAATAAAAAAACTGCCGATAAAACTAATGATGATGGGGATTCAGATGGAGATGGTGAAAAAGATAAAAAAGATGACGTAGAACCAGATCCAAGAATTGATGCATTTATTGTACAATTTGAAAATGCAATTAAAAGATTAAGTGTTGCTTCAAAACAACTGGGATCAAGTGGTGCAAAAATTTTAAATGAAAGATATCTACGTCGAATACTTCCAGCAAGAAATCCAGCAATACCACCTACCATGCCTACATATCGTAGAAATTTTCATATCATTTTTGGTGGGGGTCCCCCACCTCCAAGACCAGGTATTATACCTGAAATTAATAATATGCTAGCTAATTTCAATACTAATTTTGCAGATATACCAAGAACAAAAAAACAAAATAAAAATTTCCAAAGTGCAATGAAAAGATATAAAGGAGCATTAAATAGAGCTACAATTGTTCCTCTAAAGGTTGCACATCATTATGCAAGAGGTTTAATTTTAGCCAGAGCTAGATTAACCGTTTTCAGAGATACTTGGAAGAGACCATAAAATGGCAGAATATGACGAAGCAAATGATGTGGATGGATCTGGTTTTATAGATTATACCATGGCTAGAATGGATGAAGTCTTAAATGAAGTCTCTGCAGTAGCATCTGGAGCCGGAGATGCAGGATCGGTTGTAGTTTCTGAAGCTGAAAATAAAATTCAAAAACTCCAAGACCAAATAAAAATCCTTCAAGAGCAAGGACCAGATGGTGAAGTAGTACATCCACCAGGTGAATCACCTGCTGATGAAGGATATCAAGGTGCCAGACACGAATTACAAATTACTAGAATTTTTTCTTTTAAAGGAAATACACCCCTTCAAGCAGAAATGCTACCTAAAGCAGGTGGTCCTATGTCTGGTGGCAATGTAGTTGTAATTGAAGGAAAAGGATTTATTAGGAGCAAAACTGTAGTTTCCATTGGTGCAGGAGATGTTCAAGAAATAATTATAAATGACAATGCTAGTGCTATTGAATTCATAGCTCCAGCTTCAACAACTCAAGGAGATGTTGATATAAAAGTTTCAGTTACCACTAAAGACAATGATGACAAAGATGTGATTAAAGAAAAAACTGCATTACAAAAATATTTTTACTTTCCAGATGGACAATTAAATGCATTTATTCAAGGACAATTTGAAGATGATGTAAATTTTGTAATTACAGGTGTATCTACTCTTGAAGGCCCAGACATAGGATCAACTCGAATTAATATTACAGGTAGAGGATTTATGGAAGGAATAATTC
>JABHHN010000106.1 GCA_018671515.1 archaeon | reverse complement strand
GGACACAATTATTTTCATTAGCAGATCTCCTCCTCGATAAATTGGTTTTGAACTACTATTTATAGACGAAGAACTGCTACTTATATTTTTCTAAAATGCAGAGGGTTTCATATTAGCCTATTTTAACACAAAATTTAAATACTAATTTTTAGATACTATAAATTCCAGAGACATAAATGTCATGATTTAAATGATAAGATACGATAGGGTTGGAATATATAATCCAAAAGCAAAAAAGAAAAAGTATTCTGCTAATAATAAAGAAGAAAAATCATTTGACTGGTTAAATATGGTATTATTTATACTTTTAATAATTGTGATAATATTATTCTTTGTAACATAAATTTTAATAATTAAAAAAGAGATTTTAAATATTCTTTTATATAATTGTGTCCATTTTTTTTAGCAACTTTTTTTAGAGCTTTATGAAAATTACTTCCATATTGTGCTGCCTTTTTTGGTCTAAATGAAAAAAAATCATCCATTCCATAATTGGATGCAACTTTTCTAAAAATATATTTTTTATAACCTTCTTTTATCTTAAGCTTTGAATCAATTTTCATTGAATAATCTACAACATCATTATCTAGTAAAGGAGTTAAAAAATTTACATTTGTTGCATTTGCAATTTTAAAATCTCTTATAAGGTCTCTTTGTAGCATACCATATAATCCTTTTAGACATTCTTCGTTAATGTCAATAGAGTCTTCATGTCTTTTATACCCTGCAAAAATTTCTTCAGAACCTATTCCACCAAATAAATATGTTATATTATCTTTTTTTGCCATATCAATACATGCAAGTTCAACTGATCCTACACCAATACTAACTGCATCAGTAGTTTCTTTGCTTAGTATTTTTGCAGTTCTAACAATTACATCTTCCATTTCATCAATTGTAAGAATTTTATGTTTCCAATTTATATTGTACATTTCACTAAATTTTCTTGCAGAATTTATATCTGCAGATTCTCCAGTTCCAACCGAATAGCATGTAAAATTATTTGTGAATTTTTTACATACATAAGAAATGAATGAAGAATCAACACCACCTGATAAAAATATTCCAAATTTTTCATTAGGAATTCTTTTTTTTATTGCATTAATAATTAATTTTTGTAATTTTATTTCAATTTCTTTTTGATCATTTAGAAAATTATCATGTTTGAATTTATTTATTTTTTTCTCCCAGTCTTCTTGAGAAATTAATTTTCCATCTTTGACAATATTTGATAAGATTACCATTTTATTATTATTTAATATTTTAATTCATATTTCACAATATAGCATTCTCTTTGATCTTTTATGCTTGTGAATTTAGATAATAATTCTTTTATTGTATCAATATTTGCTTTTTGTTGTTTTTTATGATTATATTTTATATTTGAAAATTCAATTTTTTCAAAACATGCATTTTTTGATAAATGGGATAAAACATATTCATCTGATAATTTATATTTTTCATCTTTTATTATGAATTTCTTTTTAATAAGTTCTTTTAAAATTTCTGAAACATCCATTGAAATTCCTTGTTGTATCAATTCATCTTCATTAAATTCTTTAAGATTAAATGCAGTATGAAGGACTTTAATTTCAATAGGTTTTAATTGGCTTAAATTAGGTAATTTTTTTGTTTTGAATTCTTCAATATTTGTGACTATTTCTCCATTTACCATTTCAACTAAAATATTGAAATCTCCTCTTTTTTCTGAGCATAAAAAAAGATAGCCTGGATAGATGACATTTTCTATTTTTTTAATTGGTTTTTCACTCATTAATTTTATATCTTTAATTGTAGTTTTAGGTTTAATTAATGGAAGCATTTCTTTTTCTTCAAATTCTTTAATCTTATCAAAGAATTTTTCATCTTGAGATAATTCAAGAATCTCTACTGCTTCTCCACCATGTTTTGACATCCTTGGTCTGATATTTACAAATAAAGGCATATCAAAAACACCAGTAATTAGTGTTGAACCCACTGGTAGATTTTTAATTTCATCTTCACTCTCAGCATTGATTCCTTCTACACTTGAGGAAATTGCTTTTATATCTTGTGGGTTTGTTACTTTCATAATTATTTGAGTTGTACATTGGCTAAGAACAGATTTATCAACCCTTGCAGGTCTTTGACTTACAACACATAAACCTAAACCAAATTTTCTTCCTTCACTTGCAACAGTTCTCAAAATTTTTGAAGATCTTGCTTCACCAAAACTTCTTTCTGGACAATAATTATGAGCTTCTTCAATTACTGTAAAAAATGGAGGAATTTTTTCTTTTTTTCTTAATTCAAAAAGATCTTTTATTAATTTATAGACAATAATTTGTTGAACATCTGGTGGAATTCCTTTTAGATTGATTATTGAGCATCTTCCAGGCTGAATAAGTTCATTATATGATGAATAAGAATCACTAAATAAATCTAAATTATTTAGATATTCTAAATTATTAATTAGTGACCATTTAGCATTGCTCTCTTCTACTTCAAGAGAAAGTAAAATATTTGTAAAATTGATAACATCAAGTCCTTTAGTTGCACTATATAATAATCCCATTTGTGAATTTGATAATTTACCAGGAATAAGTTGTGCTACTTCTGTAGGATTTAGATTATTATTAAGTTTAAGTGGAAGAAGCCCTGGATTTATCTTGGAATCACCATACTCTCTAATATTGTCAAATCCTTTAGGTTTTAAATTATATTGAGCTAATGATTTTTCATCATCTTTATTTGCAATTTTTAATGTTCCATATTCACCATGTGGATCAATTATCATGATAGGAACTTTTTTTCTAATTATCTCTTCTATTAAAACACCAACAGTATAAGATTTACCTGCACCAGATTTTGCAAGAATTGCGATATGTTTTGTAAGGAGTTTTTTAAGATCAAGAAATATGTCAATATTTTTGCCTTCTAGTTTTCCCATGTAAGCACTATCATCTTCATTATCCATCTTTATTATGGAGCGAATAAATTCTTCATCTGCCTTTAGGACTTCAGAATCAATATCGAATGGTATCCTTATTGGTTTAACTCTTCCTTTATCATCTTTATAGCCAATTATGATGCATTTTGCCATGTCATATTCAGTTCTTTCTATTTCAACAACTTGGCATAATACATAATCATAGACTTTATGGAGAACTTGTACAAAATCAAATTTTCTGGTTTCTTTTTCAACTTTGAATTGAAATTTCATAGTTGTTACTTTTCCAAATATTTTGCCAAGTATCATGTTGCTTCAAAAATAATAATCGTTTATAATATTATTGTCTGGATTTTGAAAAAAATTAGAATATGATTGTTCAATTTTTCATGTTGAATTACTAGTTTTAACCATAGCAACCCGCCTTTGGCGTCTTGCAAATTTGCAAGCCAGAGGCTTGCTAGGATATTAAAGTATTGATTCAAATAAATTATTATTTCAAATATATATAAAAACTAAACTCAAGAATTACAATTTTACAAAATAATAATATTAATAATACATCCTCAACAGAAAGAGTTATATAAAAGAATATTATACAAATTATTATTATAGGTGATTATTATGGTTGAAGAAAATACAGGTGCAAATAAGGACGAACAAATTGGTTTTCATAAAGGTGCTTTATCAACATTAGCTAAAGAAAGACAAGAATTATCTAAAATTTTAGGAATAGTTGAGCAATTGATGCAGATGCATGTAAAAGCATTACAAGAGTTAGGTGTAGATCTTGTGAAAATGGCTGAAGATCAGAAAGGAACAGCTGGTAAAACAGAATCAAAACCAATTGAAGATTTAGTAAATAAATAAACATATGATTTCTTTTTTTATTTTTGGTCATTCTAATACATTGTGTACTCATAAAAATACAATAGAATTTACAAAAGATAGTTCTTTGTCAAAGAAAGGCGATTGCATATTAGGAGTAAATGCAGACTTTGATTTCGATAAATTAATGGAATTTATTAAAAATAAAGAAAATTGTAAATGTATAATTGAAGTAAATGGAATAAAGGAAGAGATTAATTTTATTGTAAATAAAGAATTTAATTCAATGAAGGAAATAGTTATAAGAAGAAGTCAATTTACTTCAGTTAGGACGTTAGGGATTAGAGCAGACAAAGTGGCAGTTGATGTTGATAGAAGAATTGTAGAATATTTAAAAAATCCAAAAAACAAAGCGAGTGTGAAATTCATATGAGAAAACAACTCAAATTCAAAAAAGCAAAAGAACTAAACAATATATTATTTGAATTATATGGTTTTGAATCATATATTACAAAAAAAGACAAAATTGAGATAGTTGAAGAAGAAGGAACAAAAACTTTAGTTTTAAATGATTTTCCATCATTTTTTTTCCATGAAGAAAAACTAGTTCCGATGCTCAAATTGCTTTATAAGAAAAATTTTCTTAAAAAAATAACAATTGACATGGGAGCAATTAAATTTGTCTGCAATGGTGCAGATGTCATGAGACCTGGAATTACAAATATTGAGGATGGAATTAAAGCAAATGATTTTATTACAATTATTGATGAAACACATGGGAAATTTCTCTCTGTAGGGATTGCACTTTTATCAACAGACGGAATGAGGAGTCAAACAGGTGGGAAAGTCATAAAAAATCTCCATTTTATTGGGGATAAATTGTGGAGTATGTAGAAATTTAGTAAATAGTGTCATGATTTTTATATAACTTATTTTTCATTCTTCAAATATATATTGAATAATTAGAAAATGCCAGAATCTTTTCCTGAGTTTGTATCTGTAAAAGTTTTAGAAGATAAAATAGATAGAAGTATGACCTTTTTTGATGATAAATTAATAGAATATGATCAAAAAAATATAGATGTTTCTGATATTCTTAGAAGAATTCCTTATCCTGAATTTCCAAGTAATACTTTTTATTTTGGATCTCATAAAGAAATATCATTAGAAGATGCAGCAGAATGGGATGCTGTCAGTGAATTAGTTGATCCCGTGAAGAAAAAATTTGAATCAGTAAAAAATTTAGATACAATATTGAGAAGAACAATGATGTATCATAGAAGATCATCATCGAATTTCAAAAAGCATGGATTGTTTGAACCAGAAGGAAGGCACAATAGACATAGAAAATTTGAAAATGATAAATTATATTTTGAGCATCCTTATGAAATGACATTTTTTTTACCTGATGATGCACCAGATTGGGTTGTTATGTTATCTTTATTACATGATGCAATTGAAGATTCACCAGAATATTGGATTCTTAAGAGATGGTATGATTATGATAAAGAATTAGAAAGTGGAGAAAGTAATGGAAAAGATAAAAGACTTAGTAGAGAAGAACTTGAAATAATTGGAATTTCTTTAAAAAAGGGTAAAGAATATGCAGACATAAGTGATTGGGTTTCAAATGAAAAAGATAGAAAAGAAATATTTGAAGATAAAACGGACGAAATAATTGAAGATGTACTTTTACAATTAGGAATTCAACACAATACTCATTTATATAAAAAATTAAGAAGAAATATTGATCTTTTTATTTGGAGACCATATGATAAATATTAGCAATTTGTATCTAAAATAGCTAAAGGTCAAAAAACAACTGATGATCTTAGTTGGATTTCTTTAATAAAAATGCATGATAGAATGTATAATTCTCATATGCCTGCAAAAGACATTAGAGATTTATCTGGAAAAAGAGAAGCAGCAGATACATATATAAAAAAAGAAGGAGTTAAAATTCTTCGAGATGGTTCAAAAAATATGACTGCTCTAGATGTTTTTAGAGATGCATATTTGGAAATACCAAAAGAGAAGTTTAAAGGTAAAATTTTGAGAAATTATGAACAATTTTCTAATGCTTTTTATAATATAACTTCAAATAGTAATAGGAACATAAATTCAGTATTGAATCTAATGAAAAGACATTATCATGAAAGTGAAGAAAGTCATGAAGGAAAAAGTTATTTAAGATGGTTTAATGAATTAGGAGATACAATTCACTTATATTTGAGTGATAAAGGATTTAGTAAAAAAACAAACAAAAATGGAACTGAAGATAGAGATGATATTTTAAATTTTGATGGAAGTCTTAATTTTATTGAGAATTTTATATTTACTAAAACTTTTGAAGAACATTTAGTAACAAAAGATAAAGGAGATGGAGTAATTCCTAATTTGTATAAATATGGTTTAATAACTTCAATTGCTATGAGTCTTTACTCAGGACATAATCCATTTTTAGGTAAAAGAACTCACCACCCTTTCTCATTAAATTCTTTTGGTGAAGTTGATCCACAATATTTTAATTTCCATATTAAGGGTTTTGGATTAAACTGATTATTAATTATTTTTTTTATATTTACACTTTTTCTACGTAGAATTTATATATAAATAGTTCTTCCAATTTTCAGATGTTATCAAGACAGAGAGTGGATTTTGTATATAATCTCACTATTTGGTAGTCCAAATATATTTCACCATCAAGATTTTCAATTTAATTTTTTTGATGCATGATTGAAGAATGTAGTTTTGATAGACTAATAATGAAAAATGGCATATAAATTAAATGTATCAAAAGAAGTATTAACTGAAGCAAGAGAATATAAATTAGATCTTGAAATCTTAGTTAGAAAAACTGGGCTAATATGAAACCCTCTGCATTTTAGAAAAATATAAGTAGCAGTTCTTCGTCTATAAATAGTAGTTCAAAACCAATTTATCGAGGAGGAGATCTGCTAATGAAAATAATTGTGTCCAAATATAAAAAAGTTACTGATT
>JABHHN010000105.1 GCA_018671515.1 archaeon | reverse complement strand
CTTAATGCTCTTCTTGAGCTAATTCAATTTATAGAATCTATCTTGAAAAATCTAACGATTTTTCTGAGACCCCATAAAGGGGTCGTCTTGTTCATCTCCACGCTAAAGCATGGAAAGGTATTCTCAAGACTTAATAATAAATATTCTATAAGAAAAATAAAATGGAAAAAGTAAGTGAATTAGTACCATCAAAAGGAAATAAATTAGTAGAAAACTTAATTAAATATGGAATAAGTAGCATTTTCTCATTATTCAGTGCAACTGCATTTTATTTTAGTTTTAAATCTTTAATAATAGCTTTTATTGTTTTTATTGTGGCATTTTTATTCGTTTATTTTCTCTTCAATATGTTAATTAATAGAGGAATGTTATGGAATGATAAAATTGAAAAAAAAGAAATTGAATATAATATTTTTTTTGAATTCAATATAGGATCTTTTGAAGCACTTAAAAAATCTGGGAAAAAATTCTTGATTTTTTTTATATTTTTAACATTTTTTGCTACTATCTTTCTTATTTATCTTTCAATAATTCTAAAAGATACTACTGACACTATTAATAACATAATTATGCTATGCCTAATAATAATTTATTATTTATTTAAAGACAAAATCAGAATAAATTTTAAAATAACAGATAGAGGTATAATTATTGAAGAAAAAATTAGACCAAAGACAATATTAAGTTGGGAAAGTATTGAATATTATGAATTAATAGAAGACCAAGTATTATTTTATATAAAAAACTCTAATCAAAAAAAATATTTCCCTTTAGGTGAATATAAAGAACAAATTTTGTACATCTTAAATCAAAAAGTACCTCAAAAAAAATAATTCACTATCTCCAAGTCCAGTTCTTATTAACAAAGTAATTCCACAATGTGACTACTGCAATTGCTACAAACTGAGATGCTAAATAATCATACCTCCCAACAAAGGCAAAAATTCCAGACGATAATAATTTATTATATATCAATAGATTAATCCCAAAACCAACCAATGCAATTAGATTAAATTTTAGTAATTTGACTAATGTATGATCATTATTCTTGCTCTTTTTAAATGTCCAATAATTATTTAATACAAAGTTCCAAAGTATAGATAATTCTAGTGAAATAGACGGAGCAACTATCTTTTTATCCAAACCAAATTTTTCTACTAACATGAAAAGTGAGCCAAGATTTACAAACACTCCACTTGCACCAACTATTATAAACTTAATGAATCTCCTTGATGTTTTCATCCTTAATCTAAATGCATTTATGAAAAACTCCACCATATCTTTAGTCTTTAATTTGGTCTCACCAAATTGCCTATCTCTAAAAATGATTGGTATTTCCTTTATTTTAGCACCACCATGTATGCATTCAAATAATAATGTACTAAGAAAAGCATATCCTTTTGTATGAAGATTTGATAAATCAATCTTCTTTAGAAGTGTAGTCTTTATTGCCCTATAGCCTGTTGTACAATCTTTTACATTGTACATACCTCCAACTAAACGTGCAAACATATTCCCCACCCTACTTACTAATCTTCTCTTAAAATCCCAGTCTGGAATATCTCCACCTTCTACATACCTACTTCCTATTACAAAATCATAACCTGAATCTAATTCTCTTAAAAAATTTGGTATTTCTTCTGGATCATGAGATAAATCAGCATCCATCATGAATACTGCATCAAAATTATATTTTTCTAAAACATGTGTAAATCCTCTTAAATATGCTTTTCCCAATCCTTCTTTTTTCCCTTTTAACAAATGAATATTTTTATGAATTTTCATGTATTTTTCAACAACAATCTCCGTTCCATCTGGTGAATTATCATCAAGTATCAAAATATCTATCTTATGCTTTTTTACTTTTTTTGAAACAATCAAAATTTTATCTAATAATTTTTGAATATTTTCTTTTTCATTATATGTTGGTATTACAAGACAAACTTTCATACATTTTCCCTCCAATAATTTAAAAGATCATAAAGAGTTCTCTCAAGATTTATTTTTGGAACCCATCCTGTATCTTCTTTTAATTTAGTATTATCACCTATTGAAATAGGTACATCTGAAGGTCTTATTCTCTCTTCATCTGTTTCCATGAATACTTCTACACTTGTAATTGAAAGCAAAACATCCAATATTTTCTGCATAGATACACCTTTTCCTGAACAAACATTATAAGATTCACCTGATTTTCCTTTTTCAACTAAATCAACGTATGCTTTTACAATATCCCTAACATCTGTAAAATCCCTTTTAGAAGATAAATTACCCACTTTAATATCTGGCTTTTGAAGTCCTTTTTCTATTTTTGCTACTTCTCTTGCAAATGAACTACTAACAAAATTAGGTGATTGCCCAGGACCCGTATGATTAAAACTCCTTGTAGAAATTATTTCCATTCCTTTATCACAATATTCTTTTGCAATTTTTTCAGCTTCTACTTTTGATTTTGCATAAGGACTGCTAGGATTTAGTGGATGATCTTCTGTTATTGGTGTAAACTGAGGAATACCATACTCCATTGCAGAACCCACCATAAGAATTTTTGGCTTTTTTTCTAATTTAAATGCCGATTCAATTACGTTTTTTGTACCTTCAACATTAATTTTATGAGTAATTTCAGGTTGCTTGAAGCTAAATCCTACATCACTTATGCCTGCAAGGTGAAATAGAACATCAGGCTTAAAATCCAACAACATTTCATTTAAAGCATCCATATCTAAGATATCAACATGATATTGTGTTGTTTTTTTAGGTATTGAATCACTTCTTTTTTTAAGATATGTTCCTGCAACAATATAACCTCTTTTAATTAGTTCTTTTGCAAGATAAGGACCTACAAAACCTTCCATACCCGTAATTAATGCTCTCATTTTAGTCAATTAAAAATTAAAAAAATAAATTTTATTAAATCATTTCCTGGGTTTTATACCATGTCTTTTCATTTCTTCGTATCTTTCTAAATCATAATCTACCATCATATGAATAAGCTCTTTAAAAGATACTTTTGGTTCCCATTTTAATTTTTTCTTCGCTTTTGCAGGATCACCTAAAAGAAGGTGTACTTCTGCAGGTCTATAGAATTTTTTATCTATTTTTACATGTTTTCTATAATCCAAACCAGCTCTCCTAAAAGCAATTTTACAAAATTCTCTAACTGAATGTGTCTCACCAGTTCCTATGACAAAATCATCTGGCTTTTTCTGTTGAAGCATAAGCCACATAGCCTCTACATAATCTCCAGCATAACCCCAATCTCTTTTAGCATCTAAATTTCCTAATCTTAAATCTTTTTGATATCCCAATTTGATTCTTGCAACACCATCTGTTATTTTTCTTGTAACAAATTCTATTCCCCTTCTTGGAGACTCATGATTAAATAATATACCACTACATGCAAAAATATCAAAACTTTCTCTATAATTTACAGTTATCCAATGACCATAAACTTTTGCTACACCATAAGGACTTCTCGGATGAAGCCTTGTAGTCTCCCTTTGTGGTGTTTCTTCTACTTTTCCAAACATTTCAGAACTTGATGCCTGATAAAATTTTATTTTTGGATTTACTGCCCTTATTGCCTCAAGCACCCTTGTTACTCCTAATGCAGTTACTTCACCTGTCAATATAGGCTGACTCCAAGATGTAGGTACAAATGATTGTGCTGCCAAATTATATACTTCGACTGGCTTATATTCTTTTAAAATATTAATTAATGATAATTGATCAATAAGATCTCCTTGTACAATCTCAATTTTATCTTGGACTGATTCAATCCTTTGAAAATTAATTGTTGATGAACGTCTTACCATACCTACAACTTTATAACCTTTTTTTAATAAAAATTCAGCTAGATAACTTCCATCCTGACCTGTTATTCCTGTAATTAATGCAGTCTTCATATTATTTTACACCTCTAATAAGATTCTTAAACCTAATTTGTATTTATTACTTTATAAAATTTACTAGAAATTAATGTTAAAAACGTTAAAAAAATATTAAAAAATTAAAAAAAAAAAAATTAAATAGTTGTTGGATAATCTTTATCCTGTTTTCTTTTTGCTATCAAAAAGTAAATTATTATTGATGTTAATGTGAATAATAGCAAAAATACATTTCCTTTATTACCAACCATACTTACAACATTTCCAGTAATTATATTTGATTCTCCTTCTTCTTTTAGTTCTTCTTCTTCATCTTCTTCTTCTACGACAACTAAATTCAAATCTTCTTCAACTGATTTTTCAGTAAATGTTATTACTGGTGAACTTGAAAAAGTCACACTTGTTGGACAGTACATTTTTTCTTTTGGTTTATCAAAATCACTATCACAAATGTTTATTTTTTCACAAGTTCTATATTTATATCCATCAACTTGACACTTTGAATAATCTGAACATTCATATACTGGAATACAGATAGATTTTGCTGAACGACCACTTCCATCTGTACCTGTTGCACTTGCTCCTTCTTCTGAATCACCTTTATCATCTGAACCTTCTTCGTCTGAACCTTCTTCGTCTGAACCTTCTTCCTCTGAACCTTCTTCGTCTGTTTCATCACCACAAACATCTGTGTTTGTTGAATTAAAATCATCACAATCTGTGTTATAACCTACTCCATCTCCGTCAATGTCTGTTACTTCGCTATCATCTTCTGGGAATGCATCACATCCATCTGCCCAACCATCTGCATCAGTATCTACCTTTTCTGCATCTGATTCTACACATGAATCTTCTTCACTAACATAAGTTACGTAATCACAACTTGTATCTTCAGGTCCACAAAAAGGACTTTCATCTTGATTCATACACATAACCATATTTGAACAATCAGCACTAACTGCCATTGCTCCAAAAACTGAGATTATTAATGTTAATAGGATCATTGAAATTATCTTTTTCATATTAATTCACCTGTCTCCTTTTTTTTATTATTAATCCTGCACCAAGTAAAGTAATTCCTGCAGCAATTGTTGAAAATTCTGGAACTTCTGCATCACTACCATTATCATTTTCATCTGATCCACCGCCTGATCCTCCTTCTGATGATGTTTCTCCAGTTACTATGATATCTTTTGCAAATTCAATTTCTTCTCCAGTTACATCTGCATAAAGTCTATATACTCCTTTAGCGACATTTGTAAAGAACTGTTCTACACCTTTAACAAGTGAACTAAGAACACCATTGCTTGTCTCAAAATCTTCTGAATATGTCATATCTTGACTTTTCAGAGAAAGTGTGACTGTATCTTCATCATAACCTGTCCCATAAAAACAAATATCTGCATATTCTTCATATTCAGTACCTGAGACAAATTCTTTTTCATTGAACAATTTATCACAATCCAAAGGCGCGATAGATTGAGCACTAACTAAACTGACCATTAGTAAAAGTGCCAATAACGAAATTATTTTTTTCATTTTATTACTTCTTTATTCTCTTAAATAATATTAATTACTATTTAGTAGTAGTTCATTATTTATAAATGTTTCGTTTATTTTGTTACTTAATAGTAGTATTAAGGAATTTTTATAAGTTTATGGACTCTAATTTAAATTAAATAATCTAAAAAACTAGCAAAAAATACAACAAAACTTAAAATAAGATTTATTATTCTTAGTATCATATGAATCTTAAAAATAAAGTAGTAATTATCACTGGAGCATCACGTGGATTGGGGCGTAAACTTGCATTTGATTTAGCTAAAAAAAAAGCTAAATTAGTATTATTCTCAAGAAATCAAAAAGATCTTATTGAAGTAAAAAGAATAATTGTCAAAAAATACAAAGGAAAAGTAATCACTGTTGATGGTGATATATCTGATTTTCATGATGTAAAAAGACTATTTTTAAAATGTATGAAAGAATATGAAAAAATCGACATTCTTATCTGCAATGCAGGAGTGAATTACAAAAAACCATTTTATGAATTAGAAGAAGCAGAATGGAATAGTATATTTAATACAAATGTAAAAGGTGTATTTTTATGTACTAAAGAGAATAACAAACATATGAAAAAAGGAAAAATTGTAATTATATCCTCAGTTGCTGGTTGGTTTGGAGCAAAAAACTATGCTGCATATTGTGCATCAAAACACGCAATAGAAGGCTACGCAAAAGGAATGAAAAAAGATCTAAAAAATAAAATTAAGATAAATATCTTCCACCCTTATAGATTAAATACTGATTTTCATAAAAACTATTCAATCAAATCTCCAATGGCACACAAGATTAAACCAAAATTATATTCTGAGTATATAATATCAGTACTTGAAGGAAAATATATTTCTGCATCAATGATTTTTATAAGAAATTGGGCAATTAGATTATCACAAATATTGTTTTCAAAAAAGACATAGTTCCCTCTAATCCGTTATTAATAGTATCTCTATAAAATGTGTAATCACTAGTTAAAATCTGCTTGTTTTACAATAAAAACAATATTCAGGATATTTTCCATGATTTATGAGAGTCTCTTCACAAATTGGACAATTCCATCGATTTTCTAACATAGCCCCCTTCATATGTATATATACGCATTTGATAAATATAATACTTTTGCTGTTTTTGGTAGATTTATGTATATTTCTTTATTTATTTTTTATAAGGACAATTAAATTACAAAAAGTATCTTGACTGATAATTTTTAATTATTACTTAAATAATTTTCTTCTAGAAAATTATTTTCTACAGAAGCAAGTTCTCTGAACTTGCTAAATATTCATTAAAAAAATTTACCAAATTAAATAATAGAAACATTTGATATAGCTAAATCATGAAAATAAATTCTCAATCTTCTAACAAAACAACATTTCCAATCACATACTCGCCATCATGAGATATACTGCAATCCATTGAAGAAACCTTAAAATCAATTAAATCATTATCAAATACAATATATGGCTTTCCATTGTCGTGTTTTTTTACGACAATTTCCTTCCACTTCTTGATTTTTATCTGTGAGGCTTTAAAAAACGCCTCTTTTAATGCAAATATTCCTGCAAGTTTATGTGGCTTTACGTCTATTAATTCTGATTCACTAAATGTTTTTTCTACATTCTTTGGATTTTTTATTAATTCTTCAATATTAGAAATCTTTACCATATCAATTCCTGTATGAATTTTCATCTTACATTCCTCTAATTGTTTTTTCAAGACTCTTTGTTATTTCTGTTGTTGACATATTACCTGGATATTTTATTGGTTTTCCAAATATTATTTCAACATGTCCTCTTTTTAATGGATATTTTGAATGTGGTGGTAAAATATCATGAAGACCATTTAATTTTATAGGTATAACTGGGAGTTTTGTCTCTTTTAAAATTGTTCCAATTCCATTTTTGAATGAATTTAGTTTTCCAGTTTTACTTCTTGTTCCTTCTGGTGATAGTCCTATTGACCAACCTCTATCTACTATTTCACCTACGAACTCAAAACTTTGTTTTATACTTGAAGATGATTTTCCATCTTTTATTCTTGAAAGTGGAAATGAACCTAATAAATAAGTAAAAAATTTTGAAACAAATATCTGTTTGAAATTTTTACTTCTAAAAAAATAATCTGCTGCTGCACCTGTTGCCAATCTTGTTTTTAATCTTAATGGTAAATGTTTTGCTAAAGTTGGAAAATCAAGATGACTTGAATGATTTATGATTATAATATATTGTCCCTTTAATTTATTGATATTATTTTTTCCTTTTACTTTTACAGATTTAAAGTAAAATGAGGAAATAAAATACATAAATTCCATCAATAAAAACCTAAAAGGTAGAAAAACTGGCCAAAACATTTTTTCATCTAATTTTAATTTATTCTCTGGATTTACTCCTTTTTCTACAAGTGACCTAAGATTTTTGATAGTTGTTTTTGAATTTATTAAATATTCATCTATCTCTTTTCTTAATAATTCTTCAATCTGTGTGGAGAGCTCAATTACTTTTAATGAATCAAAACCAAGATCTGAAAATAATAAACTATCTTCTTTAATGTCTTTAGCATCCAGATGAGATAATGTAGATAATATGTGGATAATTTCATCTTTACTCTCAGACTTTTCATGTGTCTTGTTTTCTACTTCTTTTTCTACAACCAATCTTTTAACTTTAAATGTCAGTGTCCTTGGAAAATCTTTTTTCTTCCATATAATAAAATCCTGAATTTTCTGATGATTTTCAAGATGTTTATTTGTTTCATCAATAGTCTTTTTTATTGATTTTTCATCTGTTTTTTTATTTGGTATAACTACAGCAGTAACTATTACATCATGACCTTTGTCAATTCCAATTACACAGGAATCTTTTACTAATTCCATCTTATTTAAAATATCTTCAATGTCCTCAGGATATACATTTAGACCGGATGGTTTTAAAATCATATTTTTTAATCTGCCCTTTATGAAAAGAAATCCATTATCATCTAATTTTCCAACATCTCCTGTCTTTAACCAACCATTCTCAAATAAATCTTCTGTAGCTTCAGGGTTTTTATAATATCCTTTTGTTATATTTTTCCCTCTTACAAGAACTTCCCCATCATCATTTAATTTCATCCTTACTCCTGGAACTACTTTTCCTACAGAACCAACTCGTCTATCATATATGTCTCCTAAAGCAAGAACAGGAGAGGTCTCAGTAAGACCATATCCTTGTACGATTCTAATTCCTGTAGATTCCCAAAAAATTTCAGCATCACGTGGCAGAGGTGCACCACCTGAAATCATTATTTCTAATTTTTTTCCAAATACTTTATGGATGTCCTTGAATATTCTTCTTCTTATAGGCAATGGTAATTTTCTAGCAAAATTCAATACTTTTTTTAATTTTTTAAACTTTCTATTTTCTTTTGCTTTGTTCTCAATTTTTCTTTTGAAAAGCATCAAAAATGCAGGAACTGTTGCAATAACATTTATTTTTTCTTTCTGAAATATTTTTATAATTTCAGAGGGTCTTCTTGATTTTAATTGAGTCGTTTGTGCACCTGAAGCAGCTATTATAAAAAAACCAGCCACTTGTTCAAAAATATGACTCAGTGGAATTAGTGAAAGTAATCTATAATGTTTTTTTATTTTTAAAACTCTAAGTACTGATCTTATATTTGAAAGAATATTTTCATGAGATATCTTGACTCCTTTTGGGTCCCCGGTAGTACCTGAAGTAAAAAGAATCTGAAAAAGGTCTTCATCTTTTATTGTTCTATCAATATTTCCTTTTTTATGAGAAGCAAGAACTTCATCCATATCTTCAATAAATATTTTTTTTATTTTTAGGTTTATTATTTTATATTTTGAAGTTATCAAAAATTTAGATTCTGTTTTTTCCATGAATTTTTTAACAAGATCCTCTGATGATCCATAGTCAATAGGCACAAGAATTACTCCTGAAAATATTGATGCAAGAAATGTATAAATGTATTGAGGTGAATTATATGAACAGATTGTTACTTTATCACCTTTTTTTATGTTATTTTTCTCAAAAAATGTTACTAACCTTAAAGAAATATTCTTAATTGTTCCATAGGTATACCTATCATAAACAAAATCACTTTTTAATGTCACTAATCTTCTATCTGAAAATCTATTAAAAGAGTTCTCTAAAGTCCTTGATAATTGACTCATAGTAGGGAGAGAAAATAAACTGTTTTTTAAATGCTATTTATTTAAACCTAACAATAAAACTTTTAAGGGGATTAAAAAACCAAACAAAAAAGAATACAGAGGTAAATTAAATGGCATATGAAAAAGAATTAGACCAACAACTTTTTAGTGAGACAGCAGAACTTGAAACTTCAAAAATAACAGTGAGTGTTTTTTCATACAATGGTGGAACACAAAAAGTCCAATTATCTAGAGAAAATCTTGATCCTAATACAGGAAAATTTAAATGGAGCAAACTTGGTAGATTAATTAAAGAAGAAGCAGAATTAGTTGCACCAATTTTAGTAAAAGCTGTTGCGACTATGGAATAATTTATTTTTTTCTTGCTTTTTTTTCTAAATATTCGAATATTTTAACACATAAATCTTTCTGATTAAGTATTCCTAATACTTTTTCACCTGCAATTACAGGATAATTTTTATATTCATTTTTAACCATGAAATCATTTGCTTCAAATATGTTCATATCAGGTTTAATTGAGACAATTGAAGTTGACATCATACCTTCAACATTATGTCTAAATAGATTTTTTTGATATTTTTCAAGACCTACTATATAATCTCTTATTGTAAATATTCCAACAAATTTTTCTTCATTATATATTAGAATCATATTTTGATTATGTTTAAGCATTGTTTTTCTTGCTTCTTCAACATTTTTTTTCCTATCAATTGTATGGTACTTCTTATTCATTATTTCTTTTACAGTAGGTAATCCTGACCTTAATAATGGTGCATAGAATCTTGAAGTTCCAACTAATGTTTTTTGAAGATCGAATAATGATAGATCTCCTGCAATTTCTCCTTTATCCATAACTAATAATTTTTTCATATTACCTTCTAATAATTTAAAATAAGCTTCCTGAACTGTAAAATTAGATAGTATTGAATTTATTTCTCTTGACATAAAATATTCTACTTTTAAGTCATATAAATCTTTATCAAAACCATAACCAATAATTAAAAAGTTTTTTTCATCAACTGATCCTATATAATTTGTATTTTCAACAACAAATAATGTATCTGTATTATAATCCACTAAATTTGTCAATGCAATTGTATATTCCTGGTTTTTTGATATTTTTCTAGTTTGTGGAGCAATATCTCCTACTTTAATATTAAATACTCTTCTAGTATTATTGACTACAGGATCTAAGCTAATCCCTGATAATTTTTTTGCTACATTTCTAATAATATAATGATATATTAGAAATAATAATCCAATAATTAGGGCCAATACTAAGAGCAAAAATATGACTTTCAAAAAATCCATAAAAAATATTGATATATTATTAAAACCTCTTTTTGAATCTACTTCTCCTGTCTCTTGTACTTTAGTTATCTCAAGTGCTTCTAAATTTGTTTTTGCTTCTTGAATATTTGGAGAGCTTTCTGGTATTTTATTCTGTATATTTTCATTAATATTTTCATTGGCTCTCACGTAATTATCATTTTCTTTTTCTTTAGTTCCAGTCTTTTGATAAGTTTTATAGACTCCTTCTTCACCATTTGCATTTAAATAATATCCAGGTGTTTTTGTTTCAGTAGATAAGCCTACTGCCTTTTTGAATCCATCAAGAACTGAGCCTTGTGTTGATGATTGCCTAATTATTATTGGATTTATTAGTATTGGTTGACTACCAGGCCTTGTTTTCATTATTACTTTTCCATCAATTCCTTCTACTGATAATATTATATCTGTTCCAGGTTTTGCTTGGATATTTCCATTTGTAAATGAATAGAATCCATAAATATATGGCTGACCCATATTTTGTGCTTGTGATTTTGAAAGTGTTGATGATTTTGTGAATCTAGTATTACTTGAATCATCAATCCACTCAGCAGAGATCATTATGTTTTCAATAGGATTTCCACCAGAGAGAATCTGTCCATAGAAAAGTGTTGGTTGAGTCTGTGCAAGAGCAAATGATGATAGAATTATTATAAAAAACATGAAAAATATGGTTTTTTTATAAGACATGATTAATATTATGAGTTTTTTAACTATATAAATTTGTTGAATTAGTAAGTTTTAAAAAGAAACTGAAATTCTTTTCTCTCACACGGGCCCGTGGTCTAGTGGTTATGACGTTGCCCTTACAAGGCGAAGATCACCAGTTCGATTCTGGTCGGGCCCACTCTTTTAATTCTACTATTGAGAATAACTCATTTGATAGTAGTATTTCTAATGAAAATAGTGTGTATAGATTGACTAAGGTACAGCTTGGCCTTAAGGATGAATTCTTCAATTTCATACAAAGGGATACTCTACAAACCAAATAAACCGACTCAAAACCTACTTTAAACGGCACAGGGACAAGAAAGAATTTAATGAACCTATTCAACTAAATACATATCTTGAATTAAAATTCGTTTTTCTAAAGGCACTGCAAAAGCAGGTTTACTTATAATTACAGGCAAAGGTACCGCTTCTTCATAATAAGCTCTACTTCTTCTATGGCCACCATCTAGTAAAGCCTCATGTCTCCCCCTATTTGGATTAGTGTGATACAAATCTAAAGTAAATGCATTAGGTCCAATTTGACATACATGAACAGGTGGTGCTTCACTTCCTTCTCTTATTAATTCTTGATAACGCCTTATGTCTTTTGTTCCATCTTCACTTCTAGATAAATGCCACCCCTAAAGTGCGTTTACATGTAAATCTAAATATTGAATTTCTTCACTCATAAATTTGAGATTAAAACATGTTATTAATAAATATTTTGATAATTATCTTTAAAATAAAAATTACAAGTAAAACATATATTCTTTATTTGTGACCAAACATATGTAAACAAAAAATTATCCTGAGTCAATACAATTCTTAAAAAATAAATTATTCAACAATTAAATTTATATACTACTGTGTATTGCAAAGTATTGAACAGTACACACTATTGACTAAAAATGGATACACAATTCAAAAAAGGCGTTTTGGATATATGCGTGTTATCGCTACTAAAAAAAAAAGATCATTATGGATATGAAATTGTTCGAAAAATATCAAAAGACATATCCATTTCAGAAGGGACAATATATCCCCTCCTTCGAAGATTAAAAAAAGATGGTCATGTCGGGACGTACCTTAAAGAATCAAACGAAGGTCCATCAAGAAAATATTACTCTTTAACTAAAGAAGGAGAAATAAGAGCTGGAAAATTAAAAAAAGAATGGATAGATTTTGAAAAAAAAATAAATAAAATACTAAAATGAATAAAAAAGAATTTTTCAAGGAACTAAATGAATATCTTATAGGAATTAATAAGAAAGAAAAAAAAGATATATTACAAGACTATGAGGAACACTTCAAAATAGGTAAAAAGAAAAAAAGAACTGAATCTCAAATAGTAAAATCTCTTGGAGAACCAAAACAAATTGCAAGAGAAATTAGAGCAGAATCTGCAAATTCAGAAAAAACAGAAATAAAATCTGAAGCTATTGAAACATTTGTAGCAGCAAAAAAATTATCAATTCATCTTTTTAATGAAGCAAAAAACAAAGTAGATAATTTATTACAAGAAAAAAAAGATAGTAATGCATCTACAATTATTGTTGGGGCATTAGTAATAGCTGCTATAATTATACTTCTTAAAAACACATTTTTATTTTTTCTTGTCATTGTTATTTTTGGATTTTATATGTTTAGCAAAGATTCAAAAGAAAAAAATATATCAATAAAAGATAATAAAAGTAAAAAAGTTACAAATGAAATTAAAGAAAATAGTTTTCCAAGACTACTTATTAGTATTACATTTAATCTTTTATTTTTTATTTGGTTTTGGATATCCATATTTGCAGTGGTTCTTTCATTTTTTATAGTTAGTTTTTCAATTTTGCTTTCATCAGCATTAATAATTGCATTCATGGTATTTGCTCTAATAAAACATAGCAGTTACATAATTAATGATATTTTATATTCTGGTTTATTTTCAGGAATTGGATTAGTTATCCTTAGTGGGCTAATGATGAATTTATCAAATTGGTGTCTTAAGTACTTTTTTATAATTACAAAGAAATATATTGAATTAAATAGCAGGTTTGTTAGAAAATGAAAAAAACAGCAATATCCATAGTCTTAATGTTTGTATGTTTCATAATTTCAGGATTATTTTTTTTAAGTTCAGGAGTTATTGATTCAGATACAGCAGAAATTGACAAATCACATACAAAACAAATCCTACATGAACTAAATAGAATACCATTTATACATATGGATGTAGATGATATCAATTTAGATAATGATGAATATAGATATACAAATTATCAAAAAAGAGATTGTGATTTATTAAAACAAGATTTTGATGAATATGTTATGAGAAGTAAACTCCCAATTTTTGAAAATTCTGATTCTTTATGCTATGGATTAAATATGGGAAGTGATTTTGAAAATTTAACACCTAAATGGGCAGTAGGAAAATTAATTAATATTATTGATGATGGGAATTTTTTTACATTTAAAGGAAATGTTATAACAACTAATATTGCAATCTCATCATATATTAAATCTGACGATGATGACGATTATGAAATAGGAGAGTTCTATAAAATTGACATGAACAATATCTGCAGACATTTTTTTATGATGGTTGATAGTAGATATCCTTCATCTATTAGTTCTACATTTGTAGAACCAAAGGAAGTTAATTGTCATTAAAAAAATTATTAATAAATTAATTTTTATTTATTAGGGCTAATATGAAACCCTCTGCATTTTAGAAAAATATAAGTAGCAGTTCCTCGTCTATAAATAGTAGTTCAAAACCAATTTATCGAGGAGGAGATCTGCTAATGAAAATAATTGTGTCCAAATATAAAAAAGTTACTGATT
>JABHHN010000104.1 GCA_018671515.1 archaeon | reverse complement strand
AATCAGTAACTTTTTTATATTTGGACACAATTATTTTCATTAGCAGATCTCCTCCTCGATAAATTGGTTTTGAACTACTATTTATAGACGAGGAACTGCTACTTATATTTTTCTAAAATGCAGAGGGTTTCATATTAGCCTGAAGAAAGGGAAAATTTAAAATAAGAAAGTTTTTATTCATTAGTATGGTGTATTCAAAAAGAATTGATGATCCAGCATTTTTAAAATATATTAATAATACTAGAAAATGGTCTATTATATTTTCTATGGTAATTGCAAGTATTGCAATTATTGGTTTTTATATTTATGGTGAAATTAGTTTAGAAATGGAAAATCCTGATGCACTTTACATAGGATTAGGGATAGGTAGTATGTTTATTCTGATAGCTATATTTCAGATTGTCAGTAGAAATAGTGGGTCTACATGGGATGGTTATATAATTGACAAAAAACAAATTCTTAAAAAAAGAAAAATAAATCATGATAATAATAATTCTTGGCAGGAATATATGGAATTTACAGTTTTCATCAAAAGCAACCAAGGAAAAATGTATTGTATTACTGTAGATGATGATGATACATTATATAATTATTATAAAGTTGGTGATAAAATTAGGCATCATAAAGGTTTAAATTCTTATGAAAAATATGATAAATCAAATGATACCATCATATTTTGCAATGCATGTGCCAGTCAAAATGATATAGGTGATGAATCTTGTCACCGTTGTAATTGTCCTTTGCTTAAATAGAATATATTGATTGAGCAATTTTTTTTGAATTTTACGTTTCTATTATTTTCATTAAATTCAAAAAACAGATTCTTAATTTTGTTATTTTTTTGTTTTTTAATTGTTGAAAATTTTAATTTCTTTAAATTTTCATTAAATTTAAATACAGATTTCTAATTATGAATAATGGGGATGGGAATTTCAAAAAACAATTTAATATTTTTTTCTATAGTATTCATTTTATCTATTTCATTTGCTCATGCTGCTGTAATTGGTGTGAGTCCAAGTGTCTTCCAGTTTAGGAAGATGGTAAAGGATGGTTATGCAGAATCAGAGTTTCTAGTTACATCAAATGAAGTAAATCCTATAACTGGTAGCTTTAGATTTGAAGGTGAAATTGCAGACTGGATGTCAATAGATGCAGGTTCTGATGAATTTGAGGTAAGTCTAGATGAGCCATTTAAGTTTAAATTGATTATTAGACCTCCTGCAAATGCAAGAAATGATAATTATACAGGAATTATGAGATTAACATCTTCTCCATTAGGTGAAGTTACAAGAGGAGCAGGAAGTGCAGTGATTGCAGCAATTGCAATTAGAGTAGATGTTGAAATAACTGGAGAAGAAATAATTGATTGTAGGGCAGGAGCACTTCAATTAAGTACAACTGAAATAGGATTACCATATGTTTTTACGGGAATAATTTATAATGATGGGAATGTCAGAATAAGACCGGAAGTCATTGTTGATATTTATGATCAGAATAGATTAAGTGTATTGCAGACAAAGAATTTTCTGGGCAGTCAAATATTGCCAACAACAAGTGATGAAATTAGAAAGGAATTAGATAATGATTTAGAGATGGGACAATATTTTGCAGATATTTTAGTAACTGAATGTGCATTTAGTCATACTGTTACTTTCGACGTAGTTGAGAAAGGTGGTATTGCAGATAAAGGAAATTTGATGGTTATAAGAGTAAATGAATACTCAATTGCAAGAGAACCTACTCAAGTTATTCCAATGTTTAGAAATGAAGGTCCAAGAAAGGTATTTGCAAGATTTAAAGGAAATATTGTTAATACAAAAACAGGAAAAATAGCTGAAATTATTGAGACTGATGAACTTGAAGTCTTACCTGGGCAAGTAATGAATTTTCCATTCTTTTTCGTACCTAAAAGTAAAGGTGAGTATGTAGTATCAGGAAGGTTTGTTTATAATAAAAAGATTACATTTGAAGAAAAATCTGAAAAAATTACTGTTGTTAAAGGAGAAGGAAGTCTAACAATTGCAAAAGTCTTTTTATTTTTCTTATATTTAATAATTGGGTTAGTAATTTTTATAATATTTGGTTTGATTAAAAAAGAAAAAAAGAAAAAAGAAGAAGGTCACCATGGACGTAAAAAAATCAAGTGGTAGACAAAGTTATTTAATCGTTTTTAATTCTTTTTAAGGTTATTAGTATTATTATGGTATTTATAAGAATAAATCATAACATTTAAATATTTGTTATGAATACTTATTCATAATTGAATATGGAGGAATCTAAAAACTCTAAAATATTTTAAAGGGTTTTTTGAATATCAAAGCCTCCAAGAGGTATAAATATGCCAAATAAAGATGGAACAGGTCCAAATGGAAAAGGATCAAAAACAGGAAGGCAAGAGGGAAACTGTGAAGGTGCAAATCCCATTGCTAGAGGGAAAGGAAAAGGATGCCAAGGTCATGGAAGAAAAAATCATCATAGATGTAATTAATTAAAATGCCAAGACCTTGTAAGAGAAGAAAGGTTATTGGAAGACCTAATTCTTCTTATTTTAAACCAGCAGGAATAAGAATGATGGCATTAGAGGAATCAGTTTTGAATATTTCTGAATTTGAAGCAATAAGATTAATTGATTTTAAAGAAATTTTACAAGAAGAGGCAGCTAAGCAGATGCAAATTTCTCAACCAACACTTTCAAGAATTTTGAAATCTGGAAGAAAAAAAATTGCAGATGCTATAATAAATGGAAAGGCAATAAAAATAGAATGATATTTTAGAATAAAAAAATAAGGTGCAAATTTATAAAAAAATTATTAAAATAAAATTTAAGAAATTATTTCTTTTTAGAATCTTTTTTTTCTCCTGTATTCACAAATGAATAAGGTTTTTTATCAACTTCTTGAATCCACATAAGGCCGATTCTCATCATGTCTTGATTGAATTTTTTAGAAATTCTATATTTTTTTCTATACAAATCATAATCAATTAGACCCATTGATTTCATAGGTGTTAGAATTCTATCATAAAATTGTCTTTTGTTATATGAAATCTTGACCATTTTTCCTCTGTATTGAGGATCATCAATTTCACCAACTAATTCACCATCGTGGAGTTTGGTTGCAAATAGACTCATCTCTGTCTTTCCAATTTCCTCTCCTTCCTGTTTCATATAATCAATAAGCATTTTTGCAACTATCTCTTGTTGTTTTGTTGCAAATATAACCTCGAAAATATCATCTGGAAGGTTAAATCTATCATATAGTACAACCATATTATTACCCCCGTAATGTCTACAAGAAGTATATTAGTATTTAAATATTTTACCTATTTTAGTATAGGTTTTCAGTGAATTAAGGCTATAATAACTATTCTTTTCTATATTTGTGGCTAATTTCTATTAAATAATTCATCATATCAAATAGTTTGTTTTTTTCAAAAATATATGGTGATGTTTTGACTAAAAGATAGTTCTTATCTGATCTTATTATATGTTTTACACAAAGAATAGGATTTCCAAGATGTTTTCCTTTTATCTTGCTTAATTTTTTATTATCAAATTTCATTTTTTTTTTAAATATCATTTTTACATAAGTCCTTATGAAACTAGGTGAATCACCATCACGACTACAGTAATGAACTTGAAAATAATGATCTTTGTATTTTCCTTCAATTTTTGGTTGGTGGAAAACTTTTGTCATCATTTTAAATCTTATGCTTTTTCCTAATTTAATTATATATGTGTAAAATAATAGCCTAAAAAACAAGGTTACAATTGCAAATAGGTATAAAAATATCATTCCACGTAATACGTAAAATTGAGTTTCAAATGAAATTATTTTTATTTTATTATTTACAATTAAAAATATTGATGATGCAATAGCTATTGTGCAGAGTATAAATACTAAAAAAACACTTGATAATTCTTTTTTTACTTTCATTTATTTTTCCTCATACTAAATAATTAAATATCAATTCAAAAACTGGTCCTAAAAATATTATATAAAGATAAACAAAAATTATATTTGTAATACCTTTTGCTGTTGTTTGAAATGGATCTCCTGCTAGAGGTTTTATTCTTATTGGTATCATTAATCCGCTGTAAAGAAATGCAGTAACCATTCCAAATACCATTAAAGATGCATTTTTTAAAAAAAAATAGGAAATTAATGGGCATAAATTAAATAAAACATAATTCAAAAGGCTGCCAGCAGTAAGATTACCAGCATTAGCATCAGCTAAAAACACTGTAAGGAATAGAAATATAAAAAAAGACATTATATCCATATATTTTATAATGAGTATGGCAAAAAAGACCAATGGATCAAACATAACAAAGTTTATTCCAAGTGCAGTTCTCATAGTTTTTCCTATAAATGTTAGCACAATAAATAAGACCATCAGAAAACCTTTTTTAAAAGTTAAGAATAGGACAAGAGATACTAATAAGTATAGTAATATTTTTTTTATTTTAGATTTGTCAAATCCTTTTTTTTCTTTTCCTTTTTTATGTTTTTTTAGTCGAATCGCCATATGAAAAACCTTAATAATTAAGTATGTGCTGGAAGTATTTAAATCTAATCTTGAAATTTAATTTTAATATTTTATAAATTTTCAAGAATAAATTTAAAATGGATTCTTTATTTGAATTTAATATGCTTAAAAAAGATTATATAAAATTCATACAAAATAAACTTTTTGATAGATATTCTGAACCTCATTTATTCTTAGAAGTTAAAAACCCGCTTGAATCAATGATTGCAACAATTCTCTCTGCACAATGTACAGATGCAAGAGTAAATCAAGTAGTATCAGTTCTTTTTAAAAAATATAAATCAGTTGAAGATTATGCAAATGCAGATATAAATGAATTTGAAAAAGACATAAAATCAACAGGTTTTTATAGAAACAAAGCAAAAAATATCATAAATTCATGCAGAATAATTTTACAAAAACATAATGGTGTAGTACCAAAAGAGATGGACAAACTTGTAGCACTTCCTGGAATAGGGAGAAAAACAGCAAATATTGTCCTTTCAAATGGATATGGGATAGTAGTAGGAATTCCAATAGACACACATATGAAAAGAACAAATTTTAGATTGGGATTGACTAAAAATAAAGATCCTGATAAAATTGAACAGGATTTAATTAAAATTATTCCAAGAGATAAATGGTTTCATTATGCATTTGCAGGAATCTCTTTAGGACGTGAATTCTGCAGGGCACCAACACCTATTTGCAGTAAATGTTTTTTGAAGGGTGATTGCAAGAAGATTGGCGTGAAGAATAAATATTGATTTTTTCTTAATTTTTTTGATAAAATATGAATCTTTTTATATAACTTTTTTTTTTAGCATTAAAAAAGAGTTTAACTTTAAATGGTGATATAATGAGTAAAAATGATATTTTATTGGATCAGATGTTTAGTCTGGTTGGTGTTGAAGACTTAGTAAGTGGTGTTTTAGATGATTGGATTACACTTGAAGAAATTATTAAAAAAGAAAACCCAACTACTAAAATAGAAGAGGGTTATAAAGTTAATTTATACAAAAAATCAGATGATAATTTTGCTAAAACAATTGCAGAATATGTTAAAAATGTATTTTCTCATGTTAAACCTAATAATGGATATTTAGATTATACAGTTGTTAAGAACGGAAATTCATTTGTAGTTTATCAAAATCCAATAAAATCTAAGGCAATTGAAGTAGCTAGAATAAAACCTTTGAAAAGTGATCATTTGTCAATAGAATATTGTAATAAAAATACAATTATTAATGGGGAAATTAAAGCATATGAAGTGGTTGATAAGACTAGAAAAATATTAGATACTTATTTTAAAACTATGGAATAAATATCATATATTTTTTTTAACATATTCAGTAACCATTTTAGAAAAATCTTTATCTTCATTTTTTAGCTTTCTAATTTCTGTTGCACTTATATCATCGATTCTTCTATCAATCTTATGTGTTTTAATTCCCTTTTTATTAAATATAGAATAAGTTACTTCATTTTCTCCTGCATAATATATGTCAATATCTTCAACTTTTTTCATTATTCTTGAAAACCAGGATTCATTGTCATCAGGAAAGTCTCTAATTGAATTTATTTTTATTTTCTCAGAATTAATATTTAACTCTTCCATTGATTTTAAGAGTAAATCTTTTCTTTTCTTAAAATCATAAGGATTTTTTGTTGTTCCTTGTTTTTTTGAACTTCCAATTAATATAATTAATTTTTCACATTCAGTTAACATGAATTTAATATATTTTAGATGTCCGTTGTGGATGGGTTGAAATCTACCAATAAAAAGTCCAGTTGAGTATTTTTTTAAATAATAACTTTTTAGAACTATTATTAAATTTTCAATCAGGGATATTATATCTTTAGCATCATTTGGATTGACACTTTTTCCATAATAATTTATTGAATTTCTAATTTTTCTTACTCTATCAAAATCTAAGGATAATTTTTCATTTTTTAATATTTCTTTTAAAAATGAGCAATAACATTCATGGTTATATAATTTAAATCCTTTTTTAATAGCAGTTGCCTCTAATAATTCTCTTAATGCATCATAAGACAAACTAATGATAGAACTAGCAGTTATTTTATCAAGTTTTAGTCGTTTTGCAGATTCTATTTTATTATTACTTGCCTCAATAAGAGAATTTATAAGATTTTTATCAGGTAATATTTTTTTTACAATTTTTTTTCTATTACATTCTTCCCAGTTCATATTATATTACTTCCATTTAAAACAAGACCATTTAAAATATTATTTTTTAAATTAATATTTTTTATTGAAGGTTTAAAGTGTAATTCTATTTTTCTTTTTAATATTTTTTCAAATTTACTAAGATTTATTTCAAATTTATTAGAATCTATATATAAATCAATGTCTGAATTTTTATTAGCTTCACCTTTTGCTAAAGATCCAAATAGTATTATAGTTGGAAAATTGCTAATTTTAGAAATATATTGAATTAGATCTTTTAATTTAATTCTATAATATGCTTTCATTAAATCAATAAACAAATTATTATCTCTATTTGCTTTATAAAAATTATATTTTCTTTCTTTCCATGAGTTAAGAATTTTTTCATTATTGAATTCTTTTAAATAAACAGAGGCTGTTGGTGGGCTAATTCCAATTAGCTTTGCATATTCTCTTACTCCGTATTCTTTATAATTATCTTCAAAAAAAGGGTGTAAATTGTAAAATATTTTTAACATGTGTTAAATAAAATTAACACTTGTTAATAAATTTTTTTATTTTAGTCATGTATTAATCAATTTTCATAAAATTTGAAGCGAAGCTTCTTGCAATAAACTTCCGAGGCAGTATGCCTTGCTATGGACAAACTAGTGATTCAATTATAAAAGAAAGATTAAGTAAATAAAATAAAACTTATAAATTTTTTCTATCTATGTTCTGCTCGGTCTACTGCCAAATTATGAGCTTTTATGTAATTATCAGCTAATATATGCCAGTCAGCTAAGGATGCAATTCTTTTTGCTCTTAATTTATTTTCAATCCTGTCTTGTTTTGTTAGATGTACAAAATCATAGAAAACTTTTTCCATATCTTTTACAACTTCTTCATAACTTTTATGTAATCTTTCAAGAACATATATTCCTTTATTTTTATGACTTGCGCTTTCACGTTGCACGTATTTTCCAAAGCCAGCTAAATCAGTAGTTACAGCTGCTACTCCGCATGCTCCTGTTTCAAGAGGTGTGTATCCCCAAGGTTCATAATATGAAGGAAATACCCCTAAATGAGTGCCCATAATGGCTTCGTAATATGAAAGATCTAATAGTGCATCTGCTCCAGTTAAAAATATTGGATAATAGACTACTTTTACTTTATCTTTTACATCATTTACTAAACTATGATTTTTTAGTGCATTTATGATTCTATCATTACCTTCATTATTTAGATGATGTGTGCAAAGAGGTGGAAGTCCACTTTTAGTTAATCTGACTAATTTCTTTTTTGTTTCCTGCATAAGACTTTTTCCAAATAAGAATTCACTATTTAGTTCTTGTTTTGATAATATTCCATAAATGATTTTTTGTTTGATGTCTTCAGTTATATCATGAACTGAGTCATATATGTCGTCATAATTGGATCTGTTTTGAACAATATCTTTTTTGATTTCTCCAACATCTCCAGGAACCCAAATGAATGCAACAACATTTTTATCACTATTTTCTTCTTTTAATTTTTTATTTAGCAGTCCTAAGCTTTCAATATATACGTCTAATCCTTTATCTTTGAATTCATTTCTACCACATATGAAAAAGAATAATGTATTTTCAATATCAAATGAATAATATGGAAAGAAATAATATAGGCAGAACTGCCTTATTTTTTCTTTATATCTTTTATGCTTTATTGATGCATCATCAAAAGTTGGGAATTTTTCAATATCAAGACCATTAGGAAGAAGTACATCAGGTTTTTTTCCAAGGAAATATGTAGCTTCCATTCCTGTAATTTCAGAAACAGTTGTAAAAGAGTCTGCTGCCTCAGCACATGCTTTTTCCATTAAAAATTTAGATTGAATTCCTAACTCATATGCTTTTTCTTGAGGATTTATTTTATCTAGTAAATCATATAATTCTTCATTATTTGTAGCAATTGTTCTTCCAAGCATAGTGGCATGAGTTGTAAAAATTGTACCTACTCTTGAATTTTTCATTCTTAAATATAGAAGACCTGCACCTGCAAGCCATTCATGGAATTGTGCTGCGATTTTTTCTTTGTCTATACTTAGTCTAATTTCATCAATTAGAATTCCTGCAGCAGTTCCCCAAAGGACAGGTTCATCAAAATCATGATAACTTGTTCCCATAGAATCAACAGAATAATTATCCCATAAGTCTTTTTTTATATTATTGATATTATAACTAAATTTAGAATAATCAATTAATATGACATTTGGTTCGTTTTCATTTACTATCCATTTTCCATAATGGCAGTAAATACCTCTTTGTGCAAGTTTGTCGAATATGCCTTTAAGTAATTTAGTTGGTTCTTCTTTAATGAATTCACCTGTTTTTTCAGATTTTTCAAAATAAGGACCTATAAGATAATATTTTTCTTTGTAATACTTCATCATCTGTCTGACTTTAGACTTGACGACTGTATATATTCCACCTACTTTATTGCATACTTCCCAGGAGCATTCAAAAAAATAATCACTTTTGTTTTCCATTTAAATACCTATTATTTTTGCAATTATTAATCCAACGATGATTCCTAATACAATTCCTTGAAAAAATTCTTTAGCCATATGTAAATCATATTTCTGACCAAAAATTTCTCTCATATGGTTATGCATATCAATATTATCTTTGTGTTTGTGGTGTTGATGATGGTGTTTTCTTTTTTTCTTTTCTTTAATTCCAGGTACATTTATTTTTTTTTCTTCCTTATTATCAGCAGTTTTATCTTCGTGAGTTGAGGATTCATCAGCTTTTTCTTCAATTGGAGTTTCAGCTTTTTTTTCTTCTTTAGGTGATTCTTTTTCCAGGATTTCTTCGGATTTTTTGTTTTTTTCGTCTGTGACATTAGTCATGTCTACAAATCCTTTATTATCTTCATGGAAATTGTTGTCTTCTATTAATTTGACATCTTCTTTTTCTTTTGAATCTTCAGTTTTTTCTGTCTTTTCAGGTTCTGCCTTATCTTCAGAAGTTTTATCAATATGTTCTTGTATTTCAACTATCCTACTTTCAAGAATTTCAACAGTTTTTTGTCTGTCTTTTTCATTTTCTATTTTTTTTGCTAGTTCTTTATCTTTTACAATTGAATTTATCCAATTACAGAAATGATTATGATCATCACCGACATAATGTGTAAAATCTTCATCAGAAATTATATTTAATTCATATAATAAATCATGTAAATTATTTAGAGTTTTATCTCCTATTTTGAATACATGTTCCTTTGGAACATCTTCTAAGAATTGCTTCATCATTCCACCCCTTTTTTAAAATAATAACCTATACTCTTTTTTAAATTTTGTCCTAAATATATTTGTTAATCATATATCTCATGGTCAGTAATTGTGTTTCCACTTGTGAATCTGTTTTTTTTAATTGCTGTGCTAATTCTTTTTCTTTTAAGACATCTGCAATCCATTTTGAAAAATCATTTTTTTCCAAACTTACATGGTGTTTAAAAACCCAGTCATTCATATTCTCTAGTGAATCAACAAACTCTTTTAGATTCTTTATTGGGTTCCCAGTTTTTAACATGAAATATTCATTAGGTTTTGCATTTACTAATTTAGCTTTTTTTGTTACAGTCTTTTTTTTAATTTTCTTTTTTACAATTTTTTTTTTCTTTTCTTCTTTTTTTTTAGTGGGCATCTATGACAACCTCTTTTTTTTGTTTTGATAGTGTTGTATTGATCCTTATATTTAGATCATTTAGTATGTTCATAAAAGCAATAAATGAATCATATGGGCTGTCATATGGATTGAAATATTTATGTACGTCTCCATCAGAAAACCATTTTGTGCACATATAATAGAAATGATCACTTGTCTGTAATTTTTTCCATTTATCAATCAAATCAGGATTTTGAGTCATTTTTACTTTTTCTTCTATTTTGTATAATTCATTAATAGTATTGTGCTGCATTTTGTTTCCAAGCCACGCAGAAAGGTCTCTTTCCATATCAGCCCATGAAATTGCATTATGAATGTCTAATTCTCCTCTTACATCATTATTTTTACATATTTCAGTTGGTGTTTTAAATGAAATTCCACTACCTAATAATTCATGAGGGAGGTGATTTAAGAAATTGAAAATACCTGTGTCTTCCCATTGATGTTCGCCAAAAGTTTCATAGTCCATGAATAGATTAACGACTTGTCCATCTGCTTGTCTTATCCAGTCTCCAAATTTTTTTGTGGAGAGTGGCCATTCATTCCATCCTTTATTTGAGAATCTAAATGCTATATCATCGCTTAGTTTATAATTTTTTAATAATAATTTTATTTTTTCAGCAGTTGTAGGCTTGTAAATGAAATTAGGAGATTTCCAATCAAGTATATGGTCAGCACCTTCTGCAATTATTCCAATATAACCCATTTGTTCAATAAAATTAGCAAGTTCATTATTATATATCAATTCAGTATTTCTAAAAACTTTTGGGGTTTGTCCAAAAAATTTCTGGATAGAGATTTTATGTTTGTTTACTTGTTCTGTAAATTCTGCTTTAGAATATAAAAATGAAAGACTATGGTAATATGTTTCAGATAAAAATTCAACACATCCAGTTTTTGCTAGTTCTTTGAAACTATCAAGCACTTCTGGTGAGTATTTTTCAAATTGTTCGAGCGCTGTTCCAGTTATTGAATAAGCAACTCTAAAATTACCTTTAGTTTCATTTATTAATTTTAATATGAGATTATTGGTTGGTAAATAGCATTTTCTTGCTACTTTTTTCATTATTTCTTTATTTTTTTCATCATCAAAATAATCAGGGTTTTTTCCTATTTCAAAAACGGTATATTTTTTAAGCCTATATGGTTGATGAACTTGAAAATACATACATACATCAACCATTTAAAAATCACCTTTTTTTAAAGAATCATATACATTGATACATTTATCTGCGGCTTTGTTCCAAGATATACCTTTAATTTCATGGTTTCCTTGTTCAACAATAGTCTCACCAAGAGCGGGATATCTTATTGCACTAACCATTTTATTTACCATTTCATCAACGTCCCAAAAATCAGCTTTTAATGCATTTGTAAGAACTTCTGATACTCCAGATTGGTTTGAGATCATAACTGGTGTATTATTTTTAATTGATTCTAGAGCAGTAAGTCCAAAAGGTTCACTGACAGATGGCATGACATATAATTTTGCCATTTGGTATGCTTTATTTACTTCATCACCTTTTAGGTGACCTGTGAAAAGTATTTTGTGTCCAATATTTAGTTCTGCTGCCTTTTCAATCATTTTAGGATACATATCTCCAGTACCTGCCATGATGAATTTAGTATTTGGTTCTAAATCAAGCACTTTATTAGCTGCTTCAATGAAATAATCAGGTCCTTTTTGTAATGTCATTCTACCAAGGAATAATACAACATTTTCTTGCTTTTCTATAAGCATTTCTTGTTCATTATCAGTATTTATTCCATTGTGAACAACTTCTACTTTTTCTGAATTAATATCATAATGCTTACAAATCATATCTTTTGTATAATTACTTACTGCAATAATCTTATCAGCTACATGCATTCCTTCTCTTTCAATATCATATACTGCTTGGTTTGGATGTCCACCTGTTCTGTCAAATTCTGTTGCATGTACATGGACAACTAAAGGTTTACCTGAAACTTCTTTTGCAGCTTTTCCTGCTTTGAAAGTCATCCAGTCATGACAATGAATTACTTCAAAATCTTCAAATTGAGCTATAATTTTAGCTTTTTCTCCATATCTTTGAACTTCCTTAAAAAGATCTTTTCCATATATGTCTAATTTAGGGTTTTTACTGTCATTGTAGAAAAGTTTTGCATATTCGTCTTCATATTCGTTTGTTGAAATATATGCGTGCATTAAAGAATCAATTTTAACATATTTTATTTTATCATTTCCTATGTAAAGATTTTCAGTTACAATAAGATTTAAATGATCAGAATTTTCAGATTTTCCGCCTTTTGGAATAACTAGGATAACCTCTTTATCTTTTTCAGATAATGCCTTGGTTAATCCAAGACAAGCGGTACCTAAGCCTCCTTTATTGTGTGGTGGGAATTCCCATCCGAACATCAGTATTTTCAATTAATATTACACCCTAATTTAAAATAAACCCACTCTATTTTTCAATTATTCATTATATTTAATTTATTCGAAGCCAATTTACTATAAAAATGTTTCGTAAAAAATGCTTAAATTTGCAACTACTTTAAAGTGTATTTTTATTAAGTTAAATATCTATTAAATTAAATAAACTATTATATTGTAATAAATTATGGAAATATTTAAATACTCTGTGGGTTTTAAACTAACCAATGTCATATGAAAACGTTTTTTTAGATTCTAGGTGGGAAATAATCAAATCAATTTCTAGGAGTTCAAAATCACCAACTGAACTTGCTAAAAAAACAAAAACTTCTATTGCAAATATGAGTATTCAGTTAAGACTTCTTGAAGCACTTGATTTAGTAGAAAAACAAAAACTTTCTACAGTAACAAGAGGGAAACCAAGAACATTATATTCATTAAAAAAAGACTTTGCTTACATTGTTTATGCAAGTGATGTAGGTAGTGATAAAAAATTTATGAAATTAAATAAAAGAAATAAACTAATGTTTAATATTTTATTTTTAATAAAATCAGATTTAGAGTATTATTTGCAAAAATTTATTTTTAATAATTATGACTTGTTTCATGACATACAATCTTTATCTTTTATAGGTGCAACAGAAAATGAAATCGAATTATTTTTTGTAATGGACAATCCTCAAAAATATTATGAAAAATATAGCAATTATATTATTGAAAAAGGAGCTGAATCAAAAAAAGTGAAATTATATTTACATAACAAAAAAGAAATAATGGATGGGGTTTTTCATAATAATGAATATTTTATTTCTCTAGTAACTAAATCTACAATTCTATATGACGATAACCAATTTTTAATTAAACAACAAGGGAGGGGAAAAAATAAAAATGAATAAACTTCTAAATATAATACAATCAATGGATTATCCTGAGCTCAAATCATTACAAAAAGATTTATATTGTGGGAATATGTCTTTGGCAATAAAAAGTAAGATAAAGCATTTAGAAAAAAATAAAAGTGATAATCAATCATTATGTCCTGTATGTGGAACTGAAATGGAATCAACAAAGTCAAAATTTACTTTGATATTCGGTACTACAGGATTTAAGAAAAAAGCGATATTTTGTGAAATAGATTGTTTGCAATTTTTCATTTCACAGTTAAAAGAAACAGAAATTAAAAGGTGGTAAAATGCTCAGTGAAATATCAAAGGTTTTAGATAAAAGAAGAACAGAATTGACAGAATTATTGGAAAACAAATCAGGAGAGATTGAAATTGAAAAACAGCATCAGATATTTGGTGCAATAAATGAGATAGATGTCATGGTTCAGACTCTAGAATATTACAGAGCAAAAGAATTGAGGGAACCTACTCCAGAGATTAAACTTATTGGTCCTCAAGAATCAGGGTCAACATTTAAGAAGCTATTTAATAACATAAATAAGGTTTTTAAAAATAGATAATATGAATTAAAAGATGTGATAATAAATGGATTATTATAAAAAAGATATAAAAGAAATATACAAAGAATTTAGTACATCAAAAGAAGGTCTTAGTGCTAAAAAAGCTCAAGAAAATTTTGAAAAATATGGACCTAATGAATTAAAACAAAAAAAGAAGATTTCACCATGGAAAATATTTTTTGGACAATTTACAGATCCTATGGTAGTTGTTTTGATAATTGCAGCAATTATTTCAGTGATAATTGGTTATATTGAATATACGCATAATCCTGGTAGTTCTTTGCTATCTCATCAATTTGAAGCTATATTAATTATTGTGATAATTGTAGTAAATGCAATAATTGGATTCAAACAGGAATATAGTGCTGAAAAGGCAATTGAGGCTCTAAAAAAACTGGCCTCACTAAAATCAGTAGTCTTAAGAGATGGAAAAAAAGTAAAGATTGATTCTAAAGATATAGTTCCTGGTGACATTTTAGTTTTGGAAGAAGGAGAAAAGATTCCCGCAGATTCAAGGATTATAAGTTTAGTAAATCTAAAATGTGAGGAAGCTGCACTTACAGGTGAATCTTTGCCTGTGGAGAAGGAACTAAAGATATACAACAAAGATTTAGGTGTTGGAGATCGGAAAAACATGATTTTTTCAGGAACAATCATTACTCAGGGAAAAGGTTTAGCAGTTGTTGTAAAAACTGGTATGTTAACTGAAATTGGAAAGATTGCAGATATGATTCAATCAACTGAAGATGGAGAAACACCATTGCAGAAAAAACTAGCTGTTCTTGGAAAAAAACTAGGATTGATAACATTAGGTATTTGTATTGCAGTCTTTATTTTAGGAGTGTTCAAAGGAAATATTCAGGATATAGATTATGTTTTAAATGTATTTTTAAGAGCAGTTAGTCTAGCAGTAGCAGCAATTCCAGAAGGACTTCCAATAGTAGTTACAATTGCTTTATCTTTAGGTGTTGGAAGGATGATAAAAAGAAATGCATTGATTAGAAATCTTCCTTCTGTTGAGACACTTGGTTCAACAACAGTAATATGCTCAGATAAAACAGGAACACTGACACATAATCAGATGACTGTAAAAAAAGTTTATGTTGATGGAAAGACAATTGATGTAAATGGTGCAGGATATGAACCTGAAGGAACATTTTCAGATGAAACAAAAGATATGGGTCTGCTTCTTAGAATTGGATTATTAAATAATGATTCAAAATTAGTAATAGAAAAGAAAAAATATTCAGTAATTGGAGATCCAACAGAGGGTGCTTTAGTTGTAAGTGCTGCAAAAAAAGGATTAGATAAAGAAGAAATAGATAAAAAGTATCCACGACTTGATGAATTACCATTTGATTCAACAAGAAAGATGATGACAACAATTCATAATATTTCATCTAAAAAATATGGATATACAAAAGGTGCTCCTGATATTCTTCTAAAGAATTGTGATAGAATAATAATTGATGGAAAAGTTAAAAAATTGGATTCTAAAACAAGAAAGCAAGTAATGGATAAAAATTTAGAATTATCAAGTGAAGCATTACGTGTATTAGGATTTGCGTATAAAGAATTGACAGCTAAGACTAAAAAATCTGATTATGAAGAAAATATGATTTTTGTTGGATTACAAGGAATGATTGATCCACCAAGGTCTGAAGTAAAAGATGCAATTGCAAAACGTAAATCTGCATCAATTAAAGTAATCATGATAACAGGGGATTACATAGGAACTGCAAAGGCAATTGCAACTGAATTAGGAATTGAAGGTAAAGCGATTCTTGGTGAAGAACTAAAAAATATTGACTTAGCAAAGGAAGTTGAAAATATTGGTGTTTATGCAAGAGTCAACCCAGAAGATAAGATGCTTATAGTTGAAGCATTACAAAATAAAGGCCATGTCGTTGCAATGACAGGAGATGGTGTAAATGATGCACCAGCTCTTAAAAAGGCAGATATGGGTATATCAATGGGAATCACAGGAACAGATGTTGCAAAAGAAGCTTCAGACATGATACTTACAGATGATAATTTTGCATCAATTGTAAATGCAGTTGAAGAAGGAAGAGGAATTTTTGATAATATCATGAAATTCATACTTTATTTATTATCTTCAAATATAGGAGAAGTGTTTGTCGTCTTTTTTGGAATGATTTTCAATTCAGGATTTGCAATATCAGCATTTCAGTTATTATGGATAAATGTAGTGACTGATGGACTTCCAGCAACAGCTTTGTCAGTAGATCCAATTGATGATGATGTCATGACAAGAAAACCAAGGAAGATGAAAAGTGGAGTACTTAATAGATTCAAGATGTGGTTCATGGTTTCAATTGGAGTGATAATGATGATAGGTGTTCTTGGAATATATGAATATTCTTTCAAGGCATCTGCAGGAAATCAAGTATATGCAACAACAATGGCATTTACAACACTTATGATGTTCCAGATGTTCAACGTATTTAATTGTAGATCTCTTGTAAAATCAACATTTAAAGTTGGAATATTTTCAAACATGCATCTAGTAAAGGCAGTAATATTTTCCATAACTACACATGTTGGGTTATTGTTTGTAACAAAGATATTCCCTGCATTTGGTGAATCAATTGGAATAACAATACTTTCACTAATGGACTGGTTGATAGTTAGTGCTGTAGCAAGTACTGTAGTAATTGTCTGGGAAATCTTGAAAGGTGTTGGAATTAAAGGCCATAATGCATAGGATTTGTTTTTTTTTGATTTTTTCTTTTTTTAAGTTATATATTTTGCGTGTTTCTTTTTACTTAGTTAATTCTTCAAGTTTTTTTAGAATTTCTTCATCATGTTTTATTTCATGATTCATTTCTTTTAAATACTCTAATGCTACTTTTAGATTATCTTTAATACTTATTTTTGCATTATTTGGTAATTCTAGAAGTCTTTTTGCAACATTTAATTTTTCAGAAGCAATAGAGAGGCTTGCAAGAATATGAATTCTTTCTTTTTCATCTATATCAAAGAGTTTTTGAGCATTTTTTAATAAAGTCTGAATATGGGATGTTCTTTTATTATAAGTTTCAGTTTTATTGCTTTTTTGAATATCATCTAAAAGTTTTTTTATTTCATTTCTTATTTTTTCCATATTGTATTTATTGGTAAGTATTATTTATATAATTTGTGATTTTTACTATTAATTTACTAATATTTGTTTTTTTAATTTTATTTTATAAATATTTTAGGCTTTTTAAGCCTTTAATATAGCAAGTTCGTTTTAGAACTTGCATGTGTGAGAGAAAACAGATAGAATTTGTTTTTTTGATAATGATGAAATAATATTTTCTCCTATAATGTTATAACTCTCTTTTTCACATAAACATTATAAAAAACACTAATTTTCCAACTTACTATGGATGAGTTTTACAAAGAAATAATCTCAATGCTCTTAAAAAAGAGATATACAAATGATGAGCTTAATAAAGTAAAAAATAAACTATCCAGAAAATATAAACTTGCAAAGATTCCTACTAATTCAGATATATTGCTTCGTGCAGACCCTAAGGATATAAAAAAATTAAATATCATTACTAAACCTACAAGAACACTTTCAGGTGTTGCTCCAATTGCACTTATGTGTGCACCTCATAAATGTCCACATGGTACTTGCATATATTGTCCTGGTGGTCCAGGAAGTCAATTTGGAGATGTTCCTCAATCATATACAGGAAATGAACCATCATCAATGCGTTCTGCAAGAAATAATTATGATCCTTATTTAGTTGTTTTTAATAGATTAGAACAGTATGTTATACTAAATCAGAATCCAGAAAAAGTTGAAATAATAATTCAAGGTGGAACATTTCCAGCATTGACAAAAAAATACAAGGATGAATTTGTCACATACATATTCAAGGCACTTAATGATTTTTCAGATGAATTTTATAAAAAAGATGAATTTGATCATTTAAAATTCAGGGAGTTCTTTTTATTACCTGGTGATATTTATAGTAAAGATAGAGCTAAATCAATTAGAAGTAAGGTTCTAAAATTAAAAGGTAAATCAACACTTTCAAATGAGAAGACAAGAAATGAGAAATCTAAGATAAGGTGTGTTGGTCTTACAATTGAGACAAAACCAGATTGGGGTCTTTTGTCCCACGGACTTGAAATGCTTGAATTTGGTTGCACAAGAGTAGAGCTTGGTGTGCAGACAACAGATGAAAAAATCTTGAAGATGACAAATAGAGGTCATGGATTAAAAGAATCTATTGATTCAACAAGAATTCTAAAGGATTTAGGGTTTAAGATAAATTATCATATGATGCCTGGGCTTCCTTTGTCAAATCCAAAAAATGATTTGAAAACATTAAAAGAAACACTTGACAATTCAAATTTTAGACCTGATATGTATAAAATATATCCAACAATGGTCATGGGTGGGACTGGTCTTGAAATATTATGGAAAAAGGGAAAATATAAACCAATTACAACAGAAAAGGCTGCAGATATAATTTCAGATTTTATCAAATTTGTACCAAGATGGATAAGAATTATGAGAGTACAGAGGGATATTCCTACAAAAGTTACAGAAGCTGGAGTAGATAGGACAAATTTACGTCAATATGTTGATAAGAAATTAACTGAGAAAAAAATTGTCTCACAAGATATTAGATCACGTGAAATTGGTCTTTCATCAAGAAATAAAATAATCAAGAAAGAAGAATTAGAAATATTTGTTGAAGAATATGTTGCGTCAAATGGAACAGAGTTTTTTATTTCATATGAAGATAAAGATAGAAAACATCTACATGGTTATTGCAGATTAAGATTTCCATCAGAATCTTTGACACCTGAAATCACAGATGACACAGGACTTATTAGAGAACTTCATGTAGTAGGTACAGCTGCTGGTATTGGAGATGAAGGAAATGTTCAACACAAAGGACTTGGTAAAAAGCTTCTTAAAAAGGCAGAATCAATTTCTAAAGAACATGGAAAGAATAAAGTTGTAGTTATTTCAGGTGTTGGTGTGAGAATGTATTATAAGAAATTCGGTTATGAGTTGCAAGGTTGTTATATGTGTAAAGATATTTAACTAATATTCTCAATAAAATATTTATTTGGATTTTTTTATACATTTCCACAAATGTTTTTATATAGTCTATTAATTCGTCTTTGAGTATGGGTATATCAACGAAGGAAGCTGCAACAATATTGAAAATTAATCCGAGAACAGTTAGACAGAGAGTTAAATCTGGTTATTTAGTTCCGCTCAGTACTTCTCCTACTTTACTTTTTGATGATGAACAAGTATATACTCTACAAAGAAGAGAGGCTGCACAAAAGGTCTTAAGAAATGTAAATAGACCAATTGATATGGTAAAGGAGAGCTATATTCTTTTAAAGACAGGAGTATCACTAGAAACAATTTGTGAAGAATACAATATTGAGGAAGATAGTTTAGAAGATGCTGTAGACTTATATAAAGTACAGAGAAGAAATATTTTAAGAGGATATGGTTTAGGGGATAAAAAATCACCCGACACATTATATGAAAATTGGTTATTGGTTGATGAGGTATTGGCCAGATTAAAAATTACTGATAGTCATGTAGTATATAACTTAAGTATTGACAATGATATAAGCATGGAAAAAATAAGAAGGGCACCTATAAAATACATAGTAAATGCACAATCATTTAATAATTATTTAGGTGATGTCAAAGGAGAAATATTATATACTTCAAAAGAGACTGAAGAAGAAATTGGGTTGAATGTAAATCAGATTGATAAGATTGCAAAATCTCATGGTATAGGAAGAAAATTAAGATCAGGGAGTAAAAATAGTATATATTTATTTACTGATAATGAAAGATCAAAGATAAGTAGATTGAGTTAATCTAAAAATAAATAGAATTTTTAATATATTTTTTTAAATTGGAAATTTTCACAAAACCAAAATATTTAAATAGAAAAGGTACATATTTAAAGAAAGTGAAAAACATATGGGTAAAGTAAGAATTTTAGTTCTGGATGTAATGAAGCCACATCAACCAGACATTTTGTTTCTATCAAAGGAGCTTAGTGATTTATCTGGTATTGATGGTTGTGATATCGTAGTTTATGAAATAGATAGCAAAGTTGAGAATGTCAAGGTTACTCTTGAAGGAAAAAATATTGATTTTGAAAAAGCTAAAAAGGCAATAGAATCAGTTGGTGCAACAATTCATAGTATTGATAAAGTCACATCAGGATTAACAATAGTAAAAGAAGCATTTACACATCAGGATGCAGCTAGTATGCAGTAGAAGATAAAATATGATCAAATTCTTAAAAAAAAAATTTAAAGAATATAAGAAGAAATACCACCATTATAATCTAATTGCAAATTTCTCAGAGATTGGTAGGCGTTATTTTGTCATGAATTCATTTGATGGAATACTTACTATCATGGGGATTTTAGTCGGAAGTTATTTTGCAGGTATAATGGAAGCTAAAACAATAATTATGACTTCAGTTGCTGCAGCAGTTGCAATGAGTGTTTCTGGATTTTGGGGAACATATCTTTCAGAAGAAGCAGAGAGAAAAAAAGCATTAATTGAACTTGAAAAACAAACACTTCATAAATTGCATAATACAAAAATACAGAAAGCAGGTCAATTTGCAACATATGTAGTTTCATTTATAGACGGAGCATCACCATTATTAGCTTCAATGTTAGTCATAATTCCTTTCTTTTTTGGTGCTATGATTACTGTTAAAATAATGTATATGATTTCACTTGGAATAGCATTTTTCTTATTGATAATTTTAGGAGCATATCTTGGTAAAATTTCTGAGGAAAACAAGATACTAAATGCCTTTAAGATGGTCATTGCAGGAGTTGTTTGTATTGGACTTATAATATTACTGCAAATCGAACATATTTGATTATGTAGTTAAAAATATTAAATTATTTATTTTTGTAACGGGAAAGTAACAAAATCAATAATATTTAAATTAAAGTTGAAATTTCTCTCTTAGACAATGCAAACTTCAAGTCTTAAAGATATTATTTTTAGTAATTATAGGTCTTATTTTGAAAGAGAAGAGCTAGGAGATAATTTAGGAAAGGAAGATTTCAAACTTATGCAATTAAGAGTTGGTGCAAGAAATGTAACTTATAGGCTTGATGTTGGTGAAAAAAAATATTTTTTAAAAAGAACTAGATCATATGGAAATACAAGTCTAAAACCAGAATCTTTGACATTAGAAGCATTAAAAGATTTTAATTTTCTTCCAAATGTAATAACTTGGGTAGTGAATGATGATTATCAACTAGAAATGATGATTGAGGAGTATATAGGTGATTATAAATTAGGACAATTGCGAGAAAATATGCCTTTTATTAAAAAAATTGATAATCCTAAAGAAGAAAATAGTATTTTAAGAAGAATTGCAGATATAGTTGTGGAGTTGTATAATGAAGGACAAAAGCAAATTCATAATGGTAAATTTGAGAAAAGAAATGTTGATCCTTTATATTGTTATTTTAGCACAATTGATGATTTTTCTACATTTCAAGAAGAAAAAAAAGGGCCTTTTAGTAGAATAAAAAAAGAAAAACCTAACTGGTTGAATGGTGGTATAAAAAAATATCCTATTGAAAAAATAGATGGAGTTTTTTCGTTAAGTGAATTGGAAAAGCGATTTAGAAGTCATGCTCAACAACATTATTCTGAATCAGATAAAATAAGTCCAAAAGAGAAAAATATTTCTTTGATTCATCCTGATCCTATTCTTAAAAATTGGTTAGATGTGGATGAAAAAACATATTTAGTTGATTGGGATGGAACTTATACAAGAGGAATTGGTGCATATTTAGGTGACGTGGCATATTTTATTGCACATATAGTAACTGATTTTGAATTTAAGAATTCTTTATTACCTGATAAAGAAAAAAAAATACAATATTTGGACCAATTTGTTTTATATCTACAAGAAAAACTTCAAATTCCAGACTTAAAAAAACAAGTTGAATTATATAAACCATATCATCATTTTGATAATCTTGTGTGGTATATGACAAAATATGATTTAAAAAGAAAATCTGATGCAGACATAAATGAAACAGAAAAAAATTATTTTAACACTGTTAATATATTTCTTGATTCAATAGAAGCATCTAAAAAATATTTTAAAGGAAAAAAATAATTATTATGCAACAAATTAAAAAGAACCTATTAATTCTATAATAATATGTTAAAGGTAATCCCAGATTCAACTAAATATGAAATCAAGCCTGGTTTTGAAGAGAGATATAGAGCAATTCTAGGCGATGCATATGATGATTTCATGAAATATTCATTATCATATATAAGAAGATCTCTAAGGGTAAACACCTTAAAAATTTCAGTAAAAGACCTTGTTAAAAGGATGGAAAAAAACTGGAAATTAACACCAATTCCTTGGTGCAAGGAAGGATTTTGGTTTGAGACAAAAACTGATAGACGAGATATTGGAAATACACTTGAACACTCTCTTGGATATATTTACATACAAGTTGCAGCAAGCATGATTCCACCAGTAGTATTAAAACCAAAACCTGGTGAAATAGTTCTTGATATGTGTTCTTCACCTGGGTCAAAAACAACCCAGATTGCACAATATATGGAAAATAAGGGAATTCTTATTGCAAATGATATAAATGGACTTAGGATGAAACCATTGGGTATAAACACAAGAAGAATTGGGCTAACAAATATCATAACTACAATGATGCATGGTCATCAATTTTTTAGGATGGGAGAAACATTTGATAAAATTTTGGTTGATGCACCTTGTTCTGGCACTGGAACAATTAGAAAAAGCTTGAAAACATTAAGGATGTGGAATCCTGGAATGATTCAGAGAATATCTAAAGAGCAAAGAAGATTAATTGAAGTTGCATTTAGGATTTTAAAACCTGGTGGCACAATGGTCTATTCGACATGTTCATGTGAACCTGAAGAAAATGAAAAAACAGTTGATTCACTTTTAGGAAAATTTGATAATGCAAAAGTTATGGATATTGATTTACCAATAAATAGGGCAAAACCTATAATGGAGTGGGAAGGAGTTAAATTTAGAAAAGATGTTTCAAAGGTTTTAAGAATCTGGCCACATGATAATAACACAGAAGGATTCTTTATTGCAAAAATAAAAAAGGAGAAGTAGGGAATTTTAAATTTTATAAAATAGAATAGTTTATCAAATGCTTTTTGTAAAAATGTTGAGTCACTATTTTAAAGAATTTTTTTTGAAAATTCTTTTCTGATATGAGAAAGAGCTATCAGCTCTTTCTAAGTTAATAATGAAATAAATTCACAAATTAGAAACCTATTTGAAAAAATATGATTAATTATTTATGAAAATAGATATAAAAATAAATGCTAATAACTTCATTTTAATTACTTCTTGAGCACAAAATAAATCATCACCAAACCAAAAGGTTTTTATACCTCTAAACAAATTAATATATCAATATGTTAGGGGCTATAAAAAAATTTTTCGGTAAATTCTTCAATAAATTATTCAAGAAGAAAAAAAAAGTAAAGCTAGGTCTATATGGACCGCCAAATGGTGGGAAGACTACTCTTGCAAATAGAATTTGTCAGGATTGGTTGGGAGAAGACATGGGTTCTGTATCAAATGTTGCTCACGAGACTAGAGAAATTCAAATAAAAGAACAAGTGACAATAAAGGCAAAAGGCAAAGAGTTAACATTTAATTTAGTAGACACACCTGGAATTGCTACAAAAATAGACTATGAAGAATTTTTAAAGCACGGAATGAAGGAAAAAGAAGCTAAAGGTCGTGCAAAAGAAGCTACAAAAGGAGTTATTGATGCTATCAAATGGCTTGATGACATGGATACAGTAATAGTTGTGCTTGATTCAACAAAAGATCCATATAGTCAGGTAAATATTACAATCATTGGAAATTTACAGGCAAGAAATATTCCAGTATTATTAGTTGCAAACAAAGTTGATCTTAAAAAATCAAATATGGATAGGATAAAGGCAGCATTTCCACAATATAAGATTGTTGGAATATCAGCAAGATATGGCAATAATATAGAAGGTTTTTATGATACATTAATCAGCATGGCTGGTTAGAAAAAAAAGAGGTAAAAAAAGAATGCTTACATTACAGTTCATCCCTTATGCAGAGATATCTGATTTAAATTCTCAAAAAAGAATTAAAAAAATTATCACTATTGTTAGAGAAAACAAGATTGTTCTTCTAGAAGGAAGATTAAAGAAAGAAGAAGAAGCAGAATTGATTCGAAATACAATGGAATCAATTGATGATGATTTTAAGGGAATTGAATTAGCAGTAATATATCCAAATAATAAGCAAGCAGAACTTTGGAGTAGATTAAAATCATATTTGATTAAAGTCATGTTGGGAGACCGAGAAGGTTTTACAATCGTAGGTCCAGCAACAGTTGTTAAAGAAATAAAAAGAGATCCAGGAAAGATTCAGCTGTTTACTACAGCAAAAGTTGATGTACCTGTTGAAAAACCTAAATCTAAAAAATCAAAAGAAAAAAAATAATTTTTTTTAATTAATAATTTACTCAAACAAAATACGAATAATTTTTATACTTCTATCTATTTAGTTTTATTATGCCACACCAATGCGTAAGATGCGGAACATTCTATGATGACGGAAGTAAGGATATTATTTCTGGTTGTTCTTGTGGTGGAAAATTATTTTTCTTCGTAAAAAATAAAGATAAAGTAAAAGTCAAGGAAGAGAATAAACTCACAAAAAAAGAAAAGCAGCAGATGGAAGATGACATTTATGATCTTTTAGGTGTTGAAGCAAATCAAGAAAAACCGATCTTTTTGGACGTTGAGTCAATCAATGTCATAAAACCTGGAAAATACAGATTGGATTTAGTAAACCTTCTAAAAAAACAGCCACTTGTCTATAAATTAGATGATGGTAAATATATGATTGATTTACCTGATCTATTTAAGAAAAAAGGCAAGGATGCATTGTAGGATTTTTCAATATAATTTATTTTAATTTTCATTAATAATACTATTTTTCATTAAATTCAATTTTAGATTAGAAATACTTATATATTAATTATAATATATTTATTAATTATAATAAAATTAATAAGGTGATAATATGGGAGTACTTTCAGTATCTGTTCCAGATGATTTAAGATTTAAAATGAATAAATTAGATGAAGTCAATTGGTCAGCAGTAGCAAGAAAAGCCTTTGAAGAGAAAATAAAAGAGATTGAAATTTTTAAAAAAATAGTTAGCAAAAGTATGCTTCTAAAAGATGATTCTGATGAAATTTCTATTAAAATAAACAAAAACATGGCTAAAAAATACAAAGATATGTAATTTTTAAAATGCAAATAGTAATAGATGCAAATATAATTTTATCTATGCTTATTAGACCTGGCAAACCTATTGATGCATTTTTTAATGACAGTTTGGAAATATATGCACCTCAATTATTATTTAAAGAACTTGAAAATAATAAAAAAGAAATTTCTAATAAATCTAAATTATCAATTGATGATTTCAATAAATTATATAAAATTTTGAAAAATAATATAAAAATAATTCCTGAAGAAGATTTTATTAAGTATAAACAAATAGCAGAACAGATTTGTCCAGATCCAAAAGATATTGTATATTTTGCATTATCTATTTATTTAAAAGCTCCATTATGGACAAATGAAAAAAAACTTAGAGAACAAAATGAAATTAAGATTTATGCAACACATGAGTTAATTAGATTATTAGGGATTTAAAACATTTACTTCTTAAAACAATTCCAATCAAAACACTTAAATAAAATATTGTATTTATTATCCCAATTATGAGTAAAACTGAGATTGATAATTTAGTCAGAAAACTTCATCCATTAGAGAGAGGAGTTATTCCACATCTTAAAAAATCTATATCTTTTAATGATTTGATAAAAAAATCAGGTATGAAAGATGTACAAGTTATGAGAGCTTTGCAATGGCTTGAAAATAAAGATGTTCTAAAAATTATTTCATCAGAGGAAGAATTTATTGATCTTGATAAAAATGGTACTCTTTATAAAAAAGAAGGAATGCCTGAAAAAAGATTTCTAAAATCAATAATGGAAAAAGAATTATCGCTTGTTGATATAGGAAAAAAATCTGGACTTGATAAAAATGAATTAAATATTTCAATTGGACAACTAAGAAGGCAAGGTGCAATTGATGTAAGAAAAGATAAAGGACTTATTATATCAATTACTGATTCTGGAAAAAAACTTTTAAAAGAAGAAAATGAACTTGAAAAATTTCTAAAAAATAATTTTCCAATTCCAATTAATGATGTTGATAAAAAATTATTAGATGAATTACAAAAAAGAAAAGAAATCATAAAAAAAGATGTCATAAAATCAAAAGACATTACTTTGACTTCTCTTGGAGAAAAACTCTCAAAAATAAAGATGTCAGATAAAGTTGTGGATAAACTTACATCCAAGATGCTAAAGGATGGTTCATGGGAAAAGGCAGATTTTAGAAGTTTTGATGTTGAAATAAATGTTCCAGCAATACATGGTGGGAAAAGACATTTTACAAATCAAGCAGTAGAATATATAAAAGATATATGGAGAAATCTTGGATTCAAAGAAATGACTGGTAACATGGTTCAAACTGGTTTTTGGGACCTTGATTCATTATTTGTTCCACAAGACCATCCAGCTCGTGAGATGCAAGATACATTTTATTTAAAAGATCCACAGAAAGGAAAATTACCTAATAAAAAATTAGTTAGTAATGTAAAAAATACACATGAGAATGGTTGGACAACTGGTAGTTTAGGATGGCGAGGAGAATGGAGTGAAGACAAAGCATCAAACAATATGCTTAGAACTCACAACACAGTTCTTAGCGCACAGACAATTTCAAAATTAAAAGAAAGTGATTTACCACAAAAATTTTTTGCAGTAGGTAAAGTATTTAGAAATGAAACACTTGATTGGAAACACCTTTTTGAATTCTATCAAGTAGAAGGAATAGTAGTAGATCCAGATGCAAATTTTTCAAATTTGATTGGATATTTAAAAGAATTTTTCGAACAGATGGGTTTTCCAGATGTTAGAGTAAGACCTGCACATTTTCCATATACAGAACCAAGTGCTGAAGTAGATGTATGGAATCCAAAAAAGAAGCAATGGGTTGAAATTGCAGGTTCAGGTATTTTTAGACCTGAAACAACAAAGCCATTGATAGGGAAGTCAGTACCTGTATGTGCATGGGGAATTGGATTGGGTAGATTAATTACTGAGTACTGGGGTTTAACAGACCTGAGAGATTTATACAAGAATGATTTGAAGCAACTTAGAGAAATGAAAACATGGCTGAGGTAGAATGGTAATACAAGAAAAATCAATAAAAGATGCATTAGAACATATAAAAGCACATGTTGAAAATGCATCACAAGAATCTACAAATTTTGAGAGTGCAAGAACAATACTTAATGAAATGGTTAGACTTGAAAAATATATTATTGATGATAGTCATACATTTTTAAAACAATTAAAGGATGCAATGCATTTAATGTCTAAATTATCTAAAGAATTAGAACATGCAAATGTTGAGGAAGACAAGGAAAAAATAAATCAAGAAATTGAAAAGATTAGTGCATTATTTGAAGAAATAAAAAGAGAACACCCAAATTTATTGCATGCAATTGAATTTGATATAGAAGAAGAACATTTTCCAGTTTAAAAAAACTAATAATTTAGTCATTATTAACAGGAAAGCAAATGAAATTTGCTTTCTTTTCCATATGCAAGTTCCAAAAAAGGAACTTGCTATATAAAAGAGTGTAGCTCTGAGATAAAATTCAAAAAAAGAAACACAAAAACAAAATTATACAAATTAAAACATATACAAAATGCCGACAATAACAGTTAATCGAAAAGTACTGGAATCCGTAATTGGAAAGAAACTTCCAGATGATGAACTAAAAGATAGAATCTCCATGCTTGGAACTGATTTAGAATCAGTTGATGATGAAGAAATTGTTGTAGAGATATTTCCAAATAGACCTGACATGTTATCAGAACAAGGATTTGGACGTGCATTATCATCATTCATTGGAGTAAAGACTGGACTTAGAGATTACAATGTAAAACCATCTGGCGAAAAAGTAATAGTTACAAAAGGGATGGAAAAAGTTAGACCTTATACTGTATGTTGTCTTGTAAAGAATCTTGATTTAGATGATGAAAAAATAAGAGAAATAATTCAGATTCAGGAAAAACTTCATATTACATTTTGTAGAAAAAGAAAGAAGGCAGCAATTGGAATTTATCCAATGGAAAAAATAAAACTGCCAATTAGTTTCACCTGCAAAAAACCTGAAGATATTGTTTTTAGACCACTTGAATGGAATAATGAAATTAATGCAAAACAGATATTAGAGCAGCATCCAACAGGAATTAAATATAAAGATTTAGTTAAGGGACTTGATAAATATGCATTATTTCATGATGCAAACGATGAAGTACTTAGTTTTACACCAATCATAAATTCACATAAGACTGGAAAAATTGATGATACAACTAAAGAAGCATTCTTAGAAGTAAGTGGTTTTGATTTGCATACATCAGAATATGTGTTGAATATCATGGTTGCTGCATTAATTGATATGGGTGCAGAAGTTTATTCAATGGAAGTTAAATATCCTGATAAAACAATTATTACACCAAATCTTTCTCCAAGAGAAATGAAAGTTGATTTAGAATATATCAATAGATGGTTGGGAATTGATATTGATGAAAAAAGATTAAAAGAATTATTTGAGAGAATGGGTTATTCATATTCCAAAGGAAAAGCAATGATTCCGTGTTATAGACCAGATGTTATTCATCCAGCAGATTTAGCAGAAGATATTGCAGTTGCATATGGTTATGAAAATTTCACACCTGAAATTCCTAAAAAATCAACGACAGCAATGGAAGATCCATTTGAAAAATTCAGAACAAAAGTTGCAAGATTACTAACAGGATTAAACATGCTTGAGACATCTTCATATCATTTAACAAATCCTCAGGTTCAGTTTGATAATATGAATCTAAAAAAACCATCAACTCATGTTAAGTTATCACATACTCTTTCAGAAGATTATGATATATTAAGATTTTGGATGCTTCCAAATCTAATGAAAATTCTTAGTGAGAACACACATCATGAATATCCTCAAAACATATTTGAATCTGGTTATATTTTCAAAAAAGACTCATCTGTGGATACTGGTGTAATTGAAATAAATAGATTAGCTGCAGTAATATGCAATCCTGAATCAGATTATACAAGAATCAGACAAGTCTTAGATTATCTTTTAACATCAATTGGATTAGACTATGTTATCAAAGAAACAGAACATGATTCATTTATTCCAGGACGTGTTGGACGAGTATCAGTAAAAGGCAAAGATGTTGCATATATTGGAGAAATTTCTCCTTTAGTTCTTAATAATTTTTCAATAGAAATGCCTGCATCAGCATTTGAATTGAACTTGACTGAAATATTTAACATATTATTTGATGATAAAGAAGATGAATATGTTAAAGTGGGAACATTGAATGTGCATAAAAAAATAGTTGAATTATTACCTGATTTATTTTTAGAATCAACTAAAATGAAAATTGGTAAAATAAAATCCATTGATGATCGGAAGAAAAAAATAATTTCAAAATTAGGAAATAAAAAAGTTGAAGATATACCTGAAATTAAAAAATATAAAGAATTCCATCAAAAAATTTGGAATAAGGATTTGATTCCAGCAGTTGAATTATTAATTAAGAAATATCTAAGCAAAGGAAAATTCCCAGATATTAGTCCAATTGTAAATTGTGCTAATTTAGTTTCACTTGAAAACATGAAAGATTTAGGATTATTTGATGCAGATAAAATAGATGGTGAAATATTTTTAAGATATTCTACAACTGATGATGAATATTTACCATATGGTTCAACAAAGCCACAGAAAATAAAGGAAGGAGTACCAATACTTCAAGACAGCAAGAAAATATTTGCAGTAATTGGTGTAAAGGATTCTATTGAGACATCTGTTGATGAAAATACAGAAAATGTTTTAGTTGTTTCATGGGGATCATCAAGTGATGACAAAAAGAAAATCAAAAAAGTCTTTACTGATTTAAAGGATTTGATTTGTTAATTTTTTTTATAATTTTTTATAATATATTTCTAGGCTAATATGAAACCCTCTGCATTTTAGAAAAATATAAGTAGCAGTTCCTCGTCTATAAATAGTAGTTCAAAACCAATTTATCGAGGAGGAGATCTGCTAATGAAAATAATTGTGTCCAAATATAAAAAAGTTACTGATT